>JAUIEZ010000010.1 GCA_030429665.1 Gammaproteobacteria bacterium | reverse complement strand
CTCGGCGGCGCGCTTCAGCCCGCCCGCGACGATCGGCGGCACGCGCTTCTCGAGCTTTGCCTTGCGACCCACCGCCTGGCGCCGGGCGACCTTCGTCTGCGCCTCGATCCGCTCGCGATTGACGGTAAAACCCGCGATGGCCTTGTCGGCGAGAATACGGGCGGCGCCGCTCATCAGGCGAATGCTGCCGAGCAGCGTGTCGGCGACCAGCGGCAGCATGACGTTGAGCTGAAAGTTCCCCGACGCGCCGGCAATGGTCATGGTGGTATGACTGCCCATCACCCGCGCACAGGCCATGGCGACCGATTCGGCGATGACCGGATTGACTTTTCCGGGCATGATACTGCTTCCCGGTTGCAGCGCCGGCAGCGCGATTTCGGCGAGCCCGGCAAGCGGTCCACTGTTCATCCACCGCAGGTCGTTCGAGATCTTGGCAAGCGACACCGCGAGCGTGTTGATATGACCGCTCATCTCCACGGCGCCGTCCTGGCAGGCCAGGTCGCGAAAATGATCGTCGCCCTCGGTAAAATCGATGCCCGTCTCCTCGCAAAGCAACCGGACCACGCGCGGCGCGAAGCCGGGATGCGCATTGATGCCGCTGCCTACCGCGGTACCGCCGATCGCCAGCGCGGCGAGGCGCGGAACACACGACTCGATACGTTGGATGCCATCCGCCACCTGGCTCGACCATGCGCCCAGTTCCTGGTCCAGGCGTACCGGCATGGCGTCCATGAGATGGGTTCGACCTGTCTTGACGACGTCGGATAACTCGACCGCGCGCACGTCGATGACTTCCTTCAAGTGAACCAGGGATGGCAGCAGCTCGCCGGCGACGGCCACGCAGGTGCTCACGCCGATGGCGGTGGGAATGACGTCGTTGCTGCTCTGCCCTCGATTCACGTGATCGTTGGGGTGCACATCGATGCTCGAGGCTTGCGACGCCAGGCGCGCGATGACCTCGTTGACGTTCATGTTGGTGCTGGTGCCCGAACCGGTCTGGAACACGTCCACCGGGAAAGCCCCGGCATGCTCCCCGGCAACGATCGACGAAGCGGCCGCGACGATGGCGTCGGCACGTTGACCGTCGAGCAGTCCGAGATCCCGGTTTGCCCGCGCGGCCGCCTTCTTGATCAATGCCACGGCACGGATGAACTCGCCCGGCATGGGGGTGCCGCTGACCGGGAAGTTGTCAACGGCACGCTGGGTCTGGGCACCGTACAACGCGTCTCGCGGTACCGCTACCTCCCCCAGGCTGTCGCGTTCGATGCGCGTTGACTCGTCGTCGCTCATTGCGCGGCCTCGCATTGGCGGGTTGGCGTCGCGTGACGCGGTTGGATTTCGGCACGGTCGCGGTAGCGCAGCGGCGATACGCCCCACGCCATCGCCCGGACCGGGCGCACGTAGCCGGCGTTCGATTATATCTGAACGTGGTCCCGGCCGATTTCGCACGCGTTTAAACGGCCCCGCGTTTCGCGCGCGGGTCGCACATGGAGCGCGTGCGAATGGCGGCGGTTGCCGTACCGGCCTGGTTGACCATCGGCTGCCGCGACGTTTGTCGCAGTCGGCGCGGTGGACAGCGCAGTCTATGAACACCGTCCAAACGTCCGCGGCCGGTGCTTCATTGCAAATTCACTCGTGTTGGACTACATTGACTTCGTCTCGCCACAATACTTGGCTAGTCAATTAACGAGTTGTTTTATCTTGGGTTTATCGGTTACTGCCGTTCGTTCAATCAAAACTCCGAGTACGATGGCTGTGAGCCACCGGCCCATGGCCGGAGATTCGCCCACCGGCACCAAACTGGTCGCCGTTCGTCACATGATTGCCGCGGTCGGACCGCGTTGCGCGCGCGTGCTTCGGGGCCATCGACTGACCGGACCCCGGGCGCTGTTGCGACAGGAAACCGGCGGCTTCCGACAAGTTTGCGTCTTTCCGAGTCACCCGCCGGATCGGTCGCGGCCAGGGAACGGTGACGGGCATCGTCGATTACCCGGACCGCCGTGCGCTACCGGTCGGCGCGCCGGATCGCGACGACGGGCGGCGGGCGGCGAGACTTCCAACCAGTCGCGCGTTGCACAGTGTAAACTTCCGCCGCACGAAACGGACGCGCGCCGCGAAGCAGGAAATGCGCGGCGAGACATTCTAACGCGGCGCACGTTGGCATCGGTCCGGCGGCGCCACGCCCGGCGACACTGCGAATGAAACTCGACAGGACAGATTTGCAGATTCTTTCGATCCTGCAAACACACGGTCGCATCACCAAGGTGGCCCTCGCCGAGAAAGTCAATCTGTCGCCGACGCCCTGCTGGACGCGGCTCAAACGCCTGGAGCAAGCGGGCGTGATCGAGGCCTACCAGGCCGTCGTCAGCCCCAGGGCGCTGGGTCCGGCGGTCACCGTGTTCACCGAGATCGGTCTCGCTTCTCACCGCAAGAACGACTTTCACAAGTTCGAATCCGCGGTGATGAACATCCCGGAAATTCGCGAGTGCTGGTCGCTGGGCGGCGGTATCGACTACCTGCTCAAAACCATCGTCAAGCACATTGACGACTATCAGCAACTCGTCGACGCGCTGCTCGACGCGGATCTCGGCGTCGACCGCTATTTCACCTACATCGTCACCAAGCCCATCAAACAGTTGCCCGGACTGCCACTCTACGCCCTGGCCGGCGGTGAAGACGACGCCGACTGACATCTCGGCCGACCAATTCGCGGTCGGCGAGATTTTTTTCGCGTCACGCCTCTAAAAAAGAAAAAAGCACTGAACACCACCGGGCAGAAAAGCCCCGATTTTCGCGGTTCCTGTCTTACCATCGATGCTGTTGCACCCGGCCCGGGACCCGGTCCGCCCGGGCCTGTTCCACCACCTGTTGCCGGGGTGATCGAATCACCTTCCGGCAATGCCAGTTCTCGCTACAAGGAGGGGTCATGGCGATTCCGAAAATCCGGTCCGATGGCCGGCACAGTGCATTGAACGTTCACGTCAACGACGGTCGGTTGCTGAACTACGGCAGCCACGTGGACGGCGCCTGGAATCCGGCGGCGGCGACAGGTTCGCTCGCCGTTACCAATCCTGCCGACGGCTCGACGTTGTGCGAGATCGCGACCGTCGGCATCGACGGCACCCGTGAGGCCATCGACGCCGCGGCAACCGCGCTGCCGGCGTGGGCCGCCCAGTCGCCCGCGCGCCGAGCCGCGCTGCTTGAGGCGTGGTTCCGCCTGATCGGCGAAAACCGCGAGGACCTGGCACGGATCATGACACTCGAGCAAGGCAAACCCATCCGGGAGGCCCGTGGAGAGATCGACTACGCCGCGTCCTTCATGCAGTTCTACGCCGAACAGGCGCGTCGCCTCGACGTCGAGTCGGTGACCAGCCTGTTTGCCGATGCCGACATGCGCGTTACCCGGGAACCCGTCGGGATCGTGGCGCTGGTGACGCCGTGGAATTTCCCGGCCGCGATGTTCACGCGCAAGGCGGCCGCCGCGCTCGCCGCCGGGTGCACCGTGGTCGCCCACCCGTCGAGCCATACGCCGCTGTCGGCCTTGGCGCTGACCGAACTCGCCGCGCGGGCGGGCTTCCCCCGGGGCGTGATCAACATGCTCGTGGGAAGCGCCCGCGAGA
The DNA here is from genome assembly GCA_030429665.1 of Gammaproteobacteria bacterium. Lineage (GTDB taxonomy): Bacteria > Pseudomonadota > Gammaproteobacteria > Arenicellales > CAJQKF01 > BQJD01. The sequence goes on along the minus strand of JAUIEZ010000010.1, from coordinate 59,428 downwards.
TCGTCGGGGAGATGTGCTCGGACACCCGGGTGCGCGCCCTGAGCTTCACCGGCTCCACGGAGATCGGACGCAAGTTGCTGGAACAGTGTGCCGCCACGGTCAAGACGATGATCATGGAACTCGGCGGCCACGCACCGCTCGTCGTGTTCGACGACGCCGACTTCGACCGCAGCGTGACGCAGGCGGTGGCGGCCAAGTTCGCGACCTCGGGACAGGACTGCCTGGCCGCGAACCGCCTGTTCGTACAACGATCCACCTACCGGCGGTTCGTCGAGGCCTTCGCGGCCGGCGCCGCGGCGCTCAAGGTTGACGACGGACTGAACGAGGCCGCCGATATCGGACCGTTGATGCACGAGGGCGCGGTGCAGAAGTGCGAATCACACGTCGCCGATGCGCTGGCGCGCGGCGCCCGGCTGGTATGCGGCGGCAAGCGGCTGTCGCCGGGCAGCCTGTTCTACGAGCCCACCGTGCTGGCCGACGTGCCCGCGGACGCGCTGATCATGTCCGAGGAAACCTTTGGGCCGGTCGCCGCGATCGCGCCTTTCGATACCGAGGAAGAAGTGATCGCGCGAGCCAACGACTCCGAGTACGGTCTCGTGGCATACCTGTTCACCGCCGATTACCCGCGCATCAGCCGGCTGACCCGCGCCTTGCAATATGGCATGGTGGCGGTCAATCGCGCCAAGATAACCGGCCCGACGATTCCCTTCGGCGGAACCAAGCAGTCGGGGCTCGGCCGCGAGGGGTCGCGACACGGCATGGAAGCCTTCACCGAACTGAAATACACCTGTATTCACAGCGGCTGAGAGCGGGCCGCGAATCGCCGGTATCGCGCAGCAGGCCAGGTGTACTCGCGAAACCGGATTCACCACGAAGACGAACCTGAAACCAAACCGGAACGACGACGATCATGACCGAGAGACAACAACTCGACCAGTGGGACCGCGCACATTTCTTCCATCCCTCGACCCACATGGCGCAGCATGCCCACGGTGAGTCGCCTAACCGCATCATTACCGGCGGCAGCGGCGTATACATCGAGGACGCCCGAGGCGGGCGCAGTCTGGACGCCTTCGCCGGCCTGTACTGCGTCAACGTGGGATATGGCCGCAGCGAGGTCGCCGAGGCCATCGCCGCCCAGGCGCGCACGCTGCCGTACTACCACGCCTACGTCGGACACGGCGCCGAGGTGTCCATCACGCTGGCCAAGATGATTGCCGACCGCGCGCCGCGTGGTTTCAACCACACCTACTTCGGCCTGTCCGGCTCCGACGCCAACGAGACCAACCTGAAGCTGGTCTGGTATTACAACAACATCCTCGGCCGACCGGAAAAGAAAAAGATCATCTCGCGGTGGCGCGGTTATCACGGTTCCGGGATCATGAGCGGCAGCCTCACCGGCCTCGACCTGTTTCACAAGGCCTTCGACCTGCCGCGTCCGCCCGTGCTGCACACCGACGCGCCCTATTACTTCCGCCGCGCCGACGGCGACCAGAGCGAGGAGCAGTTTTCCAGGCAGTGCGCCGACAATTTGCGCAAGTTGATCGAGGAGGAAGGACCCGACACGGTGGCCGCATTCATCGGCGAGCCGATGCTCGGCACCGGGGGGATCGTTCCGCCGCCCAAGGGTTACTGGGAGGCGATCGGCGCCGTCCTCAAGGAATACGACATACTGCTCATCGCCGACGAGGTCGTCACCGGCTTCGGCCGACTCGGGTCGATGTTCGGCTCGGACCACTACGGCATGGACCCCGACCTGATCACCGTCGCCAAGGGCCTGACCAGTGCCTACGCGCCACTATCCGGCGTCATCGTGCACGATCGCCTCTGGGAAGCGCTCGAACAAGGCGCCAACCAGCTCGGACCCATCGGCCACGGCTGGACCTACTCGGCTCATCCGCTATGCGCGGCCGCCGGGGTCGCCAACCTCGAGGTCATCGACAAGCTCTCGCTGGTGGACAATGCCAGGGAGACCGGCAAGTATTTCAACGACGCGCTCCGGTCAGCGCTCGACGATCATCCGATGGTCGGCGACGTGCGCGGAGAGGGCTTGATTGCCGCGGTCGAGTTCGTCGAGGACAAGGCCGAGCGCAAGCTGTTCGATCCGGCGCGCAAGGTGGGCCCGCAGGTCGCCGCTTCGTTGCTCGAGAACGGCGTAATCGGCCGAGCCATGCCCCAGGGCGACATCCTCGGCTTCGCGCCACCCCTGTGCCTGACGCCGGAAGAGGCGGACACGATCGTGGCCGCCGCCGCCAAGGCCGTCGAGACGGTGTATCGCAAGCTATAGATGCAAATTGCCGCGGCCGCGACGCCATGCGCGCGGCCGCCCGACGCATCCACACGTGCAAGCCGCCCGAACCGGGCGGCGATCGCTCCCACCGCGGCATGAAATTCGAGCAAGGTCGCGGTTCGACGCTCCCGACCCGGTAGAATTCCACGGCAAGCCCGAATCGCGGCGCCGGTCGCCCACACGCCGCGAATCACCGAAACAGTCGTCAAGGGAACGTTCATGACCCTCGCCCGCGGCCCGCACTACTGGGTTTTCCTGATCATCCTCGGCATCGCCCTGCTCGCGGTCGCCCTGTACTACCAGTACATCCTCGATTACGCCCCCTGCGTGCTGTGCATACACGTTCGCATGATCATCGCGGCGATCGTTGTCATCTCGGCCGTCGCGCTGGCGTTGAGACGCTGCCGCTTGGCCCGCGTCGCCGGACATTTGCTGACCGCCGCGCTCATGGTGTTCCTTGCCGAACGCTCCTGGCAATTGCTGGGTACCGAGCGGGGGTGGGTGCTCGGCAGCTGCGAGATGCGTTCCGGTCTGCCTGCCTGGCTGGCCGTCGAGGACTGGATGCCCTGGTTGTTCAGGATCCACGAACCCTGTGGTTACACCCCGGATCTGCCGCTCGGATTCACCATGGCGGAAGTGTTGGTCGGGCTTTCGTTCACGCTCACCGCCGTTGCCGTGCTCCTCGCGCTTTTCGCCTTCGCCGACCTGAAGCGTCACGGCGACCGGGATCGCGACGATACACGGTAGGCATCGCGCCGGCCGATACTCGCGCAGGATACATGCTTCAACTTTTCACGATACGAAATCGCCTGGCTGTCTCGAAACACGGTTTCACGCATCCCGATTTCCATTCGACGGCGCAATAAAATTGCTTAAAATCAATCTGTTATACTAGTTCTCCTCGCGACGCCACCGGCCACCGCCGCATCGAGCGGTACCGCATCTCGGAACGGTGCGTTCATCGCATCATGAAATTCCGCGTTTACAATCCCTCCTCTCAGAAACAGTTTGGAATCCCGCTATGACCTCGCAACGCATTCGCCGCGGCAAGCTCGATGTCGATCCGGCGCTGGACGCGTTCGTGACGAACGAACTCACGCCGGGCAGCGGCGTGGACGCCGAAACCTTCTTCTCGGCGCTCGGCGCGATCCTCGCCGAACTCGGCCCGCGCAATCGCGAACTGCTCGATGCCCGTGACGCGATTCAGTCGCGTATCGACGAGTGGCACGTTTCCCGTCGCGGCACGGCGCATGACGCCGGCGCCTACAAGTCATTCCTCGAGGAGATCGGTTATCTCGAGCCTCGCGTGTCCGATTTCTCGGTCTCGGCCGACCGCATCGACGACGAAATCTCCCGCGTGGCCGGGCCCCAGTTGGTGGTCCCGGTGGACAACGCCCGCTACGCGCTGAATGCCGCCAACGCCCGCTGGGGAAGCCTGTACGACGCGTTCTACGGCACCGACGTCCTCGACGAATCCGACGGCTGCGGCAAGCCGGGCGGCTACAACCCGGTGCGCGGCGAGAAAGTCGTGCAACGAGTCCGCGACCTGTTGGACCGACATTTCCCGCTGACCCGAGGCACCCATCATTGGGCAACCGGGTACGCCGTGACCGACGGCGCGCTCATCGTGCGCTTCGGCGACGGCTCGACCGCCTCGCTGCTCGAGGACGGCCAACTCGCCGGCTACACCGGCGACGCGGCAAATCCCGATTCGGTGTTGTTGACGAAAAACGGTCTACACCTTGAGATCCGTTTCGGAACCGACAATCCGATCGGTCGACGCGACCTCGCCGGCATCGCCGACGTACAACTCGAATCGGCCCTGTCCACCATCATGGACCTGGAAGACTCCGTCGCCTCGGTGGACAGCGAGGACAAGCTGAAAGGGTATCGCAACTGGCTCGGTCTGATGCTGGGCACGTTGACAGAATCGTTCGAGAAAGGCGGAAAGACGATCGACCGCGCGCTCGCCGGTGACCGCGTTTACACCACGCCGTCGGGGGACACGCTGACGCTGCCGGGTCGCAGCCTGATGCTGGTGCGTAACGCCGGCATGCACCTGCTCACCGATGCCGTGCTGCTCGACGGCGAACCGGTCGCCGAGACGATTCTCGACGCGATGGTCACCGCCCTGGCCGCGAAGCACGACCTGCTCGGTCGCGGGCGATTCACCAATTCGCGGGCCGGCTCGATTTACATCGTCAAGCCGAAAATGCACGGATCCGCAGAGGTGAAGCTGGCGGTGGAGCTGTTCGAGCGCGTGGAATCGGCGCTGGACATCGCGCCCGGCACGCTCAAGATGGGCATCATGGACGAGGAGCGCCGCACGTCGGTCAACTTGCATAACTGCATCGCGGCCGCCGCTTCTCGCGTGTTCTTCATCAACACCGGTTTTCTCGACCGTACCGGCGACGAGATCCACACCATCATGGAAGCGGGACCGGTACTGCCGAAAGGCGAGATGAAAGGCGCGAAATGGCTTGCCGCCTACGAGGATTCCAATGTCGACACGGGGCTCGCGGCGGGCATGCGCGGCGTGGCGCAGATCGGCAAGGGCATGTGGGCGATGCCCGACGAGATGGCGGCAATGATGGACGCCAAGATCGGACATCCGGCCGCGGGGGCGTCCACCGCGTGGGTACCGTCACCCACCGCCGCGACCCTGCACGCCCTCCACTACCTGATGCTGGACGTCGCCGCCCGACAGGCGGGACTCGCCGACCGCGATCCGGCCCCGGTAGACGACATCCTGACGCTGCCGCTGATGGAGCCGGGCCGCGAACTCTCCAGCGCGGACATCGACCGCGAGCTGGAGAACAACGCGCAGGGCATTCTCGGCTACGTGTCGCGCTGGGTCGGCCAGGGTGTGGGTTGCTCCAAGGTGCCGGACATCAACAACGTCGGGCTGATGGAGGACTGCGCCACGTTGCGAATTTCCAGCCAGCATATCGCCAACTGGCTGCATCACGGCCTGCTCGACGAGGCGCGGGTCCGCGAGGCCATGCTGCGCATGGCGTCGGTGGTGGACCGCCAGAACGCCGGCGATCCGGCGTACCGGCCGATGAGCGACGATCCGCAGGCCAGCGTCGAATTCCAGGCGGCCCTTGACCTCGTGCTCAAGGGGCGCGAGCAGCCGAACGGCTACACCGAGTTCATCCTCTACGCGCGTCGCGCCCAGGCGAAGGCCGCCGGCTAGGACGCCGGACGGCCCGGCGGCGCCAGAAAGTCGCTCGGGCCTGTTCGTTTTCGGCTTTCGCGGGCGGCTGGGAAAGCCCGGGCGCCCGACGCCGCCGCTTGCCCGGGACGGGCATTCGTTGCGTTGTCGCGTCGCCGTGAATCCAGGTACGATCCGCAAGCCAGGCGTCGCCTCGCAACGACGGGACGCAACCGGGCACAAAAAAAGGCGCGGCAAGCCGCGCCTTTTTCCTGGTTCGGTACCGGTCGATCAGCGTCGCGCCATGGTCCGGGCGACGGAATCGATTTCGGCGCGCTCGATGCCGACATCACGCAGGATGTAGTCCGGCATGCGATCCAGTTGACCCCGGGTCAGGCGGGCCTTGTTCCACGCCCGCACGTCGGCAACCAGGCGCTTGATTAGCTGGACCAGCGGGGTCGCTCGGCGCGCACGCAGGTTCAGTTCCGGGTTGTCATACAACACATACAGGGAGGACATTTTCTACTCCGATCACGGTTGTCGGCTCGCGCCGTGTTTAAATAGACCGCGCCTTGCGGTTGGGCATAATATAGAAACGAGTTTCCGCGACCACAAACGAAACTTCATCATGCATGGTTGAAGAATCGTTCATGCATTCGAATGTTTCAGTCGGCTCCGCGCCGGCCCCGAACCTGGAATCGACTCATGCAAGAGATTGCCACCGCTCCCGACTACCTCAATCCGTCCATCGGGCGCGGGTTGCCCTGCGTAAACATGGCTGTCGTCGACGCCACCGAGGAATCCGTCGCGCCTTACGGACGACTGGTCGACGACCCGGACGAGGTCGAAATAGAGATCGTGCGATGGCCCGCCCGGGGCGCCCGACCGGTCGATCCCGACTCGGGCGACGAGGGTGGCACCACCGAGGGTGTCTTTCACAGCGAGTGGCGCGGCGACATTCTCTACGGTCGCAACGAGGCGGTGGGCGGCCATTACATCCTGGGATACGGACGCGAACCCGCCGACGCCATCGAGGGCCCGCCCACTCGGCCGGGAAAAATCCTGTTGTGGCACGCGAATTATCACCCCGACGGCGGCCAGTTGTTCTTTCCGCTGGAGCCTGTTCCCTTCGTCGTACCCGTGGCCCGGCCCGGCGACGACGTGACACCCGCCGACTTCGTGTGTCTTCGATTCGACGGAAGCCGCGGCCTGTATATCCATCCGGACATCTGGCACGAGGGCGTGTTCACGCTGGGCACCCGCCAGCGGTTCTTCGACCGGCAAGGCGCGGTGCATGCGCGCGTCTCGGTGGATTTCCCGCGCGAGTTCGGGTGCCTGCTGCAAGCCGATCTGGAGGGTTGAGAAAAACTTCGCGACGCCCGAACCGTTGCCAAGCATTTCCGCATGGTGAAATAAAAAATCGCGAAAAGCGATTAACGTCACGATATTGCAGGGCAGCAATCGGGCACGCGATTCCGATTTCGAGAAAGCCGCGATTCGGGCGGCCCGAGGCGCGACGCAATCGACTTAAAGGCTTTCTTCCCCCCGACAAGACCGCGAGGACGCATCCCTGCGCCGGCGGGCATGACGCAAGACGGCACGACTTGGGACGCGGTCGATCTAACCGTAAAAACCCGCGCACTTACAAACGATTTCCGACAATCACCAGCCTGCGGCGACCGATCCCGGGGCCGGCCGCCGATTCGCACGCCGGCACAATTTACGCACGAATCGCGCTTCGTTCAGGCATCGGCCGTCGCCCGCGCCGCGGTCGGTTAAAACGCGTCAAAAAAGACAGGGATACCGGGCGATGGTCGAGCCTTACGATCCGTGGCGCGCCTTAATTTCCGATATTTCGACCGGCTCATCCCGGGCGGGACCTTTGTTGCCGTTGCGCGAGAATGTGGAGTACTCTAACCGGCCGTTTCCGGCCCATATAACTATCACTAGGAGCGAGAGATGAAAACAGATAAATCCCGACGCAAGTTTCTCAAGGGCTCGGCCGTAGCAGCCACTGCCGCCGGCGGCCTGGCGGCCCCGGCAATAGCCACCGCACAAACCGTGACGCTGAAAATGCAAGCGGCATGGGGTGGCGGCATCTTCCTCGAGAACGCCCAGTCCTACGTCGACCGCGTCAATGCCATGGCGGGCGGAGCGATGCAGATCGAATTGCTGCCGGTCGACTCGGTGGTCAAGACGAGCCAGATGCAGGATGCCGTCCATCGCGGCGTGCTGGACGCCGCCCACTATGTACCGGCCTATTGGTACTCCAAGTCGCCGGTCGCGTCACTGTTCGGCACCGGACCGTGCTTCGGCTGGTCAAGCCAGGAAGTGCTCGGCTGGGTTCACTACGGCGGCGGCATGGAACTGTTCAACGAACTGATGGAAAACCTGGGCCTGAACCTCGTGAGTTTTTTCAACAGCCCGATGCCGGCCCAGCCTCTCGGCTGGTTCAAGGAGGAGATCACAGACGCTTCGCAGATGAAGGGTCTGAAGTACCGCACCGTGGGTCTGGCGGCGGACGTGCTGCTGGAGATGGGCATGTCGGTGGTGCAACTGCCGGGTGGGGAGATTCAACCCGCCATGAAGTCCGGATTGATCGACGCGGCGGAGTTCAACAACCCGACGTCGGACCGTGATTTCGGTATGCAGGACGTGTCCAAGCATTATCACCTGGCGAGCTTTCACCAGTCCCAGGAGTTCTTCGAGATTACCTTCAACAAGGACAAGTACAACAGCCTGTCCGACGAACTCAAGGCGATTCTGCGGTACGCGTCCGAGGCGGAGAACTCTAACTTCTACTGGCACAACACGAAACGATACTCGGAAGACCTGGTCAAGCTGCAAACCGAACAGGGCGTCAACGTGTACCGCACACCGGACGGCGTCATGGCCGATCAGCTCGCTGCCTGGGACAAGGTCATCGACCGCATCTCCGCCGAGGATTCGTTCTTCGCCAAGGTTATCGATTCGCAGAAGACCTACGCGAAAACCGTGATGAACTACCTCAACCTGAACCAACCCGATTACAAGTTGGCTTACAAGCACTACTACGGTTGAGTCGGACATTTTCCGGACGTTGTGTAGACCAGGCACGGGGACCGTTTTGCGGTCCCCGTGCCCGTTGAAGAAACAGCAATTGCGGGGCATTGCCAGGTGAAGAAGCTGATCTATGCCATCGAGAGCCTGAGCGTCTGGACCGGGCGTGCGTTCGGCTGGTGCATCCTTATCCTGACCTTCTCCGTCTCCTACGAGGTCGTCGTACGCTACGTGTTCAACGCGCCCACGGTATGGGCGTTCGACATGATGGTGCAGATGTACGGCGCGCTGTTTCTCATGTCCGGCGCCTATGCGCTTGCCCAGGACACGCATGTGCGCGGCGATATACTCTATCGATTCTTCCCGGTACGGGTGCAGGCGACCATCGACTTTATCCTGTACCTCGTCTTCTTCTTTCCCGGCATGCTGGCGCTTTTCTGGTTCGGCGCGGAGATTGCCGCGGACTCGTGGCGCTACAAGGAAGTCAGCTGGAACAGCCCGGCGCGCATCCAGATCTACTTTTTCAAGACCCTCATTCCCCTCGCGGGCGGACTGCTCATCCTGCAGGGCATCTCCGAATGCATGCGCTGCTGGAAGGCCATTCGCGAGGGTCGTTGGATGGAACGCCTCAAGGACGTGCGCGAGACGGAGCAGAGCCTGCTGGAGGGCGGGGGCACCGGAACCGGCGTCGAATAAGCCGACGCCGGTATTCGCCGTACAGACTCACACGAAAATGATCAATCGACTGGTACCACGACCGTGACGAACCCGGAAGTCGCCATCCTCATGCTGTCGTTGTTCATCGTGCTGGTGATGCTGGGATTCCCGATCGCCTTCACGCTGCTCGCCATGGGCGTGGGATTCGGATACTACGCATACTTCGAGGCGGGTTCGATCGCCACGATCGCCGACGCCTTCAACAACCGGATCTTCTATCTCCTCAATCAGAACACCTACTCGGTGATGGAGAACGACACGCTGGTCGCGATACCCCTGTTCCTGTTCATGGGGTATGTCGTGGAGCGTGCGAACATCGTCAATCGCCTATTCAGTTCGTTACAACTCGCCGCGCGCAACCTGCCCGGTTCCATGGCGATCGCGGCGCTGATCACGTGCGCCGTGTTCTCCACGGCAAGCGGCATCGTCGGCGCGGTGGTCACGCTCATGGGACTGCTCGCGTTTCCGGCCATGGCTAGAGCCAATTACCGGAAGGATTTCAGCGCTGGCGTCATCTGCGCGGGCGGCACCCTTGGCATCTTGATTCCGCCGTCGATCATGCTCATCGTCTACGCCGCAATCGCCGAGCTGTCGCCGCTGCGGCTCTACGCGGCAGCAATGTTTCCGGGCCTGATCCTGGCGGGGTTGTACATCGTCTACGTCATCGTCCGGGTATGGATCAATCCGAGCATCGCTCCCAAGCCGCCGCAGGATCGGGAGTACAAGAACTCGGACATCTATATCGCCCTGTTGACCTCGTTCGTGCCCCTCACCGTGTTGATCATGCTGGTCCTGGGCTCGATTCTCGGCGGACTGGCAACGCCAGCCGAGGCGGCGGCCATGGGCGCCCTCGGCGGACTGGTGCTGGCGATACTTTACCGGTCCCTGACCTGGCAGAAAGTCAAGGAATCGGTATTTCTCACCGCCAAGGCGACCGCCATGGTGTGCTGGATGTTCGTCGGTTCCTGGACCTTCGCCTCGGTGTTCTCCTACCTGGGCGGTCACGACATCATCGAACACTGGGTGCTGGCGCTGAACCTGGAGCCCTGGCAGTTCCTGCTCCTGGCACAGTTGATCATCTTCCTGCTCGGCTGGCCGCTGGAATGGTCGGAAATCCTCATCATCTTCGTGCCGATCTTCCTGCCCATGCTCGACACGTTCGGCGTTAACCCGTATTTCTTCGCCATGCTGGTCGCGCTCAACCTGCAGACCTCGTTCCTCACACCGCCCATGGCCATGTCTGCCTACTACCTCAAGGGCGTGCTGCGCAAGCAGATCGAACTGGTGCAGATCTTCAAGGGCATCATTCCCTACCTCGGCATCGTCATTTTCTGCATGGTCCTGATGTACCTTTTCCCCGGCATCGCGCTGTGGCTGCCGGACCAGTTGTTCGGGCCTTACGTTCCATAGACGATGACAGAGAATGTGGAATCGTCCGGCGCGCCGAGCGTTCGTGAGTCCGTGGAACGAATTGTCGGCGGCACACTCTCATCCGCGAAACTCGCTGGCGCGTGTATCGAGCGCATCGACTCCACCGAGGACGAAATCGCGGCATGGGCCTACCTGGACCGAGACGCGGTGCGAGCCGGGGCGAACGCGCTCGACGAATTGCGCCGCCGCGGCCGGCCGACCGGACAGCTGCACGGGATTCCCGTCGGCGTGAAGGACAACATCGACACCGCCGACATGCCGACCGAACGCGGCAGCAGCATCTACCGCGGCCGCCGACCCGAAACGAACGCGGCGGTGGTGGAACGGCTACGCGAAGCCGGCGCGCTGGTCATGGGCAAGACCGTATGCACCGAGCTGGCGTGGATGGAGCCGGCGGCAACGCGCAATCCGCACGATCTCTCACGCACACCCGGCGGTTCTTCCAGCGGCTCGGCCGCGGCGGTGGCAGCCGGTCACGTACCGCTGTCGATCGGCAGCCAGACGGGCGGATCGGTGATCCGGCCGGCGTCATACTGCGGTATTTACGGATTCAAGCCGAGCAGCGGGATCGTATCCCGGCGCGGCGTGTTCGAAACGTCGCCGACCCTGGACCAGGTCGGCGTATTCGGAAACGACCTCGGAGACGTCGCGCTGCTCGCCGACGTACTCGGCGGCTACGATGCGGCCGACCCCCAGAGCTACCTGGCGCCGCGACCGCGAATGCTGGAAGGCTGGCTTGCCGAACCGCCCGTGGAGCCCGACTTCGTGTGGATCGACATGCCCTACGCGTCGCGCTACTCGACGGCTGCCGTCGACGGCTCGGACGAACTGCTCGACGCGCTCGGCGAGCATGCCGAGCGCATATCCTCGCCGCAATCGTTCGCCGCGCTGATCGAATGCCACAAGGTCATCTACGAATACGAAATTTACCGTTGCTTGGCCGACGAGCGCGAACACCACGCCGACGAGCTCGGCGCGACGACGCGCCAAGGACTCGACGCCGCTGCACGGAGAAGCGAGGCGGAGTATCGCGAGGCCCTCGACGTACGCAGTGCCGCGATCGAGTGGTTCGGGCAATTCTTCCACGACTACGACGCCATCGTCACGCCGTCGGCACTGGGCGAGGCGCCGCCCGTCGAAGCCGGCACCGGCGACCCGGTGTGCTGCGTGATATGGACGCTTTGTGGTCTGCCCTGCATTTCGCTACCATTGCTGGCCGGCGAATCAGACCTGCCCATTGGCGTACAGCTGGTCGGCGCACCGGGTGCCGACCACCGCCTTTTGCGCACCGCGCGCTGGTTGTTGAACCACTTGCGCGAATAAGCCCCGGCACCTGAGGAATACGATCATGGTTTCTTACATCACGCGCATCGTTACCGCCGTCCTCGGCATCGCGGCGCTGATGACGTTCGTCATCGGGCTGTCCCTCAGCATTTCATCCGGATTTGCCGGTTTCTGGGGCGGACTGCCGTTCGCTATTATCGTGATCGCGGTGTTGGCGATGGTGCTGTACGACTTCTGGGACGAGTGCATTCGCCGACGCGATTGAAAACCGAAGACCACCTGGAATAATTCATCGATGAGCGACACGAAGACGCGTCCGGTGCTGTGGGTTACGCGTAAGCTGTCCGCTAACACGGAACGACGCGCGGCGCGCGACTACGAGGTGATCCTCAATCCCGAAGACCGTTTGCACAACGCGGACGAGATCGTCGCCATGAGCGCGCGCGTCGACGCCATGCTGCCGTGTCACTCCGAGCAGTTCACCGCCGACGTCGTCGCGCGGCTCGACCCTAGGCTGAAGATCATCGCAAACCACTCGGTCGGCGTCGATCACTGCGATCTTGACGCGCTGAAGGCTCGAGGCATCGTGGTGACCAATACCCCCGACGTCCTGTCCGACGCCACCGCCGAGATCGCCATGCTTCTGCTGCTCGGCGCGGCGCGACGCGCTGCCGAGGGCGATCGACTGGTTCGAGACGGCCGCTGGACGTCGTGGAGTCCGTCGTTCATGGTAGGGCGCCAGGTCACCGGCAAGCGCCTGGGCATCGTCGGCATGGGCAAGGTCGGGCGCGTGATGGCCCAACGGGCGCGCGGCTTCGGCATGGAAGTGCACTACCACAACCGCAGCCGTCTGTCCGCGGACCTGGAGGCCGGAGCGACGTACCACGAGTCCCTCGATTCGTTGCTTCGCGTATCCGAGTTTCTTTCGATGCACTGTCCCGCGACCCCGGCGACCCGAGGCATCATGAATGCCGAGGCGTTTGCCTGCCTGCCCGACGGCTGTGTATTCGTAAATACGGCCCGCGGCGCGCTGGTCGACGAGGATGCCCTGCTCGATGCAATCGAATCGGGCAAGGTGGCCGCCGCCGGGCTCGACTGCTTTGCGGTCGAACCGGGCGGCAATCCCCGCTTTGCCGAGCACGAGAACATCTTCATGCTGCCGCATATCGGCAGCGCCACCTTCGAGACTCGCGATGCCATGGGTTTTCGCGCGCTCGACAACCTGGACACCTTTTTCGCCGGCGACGAACCCGGCGACCGCGTCGCCTAAGCCAACCCGGCGGGCCGTGCGGTAGCGTGGTATCCCACACCGCGAACCCGCCGCGCCCACATAGAGAGTTTTTCGCGTAATCCCGTGTCAGATCTTCTGCTCGTACTCAACGCCGGCTCATCGAGCCTGAAGTTCGCGCTGTTCACGCTGTCCGACCTCGACTGCCGCATTCGCGGCGCGGCCGAACAGGGCGCCAATGGATCGTATATCGTCATCGAGGAAAACGGGCGCGAGTCACGGCGCACGACCCTCGGCGGGGACGATTTTCAGCTCGAAGCCCTTTCCGCGCTGCTCGACTGGCTCCACGAACGGGAGCTGACGGAGCGGCTGGCGGGCGCGGGGCACCGCGTCGTGCACGGCGGCACCGCCTTTACTCGGCCGCTGCGCGTCGACGAGGACGCGCTGGCCCGCATGGACGAACTCGTGCTGCTGGCTCCCCTTCACCTGCCGCACAACCTCAACGCGATCCACGTGCTGCGCCGGCTTGAACCGTCTCTGCCCCAGGTAGCCTGTTTCGATACGGCGTTTCACGCCACGCAGAGCGAAATCGTCCGCACGTACGGGCTGCCGGCGGAGTTGACCGAGCGCGGATACATTCGCTACGGCTTTCATGGCCTGTCTTACGAATACATCGCGTCCCGACTCGACGACATCCTGGGCCGCGAACTCGCGCCGGGCAGGGTGATCGTGGCCCACCTCGGGAACGGCGCGAGCCTGTGCGCCCTGCGCGACTACCGCAGCGTGGCCACGACGTTCGGATACTCGACCCTCGACGGTCTGATCATGGGCACACGTTGCGGCGCGCTCGACCCGGGACTGGTGCTGCAGTTGATCCGCGATCACGGCGGCGACGCCGACCGTGTCGAACGCATGCTCTACAACGACAGCGGCCTGTCCGGCATATCGGGCGTCAGTCGCGACATGCGCGCCTTGCTCGCCAGTGACGCGCCTCGCGCGCACTTCGCCGTCGACCTGTTCGTCTACCGCATCGTGCGAGAATGCGGTTCGTTGACCGCGGCGCTCGGCGGCGCGGACGCGCTGGTGTTTACCGGGGGCATCGGCGCACGCTCGGCCGAGATACGATCGCGGGTCGTCGACGAGTTGGACTGGCTGGGGGCGGTTCTCGACCACGCGAGCAACGACGGCGGAACCGGTCGACTCGACGCGCGCGGTTCTCGCATCGCCATCGCGGCCGTCCCCACCAACGAGGAACTCGTCGTCGCCCGGCATACCCGTGCACTGGTGGCGGGCGAAGTCGCCCCGCCCCGTTGACCGCTGCGGCCCCGATGGCCGTCCGCGCACCCACGATTGACGATCAATCGTCCACGTTGCTGATCCACAAGCTCTGGTAGGGCGCCAGGTCGATACGCTCGCGGTGGTCCGTGTACAGCGCGCCGCCGATCAGGTCGCGCCAGGCGTCGGTGCCAACCAGGTTGACGTCGGACAACAACAACGGCTGGACCCGGTCGCTCACGTTGAAGATGCAGAATATGCTCTGCCGCCGGTCGACGCTTTGGCGCCAAAAGGCGAACAGCGCCTCGCCCAGGTGCAGCGTGAACTGCGTGGCATTCGGATGAAATGCCGCCTGTCGTTTACGCGTGCTGATCAGCCGGCGCAAGCGATCGAGCACGCGGCGTTGTTCACCACCGGCTTCGAGTATCGCGTTCAGTTCGTCGCGATCATACCGCCGCCGGTTGATATGGCGGTTGTGATTGCTGTGGCGCACTCTTTCGTGGTCATTGCCGGTGGCCAGCAGGCTATGAATGTAGAAGGCGGGGATTCCTTCCAGTGACATCATGATCACGTGGGCGCAAATAAAGCGCTCCTCCTGCCATTCGTCGCGGCCCGACAGCGTACCGGCCAGGGCATCATAAAGACTGATGTTTATCTCGTAGGGACGCGCGTTGCCGTCCGCATCGGAACGCCAGGAAACCAGGCCGCCGAAGTCGCGCATGGCGCCGAGCATCGCGTCGATCTCTCCTTCGTCGAGCAGTCCCTCCGCCGGACGCAGACCGATGCCGTCGTGCGAGGCGATGAAGTTCAGGTAGCTGGTGCCGTTCTGCGCCGGCGGCATGCTCATCAACCAGGATTTGAGGTGGCGGCAATCGCCGGTCAGCAGCGTGTTGACCAGCAGCGGCGGCAGCGCGAAGTTGTAGATGGCGTGAGCTTCGTTGGCGTTGCCGAAATAGCTCAGGTTTTCGCGGTTGGGGATGTTGGTCTCGGTTACCAGGATGGCGTCGTGGACGGCGAATTCCACCAGGGTTCGAAGCAGCCGGACGATCTCGTGGGTCTGGGGCAGGTTGATGCATTCGCTGCCGGACTCCTTCCAGAGAAAAGCCACCGCGTCGAGACGAAAGATGCGAACGCCGCGGTCGAGGTAGAAACGCACGATGCGAACGAACTCCAACAGCACCGACGGATTGGAAAAATCGAAATCCACCTGGTCGGGCCCGAAAGTACACCAGACCTCGACGTCGCCGTTTACCGTGCGAAACGGCGTGAAAAGCGGCGTGGACCGTGGGCGTGTCACCCGGGAGACGTCGTCATCGCTCCGTCGCACCCGGAAGTAGTCCCGACCAGGATCGCTGTCCTGCTTGAAATTCTCGAACCAGGCCGATCGGCTGGAGCAATGGTTGAGCACCAGGTCCGCCATCAGCCGATAACGTCCGGAAATGGCCTCGACGTCTTCCCAGTCGCCGATATGGTCGTTGACGCTCACGTAGTCGATCACCGCGAACCCGTCGTCCGAGCTCCACGGAAAGAACGGCAGCACGTGGACGCAGTTCACCAGCGCGGCCAGCCACTCGTCGATGAACGATTTGAGCGTCGACAGTGGATGCTCACCGTCCGTGCTGATGGTGTCGCCGTAGGTAATCAGGATGATGTCACCCTGGTCCCAATGGTTGCGGTGAGCGGCGGGAATCGAGGAGACGGAATCGAGTCGCATCGCCTCGACGATGCGGGTGGCGAGCGTTTCGTGGTCCGCGTCGGGGTAGATGACCGCCAGGTGGGCGATCAGCCGGTGCCGTAGTTCCGACCGGGCGCTTTCCTCCGGCATCTCAGGCAGTACCGAACTGGGCGTGGTCCTCGTCCACGGCGTCCCGGATGCGATCAAAGACATCGGGCATGGCGCTTCTTACCCGGTTCCAGCTCGGGATGAAGGGCGTTTCCATCGGGTTCTCCAGGAACGCGTCACCGGCCTTCATGATGTTGCCGGCAAACAACTCGACGGCCTGTTCCTCGCGATGGATATCCAGGTGCAACCCGTTGATCAACGCGTCGTTGTGATAGGTCTCGATGAAATCGAGGGCGATCCTGAAGTAACTGGCCTTGATCGAGCGAAACGTCTCGCGACTCAGCACCACGCCGTGGGTGGCAAGTTTGCGATACACGGCCTTGAGTATGTCGATCGACATTTTCGACAGACCGCCTTCGTCGTTGAACGGCGACAAGGGCTGGTGCTTGTGATCGTAACGATCGGCGATGTCGACCTGGCACAACCTGTTGGTGGAGAAATTGCGATGCACCTCCGAGAGCACGCCGATCTCCAGCCCCCAGTCACTGGGAATGCGAAGATCCTTGATGACGTCCCGGCGCATCGAGAACTCTCCCGCGAGGGGGTAGCGGTAGCTGTCCAGGTACTCCAGGTACTCGAGATGGCCGAATATCTTCTTCAGGGACCTCAACAGCGGCGTCATCAGCAATCGGCTGACCCGACCGTTTATCTTTCCGTCGGCGACGCGGGCGTAGAAGCCCTTGCAAAACTCGTAGCTGAACGACGGATTGGCGACAGGATAGACCAGGCGCGCCAACAGGGACCGGTCGTAGGTTCGAATGTCGCAGTCGTGCAGCGCGATGGCCTCGGCGTTTCCGGCGGCAAGCACGTAGCCAAGGCAATACCAGACGTTGCGCCCCTTTCCCATCTCGCGCGGCGCGAGAGATTCGCGCTGCAGCGCTTCGTCCACGCCGCGCAGCCGCGGGCCGTCGTTCCACAGTACGCGATGCGGCTGCGGCAATCGGGCGAAGAACTCCAGCGCCGCCTGGTAGTCTTCCGCCGAGGCTCGATCCAATCCGATGATGATCTCGCCGACGTAGTCCACTTCGGCCAGGCAGGAGACAATGTGGGGCAGCGCCTCGGCCTGCAACTCGGAGAACAGCGCGGGGAGCACCAGCGCAATGGGCCTTTCCCGGGAGAAATCACGTAGCTCGCGTTCGATGTCCGGCAGCGGTCGATCGGAAAGGTTGTGCAGCGTGGTAATGATCCCGTTCTGGTAAAAGTCACCCATCCGCGTCGTGCTCCAGGTACCTTTCCACCAGCGGGCCAATCACGCCCGCCCAACCCGCGGGCCCCGGCTCCGCCGCCAGCATGATCGACGGATTCTCCACCACCGGCATCGAATGAAACGTCGAGGGTACGAGCACCGCCAGGTCGGCCGCCGAAAGCATGGCGGCATCGTTGTCGCTGTCGCCAAGCGCGATGACCCGAGTCGGGCAACGCCACAGGTTCTGGTATTCCTCGCGCAATGACCGCAATGCGCGCGCCTTGTCCGATCCACCGTCCACGTGCAGGAAGCGACCGCCGCGCTTGACGGTGAGCCCATGTTCGGCGAGCTTGGCGGTGAACTTTGTCAATGCGCCGGAACCGTCTCGCCAAACGATTGGTTCACCGAACTCGCGACATCGGGCGCGGGCCGCGTCCCGGGCGGACAGACCGGTCATTCGCCGCAACCTGTCCTCGTCGATGTCCGCGAAACCTTCGAACCGGTATCGCTCGCGCAAGGTCCCGAGCACCGCGCGAATGTCCGCGTAGGGGGTGCCCAGGATCAGGGCGGTGTATCCGTCCCTGCATTCCCACTTTGACGGCAGGTCCTCGAACAACCGCTCCGGCGCGAAAATGGCGCCGCCGTTCTCGACGATGAAAGGATCGCGATTGTCGAGTTCTTCGCGAACCGCCTCTACCTCGACGCGCGTCTTGCTCGTTGACAGGACCACCGGGATACCGGCCCTGGCGAGCGATCGCAGCACCGGCAGTGCCGGCGTGGCGGTGTAGTCTTGCGAGTCGAGCAGCGTTCCGTCGAGGTCGGTCACGACGATCCAGCGCGGTCGCGGCCCCGCGCCCAAGCCGAGCACGTCGACCGCCCGCTCGATGCCGATGGGCGGATATCGCGTGCTCGCTCGGGTCATGGACATGAAATTCGCAGTCATCGGTCTTCGGGCGCGGATCGCGACGCTGTTACGTTCACAAATGGGGCAGCAAGTTGCGTGCCACCCGGAGCGCGCCGCACCGGCACCGCTCGGGCCGCCAACGGGGCTGACAACGACGCGATCGCACCACGACTGCACAACGGACCGCCCATTGCACCAAAGCGATGCTTTCGGCCGATACGAACCACTCCTCAGGCGGTGGCCGCATCCGCGACGTCGAGCATGCCCTGCCGCACGATGAAGTTAACCACGACATCGACGCCGTCGCCGGCGCGCACGTTGGTGAACACGAAAGGGGCTTCGCCGCGCATGCGCCGGGCATCCCGATCCATGACCTGCAACGAAGCACCGACGTGCTCCGCAAGATCGATCTTGTTGATTACCAGGAGATCCGAGCGCGTGATGCCGGGACCGCCTTTTCGCGGAATCTTGTCGCCGCCGCAAACGTCGATGACGTATATCGTCAGGTCCGCCAGTTCCGGACTGAACGTGGCGCTCAGGTTATCTCCGCCGCTCTCGACGATGACCATGTCCAGCGGATCGAATCGCGCCACCAACTCGTCGATAGCGGCAAGGTTCATGGACGCGTCCTCCCGTATCGCCGTGTGTGGGCAGCCGCCGGTCTCCACGCCCATGATGCGGCCGGCATCGAGGGCCTCGCTGCGTATCAGGAAGTCGGCATCTTCGCGGGTATAGATGTCGTTGGTCACCACGGCGATCTCGAAGCGATCGCGCATGCGCTTGCACAGTGCGTCGATGAGAGCGGTCTTGCCGGAGCCGACGGGACCGCCGACGCCGACGCGCAGGGGATTGGAATGCATTGGATTCATGTCAGGATCTGAACAATCGGGTGTACTGGGTTTCGTGAAGGCTGCTGGCAATAGCCAGCGCGGGGGTGGAACCGCCGATTCGATCGTCCGCCACTTCCGCGGCTTCGAGCACGCGGGCGGGCAGCGTCGCACCGAGGCGCGCGAGCAGTCGCTGGCCGCTCGATTGACCGAGCGGAATCAGCTTGATCCCCGCGGTCACGCCGTTGTCGAGCCATGCGTACGCGTAGGCCAGCGCGAGCCGGTCGATGGGAATTTTCCACCTCGCGACGGCCCAGGCGAAGCCGGCGAGTTGGCAGCGCTTCACGGTGTCGGCAAAGTCCGCCTCCACCGGCACTTCCAGCGCGGACAGCACCTGGAACATCGCGCGACCGCGACTGCGTTCCTCCTCGCGCAGCTCCCGGGTTTCCCTGGACGCGAACAACAGGTCCACCCACCACGTGAACTCGCCCGGATCCCCGGCATGTATCGCGTCGAGCAGCCGCGCCAGCACCGGGATCTCCAGGCCCGCCAGCGAATCACTGGCAATGCTGTCCAGCCACGCGGCGAACGACTCGGCGTCATGCACCCAGCCGTTTTCGACCGCGTACTCGAGTCCCTGCGAGTAACTGAAGCCCCCGACCGGCAGCGACGGGCTGGTTAGCTGAAACAGCCGTACCAGCGATGCTTCCTGGGCGGCGGGCGCCGGGTCAGCGGTCGATTGCGTGTGCATGGTGCTCGCCCCCGGCGGGGTCGTGGTGGTCGTGGCGGTGCGCATGATGACCGCCGTAGGCGCCCCCCTCCGGCTCGAATGGCGCCTGCTCGGCGACCGGATCCAGGTCCAGGCCGCGCACCATTTCGTCGAGAACGTGGTCCGCGAGATACGCCACGCGGCCTTCGCGGATATCGAGCGCCACGTGGCGATTGCCGAGGTGGTAGCAGACACGCGCGAGGGCGAGGGCGTCATGGCAATACACGGCGGATACCGATTCGGCTGCGGCGCGCACGAGGATGATCTCCCCGTCGGCACTGCGCAGGCGATCGCCGTCGCGCAAGATGCCGCCCCGCTCCACGTTCAGCGCGGCGTCGCGGTCGTCGTCGGTACGCGCGCGCAGGCGGCTGCGGGTGCGCTGTTCGTATGTCAACGTGATCACGCCGCGAACGGGACCACACACGTAATCGTGACCGCTTCTCGGCCTGGTGAGAATGAGCATGTTCAGAACAGGAAGTAGCGTTGTGTCATGGGAAGCGCCGCGGCCGGCTCGCACTGGAGCAACTCGCCGTCGGCGCGAACCTCGTAGGTCTGGGGGTCGACATCCACCCGGGGTTGGTAGTCGTTGAGCACCATGTCGGCCTTTCTCACCGATCGCGTATTGCAGACCGGAACCAGCGGCCTGACGAGTCCCAGCGTCCCGCGCATGAACGCCGTATCGCTCGCCGATGACACGAACGTCACCGCGGTGTGGGTTCGCGCCCGGCCCAGCGCGCCGAACATGGGCCTGTAGTGCACCGGCTGGGGTGTCGGGATCGAGGCGTTGGGATCGCCCATCAGCGCAGCGACGATCATGCCACCCTTGATCACGAGTTGAGGCTTCACGCCGAAAAAGGCCGGCTTCCACAACACGAGGTCCGCCAGTTTGCCGGGCTCGACGGAGCCGACCTCTCGGGCAATACCGTGGGCAATCGCCGGGTTGATGGTGTACTTGGCAATGTAGCGCCGGGCACGGAAGTTGTCGTGGTGCGCCGGATCGGGCCCAAGACTGCCTCGCTGCACCTTCATCTTGTGCGCGGTCTGCCAGGTGCGGGTGATGACCTCTCCGACCCGGCCCATGGCCTGGCTGTCCGAGGCGATCATGGAGAACGCGCCGAGATCGTGCAGGATGTCCTCGGCAGCAATGGTCTCCTTGCGGATTCTCGATTCGGCAAAGGCCACGTCCTCGGCAATGCCCGGGTCGAGATGATGGCAGACCATCAGCATGTCCAGGTGCTCGTCCACCGTGTTGACCGTGTACGGCCGCGTCGGGTTGGTGCTCGACGGCAACACGTTGGACAGGCCGCACGCGCGGATGATGTCCGGCGCATGCCCGCCGCCGGCACCTTCCGTGTGGTACGTGTGAATCGTGCGGTCGCGCAGGGCCGCGAGTGTATGTTCGACGAATCCCGACTCGTTGAGCGTGTCGGTGTGAATGGCGACCTGCACGTCGAAACGCTCGGCCACGTCGAGGCAGTTGTCGATCGCAGCGGGCGTGGTGCCCCAGTCCTCGTGCAGCTTCAGGCCGATGGCGCCGGCGACGATCTGTTCCTCGAGCGGTTCCGGCACGCTCGCGTTTCCCTTGCCGAGGAAGCCGATGTTCACCGGCAGCGCCTCCGCGGCCTGCAGCATGCGATGCAGGTTCCAGGGTCCCGGCGTGCACGTCGTCGCGTTGGTGCCCGTCGCCGGCCCGGTGCCGCCGCCGAGCATGGTGGTCACGCCGGACATCAGCGCATCGTCTACCTGTTGCGGACAGATCAGGTGAATGTGGGCATCGATGGCGCCGGCGGTGACGATCATGCCCTCGGCCGCGATTGCCTCGGTGGCGGCGCCGATGACGATGTCGACGCCCGGCTGAACATCCGGGTTGCCGGCCTTGCCGATCGCGTGTATGCGACCGTCCTTGATGCCGATGTCGGCCTTGACCACGCCCCAATGGTCCAGGATCAGGGCGTTGGTGATGACCACGTCGACCACCTCGGCGGCGACGCGTTGGGATTGTCCCATGCCGTCGCGGATCGTCTTGCCCCCGCCGAACTTGACCTCGTCCCCGTACACCGTGTGGTCGCGCTCCACTTCGATCATCAGGTCCGTGTCCGCCAATCGCACCCGGTCGCCGGTGGTGGGACCGTAGATTTCCGCGTAGGCCTTGCGCGAGATCGTTCTCATGACCTGTCCTCCAGCGGCCCCATGACGCGGGCGTTGAATCCGTATACCGCGCGCTCGCCGCCATAGGACACCAACTCCACGGTGCGGCTCTGGCCCGGTTCGAAGCGAACCGCGGTGCCCGACGGTATGTTGAGCCGGAAGCCATAGGCGGCCTCGCGGTCGAAGGCGAGCGCGTCATTGGTCTCGTAGAAGTGGAAGTGGGATCCGACCTGGATGGGTCGATCGCCGGTATTGGCAACCTCCACGAGCACGGTCGCGCGATTTTCGTTGATGGCGATTTCGCCGTCGCGAGCGATCACTTCGCCTGGAATCATGACCTGCTCCGGTATTCAGTTGATGGGATCGTGGACGGTCACCAGCTTGGTGCCGTCGGGAAACGTGGCCTCCACCTGCACGTCGTGGATCATCTCGGCCACGCCGTCCATCACGTCGTCGCGACGAAGAATGGTGCGCCCGAAGTCCATGAGCTCCGCCACCGGGCGGCCGTCGCGGGCTCCCTCCAGGATCGCGGCGCTGATCATCGCCACCGCCTCGGGGTAATTCAGCTTCAGTCCGCGGGCGAGACGCCTTTCGGCCAACAGCGCCGCGGTGAACAACATCAGCTTGTCTTTCTCTCTGGGACTCAAGTCCATGGTTGCCTCCTGTCGATTGGTCTTTTGCGTCGATTCAGGTCAGCCAGATTCGCGGTGTCGCGGCATCCCGTCCGGTCATCACGGGGCGCAGTGCCCGCCACGCATCGGCCAGCACGCGGCGCACCGGCTCGGCGCCGTCACCCAGGCAGCGCAGCACCAGCAAATCGTCGAGCAAGGTGGCGCCGCACGGCACGCCGGCGCCTTGTAACGAGTCGCGAACGAGCCGCAGCGCATCGTCGTTTGCCGGCATTGCCAGCAGGGTCGCGGATACACTGAATCCGCGCATCGCCGCCGCGCCCATGCCGCGACCGCCGGCCGGGTCCAGCACGAATCGTTCGACGAGTCTCAGCCCGCTGTCGCCGTGGACGCGAAGTTCGCTCTCCACGCACCCGCGAAGAAATCTTTCGCCCGCGGCAGGCCGGCCGAAGCAATTGATCTCCCAGGCAAACAGGCAGCCGCCTGCAGCGACGTGGAACTCGGAAACCAAACGAACGCGGGCGCCGTCGAAGAAGATGTTCTCCTGGGGAAACCATTCCACGACGCCGTCGTCGACGCGAACGTGCTGCGCCTGCGCGGCGTTCACGCCGTTGCCGCGATAGAACTTGGTGGCGCCGGGTGTCGTCACCAGGCAGGCCCCGCCGTCGTAGGCGCGTAGCCGGATGTCCAGGCTGTCGCCGCCGGCCACGCCACCCGGCGGATGGAGAAGGTAGAGATGAGCCACGCCGCCCTCGGGATACAGCGGCCGCTGCAATGCCAACGGTCCACGCTGCCTGCGTTCGACCAGGCGCGTCGTGCCGTCGCGCGCCGCGACCGCGGCGGACAGACTGGCGGGCCACCGACGTGGCGAATCCGCCACCGGCGCAAGCTGCGACAATATCGTCATACCGTCAGGTACTCGCGGATAAGATCATCCCCGAGTTCGTCGACGGGACCCGCGGCCATGACACTGCCGCGGTCCATGATGGCGAAGCGGTCCACCACCTTGCGCACGAACGGCAGCTTCTGTTCCACCAGCAATACCGTGAGCCCCGCCGCCTTGAGCCGAGTCACGACGTCGGCGATTTCCGAGACCACGGACGGTTGAATGCCCTCGGTGGGCTCGTCGAGGATCAGAAGTTCCGGCTCGAGCGCCAGGGCGCGGCCGATGGCGAGTTGCTGCTGCTGACCGCCGGAAAGATCGCCGCCGCGGCGGCTTTTCATCTCCTTGAGCACCGGGAACAGTTCGTGAATCAGCGACGGCAGTCGCCGCTTGCCCCGGGGCCGCGTGGTCAGGCCGATGGCGAGATTCTCTTCCACGGTCAGGAGAGGAAAAATCTGGCGACCCTGGGGCACGTAGCCGATACCGCGGGCACAACGCCGCTCCGCCGGGCCCGTCAACTCGCCGTCACGGAAGCGCACTTCCCCGGATCGCGTCGGCACGAGGCCCAGGATGGCGCGCAGCAGCGTGGTCTTGCCCACGCCGTTTCGACCCATGACACAGGTGCACAATCCTTCGGTGACATGAAGGTCGATGTCACGCAAGGTGTGACTCTGCCCGTAAAACTGGTTGAGTTTTTGCACTTCCAGCATGTTCAACCGCCCAGGTAAACGTCGATGACTCGCGGGTCGTTCTGCACCTGCTCCATGTTGCCTTCGGCCAGCACCGACCCCTGGTGCAGCACCGTGACCTTGCGGGCGATGGAACGCACGAAGTCCATGTCGTGCTCGACCACGACAACGGAGTGACGGCCGGCGAGCGACGTCAGCAGCTCGGCCGTCTTGTCCATCTCCTGGTGGGTCATTCCGGCAACCGGCTCGTCCACCAGCAGCAGCAGCGGATCCTGCATGAGCAGCATGCCGATCTCCAGCCACTGCTTCTGCCCGTGGGACAAATCGCCCGCGTCGCGGTCGACCACGTCCGAGAGACCGGTAATGCCGATCACCTCCATGATGCGGTCGCGGTCGGCGTCGTCCAGTTCGGCGCCGAGCAGAGACCACGCGCGCTTGTCACCGGCCATGGATAGCTCAAGGTTTTCGAACACCGTGTGCCGCTCGAACACGGTGGGTTTCTGGAACTTGCGACCGATGCCGGCGCGTGCGATGTCCGGCTCGGTCAGCGCCAGCAGGTCGGTGCGCTCGCCGAAGATAACGCGCCCGGTGTCAGGTGCCGTCTTTCCGGTAATGATGTCCATCATGGTGGTTTTTCCGGCGCCGTTCGGACCGATGATGCAGCGCAGCTCACCCATGTCGATGAACAGGTTGAGATCGTTGATCGCCTTGAATCCGTCGAACGACACCGAGACTCTTTCCATGTACAGGATCGTGCCGCAATCCTTGGACGGTCGGCGCGCTTCGGCCGGCACCAGCGACGTGAACACCTGACTGCGGTCCGTGAAGCGTTGAAATCCACGCGCCATCTTCATGACTTCGCCCCCCGGCGGCGCAGTACGCCGGCCACGCCGCGAGGCAGGAACACCGTGACGAGCACGAACAGGGCGCCGAGCGCGAACAACCAGATCTCGGGCAGGGCGGCGGTGAAGTAGCTTTTCGCGTAGTTCACGACGAGCGCGCCCACCACGGCGCCGTAGAGGGTGCCGCGGCCGCCCAGCGCCACCCAGACGACGATCTCGATGGAGTTCAGCGGCGAAAACTCGTTCGGGTTGATGATGCCCACCTGGGGCACGTAGAGCGCACCGGCGATTCCCGCCAACACCGCCGACAACGTGAATATCACCAGCTTCACGTTCTCGGTGCGGTAACCGAGAAAACGCACCCGTGCCTCGCCGTCGCGAATCGCCGCGCAAACGCGTCCCAGGCGCGTGGACACCACGAAACGGCACAGCAGGAATCCCAGCAACAACGCCACGGCCGAGGTGACGAACAGGGCGAGACGTACGTTGTCCGACTGCAGGGAGAAGCCGAGCAGGTCCTTGAAGTCAGTCAGGCCGTTGTTACCGCCGAATCCCATCTCGTTGCGGAAGAAAGCCAGCATCAGCGCATAGGTCATGGCCTGCGTGATGATGGACAGGTACACGCCGGAGACTCGCGACCGGAAAGTCAGGTATCCGAACACGAATGCCAACAGTCCCGGCACCACCATCACCATCAGCATGGCGAAGCCGAAGTGGTCCATGCCGTACCAGAACCACGGCAAGGCGTCCCAGTCCAGAAACACCATGAAATCCGGCAGCACCGGATGTCCGTAGACGCCGCGCTCGCCGATCTGCCGCATCAGGTACATGCCCATGGCATAACCGCCCAGCGCGAAGAATGCGCCATGACCGAGACTCAGGATCCCGACATAACCCCACACGAGATCCACGGCCACCGCCAACAATGCGTAGCACAGGTACTTACCGAGCAAGGTCAGCGTGTAGGTCGACACGTGCATCGCGCTGCCCTCGGCCGCCACGGCATTGCCGAGCACGACGAGTACGACTGCTGCCACCAGCACCACGATAAACACGCGATCCCCGGCGCCGAGCCATCGGCTCGGGTTCATGACGGACTTCATGATTCCGCCGCCCGGCCACGCTGCGGGAACAAGCCACGCGGTCTTTTCTGGATGAACAGGATCAGCAGCACCAGGATGAATATCTTCGCCAGTACCGCGCCGGCCCACGGTTCCATGAACTTGTTCAGCACGCCAAGGGTCATGCCTCCCACCAGCGTGCCCCACAGGTTGCCGACGCCGCCGAATACCACGACCATGAACGAATCGATGATGTACGACTGTCCCAGGTTCGGACCCACGTTGGTCAACTGGCTCAGGGCAACGCCGGCGATGCCCGCGATACCGGACCCGAGCCCGAAGGTGAGCGCATCGACCCGCGATGAGGGCACGCCCATGGCCCGGGCCATGTCCCGGTTCTGGGACACCGCACGCACCTGCAAACCGATTGCGGTGCGCCTGAGCACCAGCGACAACGCCGCGAACACGACGAGGCAGAAGACGATGATGGTCAGTCGATTCATCGTCAACGAAAGCGCCTCGTTCAACTGGATCGATCCGGACATCCAGTCGGGCGTGGCGACCGAGCGGTTGAGCGGCGAGAAGATCGATCTGACGGCTTGCTGCAGGATCAGGCTGACGCCGAACGTCGCCAGCAGGGTTTCCAGGGGGCGGCCGTAGAGAAACCGTATCACGCTGCGCTCGATCGCGACGCCGGCCAGACCGGAGACGAGAAAGGCGAGCGGAATGGATGCGGCCAGCGCTAGGCCGGGGCTCGCGGGCATGGTCTGTTGCACGACGTAGGTGGTGTAGGCGCCGAGCATGATCAGTTCACCGTGAGCCATGTTGATCACCCCCATGACCCCGAAGGTGATGGCGAGTCCGATCGCCGCCAGCACGAGCACCGAACCCGCGGACAACCCGAAGAACACGGTCTCGGCAAAGCGGACCATGGAGAGCCTGGAATCTATTCGCTTGATTCCCAGTTCGGCGCGTTCGCGCAACTCGGGGTCGTCGGTGGAAGAGGCGACCGATGCCAGCCGCCCGCGAATCACCGGGTTGAGACTTTCCTCTAGAACGGATACGGCTTTCATCTGCCGTTCGCGATCTCCCGACACCAGGGACTGCATGGCGATGGCCCGAAGCATGGCCGTTCTGACGGTGTCGTCCGGCTCGGACTCGACGAGATTGGCCAACGTGCCGGCCGTCTCCTCGTCGATCCCGTCGATCATCTCCTCGACCGCGGCCAGGCGCCGCGCCGGATCCGGGTCGGCAAGGTCGAAGGTGGCGAGCAATCCGCGCAGCTTCGATCGCAGGCTGTTATTTATGGTGATTTTGCGCAGATCACGCTTGCCGAACTGGCCGACCTCGTCGCCGCTGAGCGGATCGAAGGCAGCCAGACCGCCGCCGGACGCGCGGGTCGTGACAATCTGACCGGAATTCTTGGTATAGTACAGCTCACCGGCCAGAATCGCGGTAAGAATCGACCGAGTGACATCGTCACGATAGGTCGCCAACTCGTCGATGGCGCGTTCCTTGACGTCGAAGCTTCTCTCGGTCAGGCGAGAAAGCGTCGCGGCGCGAGGGTCGACTTCCTGTGCGAACGCGACGGCCGTGAGCAGTTGAAGGAACGTTACGACAAGTATCCACCGGATGGCATGAGACATGTTCTTTTGTCGTCCTTAAAAAAACGGGGCCGGCGGACCGGCCCCCAACTACCACAGGAGGACTGTCTAACCTCGAAAGGGGTGGCAGGAAAAAACGGGGCCGGCTTTGTTGCCGGCCCCCAACTACCACAGGAGGCCTTTCGAGTTATGTCCGTGTCCGCGATGGTCGATCAAGCGATCGCCACCGCTCAGTAGTTCTGGCCCGAGCACTTGGCCGTCTTCACGTTGTAGTTGCCGCAGGACAGCGGCGCGCGCCAGTCGGCGATCAGGTCGCGGGAGCCTTCGAGGTAATCCGACCATTCGTCGCCGAGCACGAGACCGGGTGTTTCCCAGACGACCGCGAACTGCCCATCGTCCTGGATCTCGCCGATCAGCACGGGCTTGGTGATGTGATGATTCGGCGCCATTGACGAGTAGCCGCCGGTCAGGTTGGGGACCGCGACGCCGATGAGTGCGTCCTGCACCACGGACGGCTCGGTCGTACCCGCCTTGTTCACCGCCTCGACCCACATGTTGAAGCCGATGTAATGCGCTTCCATCGGGTCGTTGGTGACACGCGCTTCATCGCCGATGAATTCGTGCCAGGCGGCGATGAATTCGTCGTTGGCGTCGGAGGGCACGCTCATGAAATAGTTCCATGCCGCCAGGTGGCCCACCAGCGGCGCGGTATCGATGCCGGACAGTTCCTCTTCACCCACCGAGAACGCGACCACCGGGATATCCTCCGCGGAGATCTCCTGGTTTCCGAGTTCCTTGTAGAACGGCACGTTGGCATCGCCGTTGATGGTCGACACCACCGCGGTCTTCTTGCCCGTCGATCCGAACTGCTTGATCTCGGCGACGATACTCTGCCAATCGGAATGTCCGAATGGCGTGTAGTTGATCATGATGTCCTCGGATGCAACACCCTTGGCCGTGAGATAGGCCTCGAGGATCTTGTTGGTTGTCCGCGGATAGACGTAGTCCGTGCCGGCCAGGACCCAGCGCTCGACGCCGATCTCGTTCATCAGGTAGTCGACCGCCGGAATCGCTTGCTGGTTCGGCGCGGCACCGGTGTAGAAAACGTTCTTGGAGGACTCCTCGCCCTCGTATTGGACCGGGTAGAAAAGTATGCTGTCGAGTTCTTCGAACACCGGCAGCACGGACTTACGGGACACAGAGGTCCAGCAGCCGAACACCACGTCGACCTTCTCCTTCTCGATCAGTTCGCGCGCCTTCTCGGCGAACAGAGGCCAGTCGGAGGCCGGGTCGACAACGACCGCCTCCAGCTGCTTGCCAAGCACACCCCCCTTCTTGTTCTGCTCCTCCACGAGCATCAGCACCGTATCCTTCAGGGTCGTCTCGCTGATTGCCATGGTTCCCGACAACGAGTGCAGCACGCCAACCTTTATGGTGTCGTCCTGAGCTTGCGCGGTCAGCCCCCACGTCGCGGCAAGGCAGGCCGCGGCAACGATGCCGATGGATCCGTTCATGCGCGTCATATATGACTCCGTATCTGGTTTTATGGGATTGTTTTCGGTAACGTCGATCGTTACGCCAGATACGTGAGCAAGCTCCGTGCCAACTTGTGGCGGTGCACAATTTTCAACGAAATTCGTCGGAAGATTGCGACAGTGACGTGTTGCAACGCACCATTTCCTGTGCGTTGCACCAGCACGATGATTCATCCTGGTGCAACGACCGGATTCGATGCGCCGTGCGAACCGACAATCGAGAGTGGCCGGTCAATCCGGTCGATGTCGTCGCCCACAGCTAAGGGGGGTTAATCGCTCAATCGAGCACGAACGACGCGTCGAGCACCCGGCGCAGCCTGCGACGCACGTCGATCCAGCGAAAGCGCACGGAGTTGCGAACGATTTCCTCGTCGAAACGCTTGAGTTCGTCGACGACGGGCGCCCAGCGCACCAGCGCGGCAGGGCTTTGCGAGAACGCGGACTCGTCGTCGACGACGCTCGACCAGACACACGCGGCAATGCGCTCGCGCGCGGCGTCGACACTGGCCGCGTAATCTCCACCGGCCTCGTCCGGCGATCCCGCGCGATCGAATATCTCGCCGATGGCGGCCTGCATGACCTCCTCGACGCGTCCGTCCGTGGCGCCTCGCGCCGAGAGAAGGCCGCCGGCGTATACCGCGAGGTCCGCGACGCACGCCACCCACACCTGCCATTTGGCGATATTGATGGACCGGAGAAACTCCGGGTGCTCGAATAGCTGCGGAAAACGCGTGCCCGAGCGCGTCTTCAGGTACCCGTAGAGTGCCGTCTGGGCAACGTGGCTGGCCCGCGATTCGATGAATTCGGTCAGGCTCTCGGCGCTGTCGACGCTTCGCGAGAAACGGGCCGAACCGATGCCCATGTACCGTCCCAGGTCGGAAACGAAGCGTCGTGCCCGCGTAATGGATTCGATGACGGTCACCTGGCGTATTGTAGCGTCGAAGTGTTCTGTCGTTGCCGCGCCCGCAAAATCGGGCCGCCGGCGTTTCGTCTTCCGTGGTGAACGACATATCTCGCGACGATCGGCGGAGCCGATCGAACAGGCTGCGCGGCGTATACGAGCCTGTCCCGCAAGGAAGATGAACCCAAGTTCATTAAATGTTGCTAATTGACAAAAGTAGCGATAGCATGCTTGCCTGTCGCGCAGTGTGCTTCCCCCTGCCTGGCATGATAACTAGATAACTCTACTTCGGGAGGTGTGTATGAACACCACGGGTTCCAATAGAGAGGTGCATTGGGAGCGAACCAGGCGCCTGATGATCACCACCTTGATTCTCTGGTTTATATTCTCCTTCGGCGTCCACTGGTTCGCCAACACCCTCAACAACTTTTCCTTCCTCGACTTTCCCCTCGGTTACTACATGGCGGCTCAAGGCTCGCTCATCGTATTCGTCGTGTTGATCTTCTGGTTCTCCTGGAAGCAGCACAGGATCGACGTCGAATGCGGCGTCGCCGAAGACGAATAGGGGAGGAAGAACAATGGCTCAATCGTTTGGAATGAAGGGCTCGTTCATCGAGAACCTTCCGAAGATCTACGGTCTGTATACCGGCGGATTCGTGGTGTTCATCGGTCTGATGGCGGTTCTGGAACAGATGGGAGTAACCGCGGACACGATCGGTATTCTCTTCGTCGCCTTCACGGTCGTCATCTACGCCGCCATCGGCTGGCTGTCGCGTACCATGCAGGTCGACGCTTACTACGTTGCGGGACGCCAGGTGCCGGCCGTGTTCAACGGCATGGCGACGGCGGCGGACTGGATGTCCGGCGCGTCGTTCGTGGCCATGGCGGGCGGCATCTACTTCGGCGGCTACGGTTATCTCGCCTTCGTGGTCGGATGGACCGGCGGTTACGTGCTGGTGGCTTCGCTGATGGCGCCCTACCTGCGAAAGTTCGGCTGCTACACCGTGCCCGACTTCATCGGCACGCGCTATGGCGGCGGCAAGTTCGTTCGTTTTTGCGCCATCGTGGTGCTGGTGGTGGCGTCGTTCACTTACGTGACGGCACAAATCAACGCCACGGGCACGATCGCCTCCCGGGCGTTGCAGATTCCCTTTGAAGTAGGCGTGTGGTTCGGCCTGTTGGGCATACTGTTGTGTTCCATGCTCGGCGGCATGCGCGCGGTGACATGGACCCAGGTGGCACAGTACATCGTACTCATCATCGCCTACCTGGCACCGGTTATCTGGATGTCCAACGCGCAGGGCTTCGGCGTGATCCCGCAGTTTGCATACGGCGACGCCGTTTCCCGCCTTACCGACCTCGAGGCAATGCACCAGGTCGGCACGCTCAAGCCCGTGGAGGCCATCGCCGGCGTTTCAGCGCTGACCGTTCCGCATTCGGTTGCCGGAGCGGACTGGCTGTCGAACTGGAAGTTCGCCACGCTGGTGCTGTGCATGATGGCCGGTACGGCATCGCTGCCGCACATCCTGATGCGTTACTTCACGACCCCGTCGGTGCGCGCGGCACGCCAGTCGGTCGCCTGGTCGCTGTTCTTCATCTTCCTGCTGTATTTCACCGCACCGGCGCTCGCCACGTTCACCAAGCTCCAGGTGCTCGATCCCAACCTGGCCACCGGCATCATCGGCAAGTCGATAGACGACGTGATGGCGCTGGAATGGATTCAGAAGTGGCAGAACGTCGAGTTCCTGAAGGTTGTTGACAGCAACGGCGACGGCATCCTGCAGATCAACGAGTTCTTCATGCGCGGCGATATCGTCGTGCTGGCGACACCGGAGATCGCGGGGCTGCCCTACGTCATATCGGGCCTCGTGGCCGCGGGCGGCATGGCGGCAGCCATGTCGACGGCGGACGGCCTGTTGCTGGCCATCGCCAACGCCCTGTCCCATGATCTGTTCTACAAGATCATCAACCCCAAGGCGGACACCCGGACCCGGCTCATCGTGGCGCGCATACTGCTGCTGGCCATCGGCGCCGCCGGTGCCTTCGTGGCGAGCCTGCGCCTGACCAGCATCCTCGGTGCGGTGGCATGGGCCTTCGACTTCGCCTGTTCGGGTCTGTTCTTCCCCATCGTGCTCGGCATCTGGTGGAAGCGGGCCAATACCGCGGGCGCGGTGGCGGGCATGATCGCCGGCTTCGGAGCGGGTACCTGGTACCTGTACATGGTGCATTTCGCCGGCATGACGCCGTGGATAGGCATCGATCACCTGCGCTTCGGCATCATCGGCATGCCGGTGTCGCTGATCGCCATGGTGGTCGTCACGTTGATGACCAAGGAACCGGATGCAGAGACCCAGGCAATGGTCGACGAGATCCGGGTACCAAGAGGAGAAACCATATTGGGTTCGTCGCACTGACGTAACCCGACACGTTTCACCGGGGCAGAGCGACTCTGCCCCGGTTCTTTTTTGTGCGTTGAACTCTCGATAACGAAGACGACAGGATGTTTGAAGCGTTCCCCCCATGGGTAATCGTCCTCGATTACCTGCTCGGCATGATCATGTGGACATTGATCGGCCGCTTCGGCATGGGCATATTCCTGCCCGAGGACAGCAAGTTTTTCTTCATGCGCTTTTTCGTGCGCTCGACCGACCCGTTGATCCGCGTGTTCCGTCCGATCACCCCCGGGTTCCTGATCAAACCGCTGGTGCCGCTGTACGTCGCCTGGTTCTTCTACATGCTTCGCTTCTACGTGATGCCCTGGCTGCTCGGCTACTCGGTGATGGGCATGCTCTCCTTCCCGCTCGAGACCGAGTTCGCCCACGGTGTCGCACGCATGGTCGGAGCGATCGTCGACTGGTTGTAGGACGCTAACCCGAAATCGCTGCGCGAACCTGGCCGAGGATTTGCTCGAGGTGCCTGAGATCGTGGCCCAGCGACCGACGCGCCTCGCGCGGCAGATCCTTGACCGACACCTTGCTCGACGGCTTGATGCCCTCGTGCAGATCGGCGACCTGCTGGCGCATGACGAGCGACATCAGTTCGGCGTGAATGCGCAGCAGCCGACGACCGTCGCCTTCCGTGATCCGCCCCGCGTTCAGGGCGTCCTGCAGCCGGTCCGGTGTGGCGCGCGCCGTCGACCCGACACGCAAGGCCAGGACCCGCGCCATGGAGACGAGCGGCAGCAGGCCGTGGCGCTTCAGATCCACGCGGCCCTCCTCCAGCGGTAGTCGGCCGAACATTCCCAGTGACGGCGTCAGCCGCGAGACCGATTCGGCCAGCAGCGCCATGAACGATACGTTGCCGGCCGCGGCACGAACACCGCGACGGCGCAGGTCGTCCGCCAGCGCCGCTTCCCCGACCACGGACACCATGTCGAAGAAGATGTCGACATTCAACAGGTCCTCCGGCCGCGCGTGCCGCAGCCAACCGGCGATGCGCGCCTCCCATTGTTCGGCGTTTCCGCGCCACGACGGTCGGGCCGCCATCACGCCGCCGTTGCACAGCGGGATGCCGGCCACGTTGAGCAGATCGGCAACACCCTCCCCGAGCGCGGCAAACCAGGCATCGTCGGCTTCGGTGCCGCCGTGCACCAGGGCATTGTCCTGGTCGGCCGACAGCAGGCTCTCGCCGCGGCCGCCGGAGCCGAGCACCATGACGCACCAGGGCGCCGGCGCCGGTCCCTCGTCGCTCGCGGCGAGCCGCTCGGCGGTAATGAGTGCGGCGCGTGCGGTCAATGCCCGTATCTCGTTGGAGATGACACGCGCCACCTCCAGTCCGCCCAGGCCATCGTCCGCCAATGCGCCGGCGACCGCCGGCAGTTCGCCATGCACGGCGGCGAGCGCGGGGCCGTCGGCGGCTTCTTCGATAGCGTCGCCGAGCACCGCCGCGCGCGTCGCCCGATGCTCGAGCAGGTCGCGCTGGGAAACCATGCCCACGGCGCGGCCGTCGCCGTCGACGACGCACAGGTGACGAATCGACTTTCGTGTCATGCGTCCCAGCGCGCGGTAAAGCAGTTCGTCCACGCCCATGCTTTGCACCGGCGCGGTCATGGCCGAGGCCACCGTCGCCGCGTCGAGTTCGCCGCGCGCGGCGGCGCGCAACAAATCGCGCTCGGTGACGATGCCTGCGGGCCGGTCGTCGCTCCCCGCGATCAGCAGCGAACCGACCTTGTGCTCCACCATGCGCACGGCGGCCTCGCGCAGCGTGACCGCGGATTCGACACGCACCGGCGGACCGTGCATGACGTCTCCGATACGCTTGACGTAGATGAAGCTATCCAGGCGCGCCAGGGGACGCGGCGCCGCGGGCGCCGCCTCGCCGGGTATGGCATTCCAACCGGCGCGCTCGCGGCGTTCCGCCAGGTCCGCGCGCCGCTCGCACAGGGTCAGCGCCTCGCCCAACGTACGGATGTCGGCGTCTCGCAGTCGCTCGTACAGCACGGCGAACGCGTCCGCCGTGGTCAGGCAGTCGCCTATCGCCGTGTGCCGGCCGGACACCTTCACGCCCAGCCAATCGGCCAGGCTTTCCAGTCCAAGGTCCGGCAGGCCCGGCTCGAGGGAACCGCACAACGTCGCGAGATCCAGGCTGCGCGGCTCCACCCACGGCACGCCGTGCCGCGCGGCCTCGTGGCGCAGTACCGCCAGATCGAAGGCGATGTGGTGGCCGAGGACGACACGCGTTTCCACCAGCGACAGCAGTTCGCCCGCGACGTCGACGAAACCGCCCGCGCCGGCGACCGCCTCGTCCGTGATGCCGTGGATCCGGGTCGACTCGACACCGATCGCCACGCCCGGATTGACCAGGCGGTCGATGCGTGGGGCGTCCTCGACGCGCGCGCCGCGCATGCACACGGCGCCGACCTGGACCACGCGGTCGCGCCTGACGTCGAGCCCCGTGGTTTCCAGGTCCAGGACGACCGCGGGCAGTGCGGCGAGCGGGGTGTAGTTGGGTACGGTCATGGCAAGGCCCCTCCCGGTGGCATCCGGCACAGCCGCTGCGCCGGTTCGCGTCGTCGCGACAGTGTACGACAGGAAGCAACCCGCTCGAACGGCATCGAGTTACCGCGTGGCGTGCCGAGCGTCAAAAAAAAGCCCGCGCCGAAGCGCGGGCTTTCTCGTCAGGCGACAGGGCCGGGGATCTACTTGATGACCGCCTGCTGCTCGAACTTGCCGTCCTTCACTTCCATGACGAGGTAGGATCCGGGCGGATCACCGGCGTCGTCGAACTCCACGCCCGTGGCGCCCTGGTAGTTCACGTCTCCGCCGCCCGCCAGGATCTCGAGCGCCTTGCCCAGTTCGCCGGGAAGAATCTCCTCGCCCGGGGCGTTGGCCACGTCGCGCACCGCCGCGGACATGCCGTCGCGACCGACGCTGCCCTTCTTCTGCATGGCGAGCGCGATGAGCGCCATCGCATCGTAGGCCTCGGCCCGGAACGGACCGTCGAGCTCGAGGCCGTTGGCCTCGGCCACCTTGGCGAAGGCGTCGGCGCCGGCGCTGTCGCCGCCAGGCTGCGTTGCCACCATGCCTTCCAGGCTGCCGCCGATGGCATCGGCCAGCGACTGCCCCACCATGCCGTCGCCGCCGGCGAACTTGGCGAAATCGCCCTCCTCGACCGCCTGGCGGATGATGGTTTGTCCCGACCCGTCCAGGTACGCCAGCACCACCAGGGTATCGGCGCCGCCGGCCGCGAGCGCGGCGATTTCCGCGCGGTAGTCGGCCTTGCCGTCCTCGTGGGCCTGGCTGCCCGTCACGGTGCCGCCGGCATCGGTGAAGGCCGCCGCGAAGGCGTCGTTGAATCCCTTGCCGTAGTCGTTGTTCACGTAGGTCACCGCCACCGACTCCACGCCGCGTTCACGAAGAACCTGGGCCAGTACCTGGCCCTGGCGGGCATCGGAAGGCGCGGTGCGGAAAACGAGGTCGTTGTCGTCCAGTCCGGTGATGGCCGGGGAGGTCGACGCCGGCGAAACCATGACGACGCCCGACGGTACGGCCGCGCTGTTGGCGGCGGCGGTAGTGGCGCCGGAGCACAAGGCCCCCACGATAGCCGCCACCTGTTCGGCATTGACCAGTCGGTCGGCAGCAGCCGTTGCCGCGGTCGCGTCGCCGCAGGTCGTGTCGCCGGTAACCAGTTCGATCATGTTGCCGCCGGCGACGCCGCCCGCCGCGTTGATCTCCTCGGCCGCGATTTCGGCGCCGCGGTGAATGCCGCCGGTCAATGACTCGATGGGACCGGTGAAGCCCATCAGCGAACCGACCTTTACGTCCGCCATGGCCGAGCCGGTCAGTATCGCCGATCCGGCGATGGCCAGGACCAGGGATTTCGTCTTCATGAGTGCCTCCATTGTCGTGGTTCGGATTCTTTGCACGGTCCGACGCGGACTCCAGGGCCCGTCGGCACGAACCGGGTTTTCAACGTTCGGGTATGACGCCCTTCGGCGCGTAGCGCATGGTGATGATCAGCGCCATACCGATTACGATAACACGCATTTGGGACGCCCGCGAGGCCAGGTCGGCGGGCGGTTCCCAACCGGGAAACACGGCCGCCAGCGCGTCGGCGCCACCCAGGAAGAGGAACTGCGCGATGGGTTCGGACATCTCCCACAGCATGTAGATGAACAGCGCCCCGAAAACCGCACCCAGGTTGTTCCCGCTGCCGCCGACGATGAGCATGGCCCATATCAGGAACGTGTAGCGCGGGGGATGATAGGCGGACGGGTTGAACAGCGTGGCCAGGCTCGTCAGCATGGCCCCGCCGATGCCCATCAGGATGGCGCCGAGAACGAAGACCTCGAGCTGGCGGCGCACGACGTTCTTGCCCATGGCCGCCGCGGCATCGTAATTGTCGCGGATGGCGCGCATCATGCGGCCCCATGGCGACGCGAGCGCCCGTTCCATCATCAATACCAGCGCGATCAGGATCAGCGCCGCGACGATGATGTACATCATGCGGCCGATGGCCGTGCCGGACTGATCCGCGGCGATGCCAAGCCACTCGAGATTCACCGGGCCGTGCGCCGCCAGCCAGTCGTTGACCTCGCGCGGTCCGGGCACCGGCCAGTCGATAGGCGACACGGTCAGCGTGCCTCGCGTCAGCCAGTCGGCGTTCTGCAAGAACGTGCGGATGATCTCGGCGATACCGAGCGTGGCGATGGCGAGATAATCCGAACGCAGACCGAGGGTGACCTTGCCGACGAACCACGCCACCAACCCGGCCAGCACGCCGCCCACCGCCCAGCCCAGCAGCACCGGAAGACCCATGCCGCCAATAAATCCCTTCATGGTCACGTCGGCGGTTTCCGCCGACTCGATGGCCTCGACGGCGGCAAGGAATTCGGGCTTGATCCAGACGTAGGCCGCCAGCGCCAGCAGCAGTTGTGCGGTATTCACCACCGAGCGCGGCAGCCAGGCCACGGCCTTGCCGGCAGCCCAGATCAACACGAGCGCCGCGGCCCCCTTCGCCAGGGCCATGGCCAGACCCGCGCCGCCCGCGTCGAGCGCCGCCGGCACGGAGGGTACGGAAATCATCACGGCGGCATAGCCGCCGAGCGCCACGAAGCCGAGAATGCCGGCATTGAAGAGGCCCGCGTAACCCCACTGGATATTCAGGCCCAGCACCACCACGGCGGTGGCGAGACCGGTGGCCAGGTACAGCAGCGCCGTGACCGGACTCAACAGGAACCAGGCGGCAGCGAACAACCCGAGGACGAGCATCGTCGCAATGGTGGTCCTTTTCATTACAGCACCTGCCCCTTGAACAGGCCGGTGGGTCGCCATACCAGCACCAGCACGAGGATCACGAAGGGAACGGCCAGCTTGTACTCCGCCGGCACCAGCGCCATCGACTGCGTCATGTCCACGCTCTCGAACAACCGCCCCGCGACGGGTCGCCAGTCGAACACGGCAAAGGTTTCCGCGGCGCCGACGATGAAGCCGCCCAGCACCGCGCCGAACGGCTTGCCGATCCCGCCGATGATGGCCGCGGCGAACATCGGCAGCAGGATGGAAAACGCGAGGATGGGCTTGTACTGGGTGTCCATCGCGAGCAGCGTGCCGGCGATCGCACACAGCGTGGCGGCAATGATCCAGGTAACCGAGACCATGCGGCCGACGTCGATGCCGCTGATGCGCGCGAGGTCTTCGTTGTCGGACACCGCGCGCATGGCCTTGCCGGTGCGCGTGCGGGTGAGAAAGTAGTGCAGGCACACCAGGGCAACGGCGGTGAAAATGAACAGCCACAACTGCGGCGCGGTAATCACCAGGTTTTCCCGAAAGCCTTCAAAATGATCCCGCAGCCACTGGAAGTTGACGATCCAGCGTTCCTTGTCCTCGCGGATGCGCTGCCCGGCATGCTCGACGACGAAGAAGAACTGCCGGTCGCCGGTACCGCCGATGAGCCTCACCACGCCCTGCAGTACGAAAGTGACGCCGATCGAGGTCATGACGAACACGACCGGCGGGCTGCGCCGTGCGCGAAAATGCGCGTAGACGTTCTTGTCGACGAAGATGGCCAGCAGGATCGTCGCCGCGGCGGCGAGCGGCAGCGCCAGCAGGCCCGTCGGCACCGGGTGCAGGTTGATGCCGGCCTCGCGCAGCAGCACGGTGCCGCCCAGGGCGACCATGGCGCCGAAAGTCATCATGTCGCCGTGGGCGAAGTGGGCGAAGCGCAGGATGCCGAACACGAGGGTGATACCGACCGCACCGAGCGCGTAGATGCTGCCGATCTTGGCCGCGTTCAGCAGTCCCTTGTTGAACAGGTAGACGGAGGCATTGAGCCAGTCGACGAATTCCATCAGGTCTTGCCACCCAGGAAGGAACGCACCACTTCGGGGTCGGCCAGTAGCGCCTCGCCGCTGTCGGTGTACAGGTTGGTGCCGGTTTGAAGTACGAAACCGGTGTCGGCGATGGCAAGCGCCTGGCGCGCGTTCTGCTCCACCATCAACACGCCGACATCGGATTCGTTGACCTTCTCGATAATATCGAAAATGTCGCCCATGACCTTGGGCGAAACGCCGGCGGTGGGTTCGTCGAGCATCAGCAGCCTGGGATCCATCATCAGGGCGCGGCCCACCGCCACCATCTGGCGCTGCCCGCCGGACAGCTGCCCGGCCGGCTGGCGCCGCTTCTCGCGCAGCACCGGAAAAATCCCGTAGACGCGTTCCAGGCCCGGCGCGACCTTCTGCGGCGCCAGGAAGGCACCCATCTCCAGGTTCTCTTCCACCGACAACGACGGGAACACGTTGGAGACCTGGGGTACGTATCCCATGCCGGCCTTGACCAGTTGCTGCGGAGTGAACCCCGTCACGTCGCGGCCGTCGAACTCGACGCGGCCCTCGCGAAGCGGCAGCAATCCGAATATTGCCTTCATGGCGGTGGACTTGCCGGCGCCGTTGGCGCCGACCACGACCGATATGCGCCCCGGCTCCACGGTGATGTCGCAGCCGTGAAGGATGGTGAGCTCACCGTAGCCCGCCACCATGCCGCGCGCCTCGAGGAGAAAACTCATGTACGTTTCCTTCGTCGGCGCGGCACGCCGTCGTCGGAAGCGCCGAGATAGGCTTCGATGACGCGCTCGTCACGGGTCACTTCGCCGGGCGTGCCCACCGTCAACACCGTGCCCTCGGCCATGACCACGACCGTCTCGCACAGGCGCGCGATGAGATCCATGTCGTGCTCGATCAGGCAGAATGTGTAGCCGTGCTCGACGTTGAGCTGCTCGATCTTGCCGGCGATCTCCGAGAGCAGCGTGCGATTGACGCCGGCGCCAACCTCGTCGAGCAGCACCATGCGCGCATCGACCATCATGGTTCGGCCGATCTCGAGCAATTTCTTTTGCCCGCCGGAGAGCTTGCCGGCGGGATGGTCGGCGACGTGGGTCATGCCGAGAAAATCGAGCACGCGCTCGGCGCGGTCCCGGACCTCCGCCTCCTGGCGTCGAACCCGGGCATGCCCGAACCAGGTGATGAACAGGTTCTCGCCGGCCTGGTCGCCGGGCACCATCATCAGGTTCTCCCGCGTCGTCAGGCGGGAGAACTCGTGGGGAATCTGGAAAGTGCGCAACAGGCGTCGCGCGAACAGTTCGTGCGGCGGCTTGCCGGTGATGTCCTCTCCGGCGAACCGTACCCGGCCCGCGTCCGGCGTGAAAGTGCCGGCGACGAGATTGAACAGCGTGGTCTTTCCGGCGCCGTTGGGGCCGATCAGGCCGGTGATGCCGCCCTCGCGCACATCGAAGGTGGCATGGTCCACGGCGCGTACGCCGCCGAAGGACTTGCTGAGATCGGATATCTCCAGCAACGCGCCGGAGGACTGGCTAGGCATTGACGGGATTTTCGAGGAGACGATGGAACATCCGCCCTGTGAGACGTATCGTTGCACACGACGTGGCCACGAGCCGCGCGCGCCGCTTGTGGCGCGAATCATAACAGACATCGTCAATCGAATTCGGCCGACCCGTACTACGGGAGCGCGCGCGAGGTTACACTTGGCGCCGGCAAGCGAACGTTTCCTCCCCCGGACTGACGGCACACTCACGCACACATGAGCCAGAACGTAGTCGTCCTCGGCGCCGGCATGGTCGGCATATGCTGCGCCATCGAGTTGCGCCGTCGCGGACACACAGTCACCTTGTTGGATCGCAATGCCCCGGCCCGGGAGACCTCCTGGGGCAACGCCGGCGTGCTGGCGGGAGGATCCATCCAGCCGGAAGCCTCGCCGGACATTTGGCGCCGGTTGCCGCACCTGTTGCTCAATCGCGGCACCGACGTTCACCTGCACTACCGGCACCTGCCGCGGATGACGCCGTTCCTCCGGCGTTTTCTCGCCAACACGCGACAGCCCGTATACACCCGGAACGCGGGCGCCATCTGCGCCCTGCTGGACCACGCGGTGTCCACCCACGTGGCGCTGGCGAACGAAGCGGGTGTTTCGCATCTCGTGAAACGGCGCGGCTGGCTGAAGCTCTATCGCAGCGCCAGCGCGCTCGCCCGTAGCGCGGACGACGAACAACTGCTTGCCGAGCATGGCGTCGAATTCACGCGACTCGATCCCGCCGCCATCGCCGAGCTCGAACCCGCCCTGTCACCGATATTCGCCGGTGGTCGCTGGATCACCGGGGCCGCCACGGTAAGCAACCCGGGCGCACTCGGCACGGCATACGCGGAACTCTTTCGCGGCATGGGCGGAAGGCTCGAAACCGCGGAAGTTCGCGCCCTGCGGCGCGTGGGCGACACCTGGCAGGTGGAAACGCACCGCGGACGGTTTTCGGCCGCACGCGTGATCGTAGCCCTCGGCGCATGGACTCCCGCGTTGCTGGCGCCTCTCGGATACCGCCTCCCGGTGGTCCCGGAACGCGGCTATCACCAGCACTATCGACCACCCGCCGTGCCGCTCAATCGTCCGATCCACGACATCGAGTGCGGCTTCGTGCTGGCGCCCATGGAAATGGGCTACCGGCTCACGACCGGCGTGGAGTGGGCGCGGCTGGGCGCGCCGCCCACGCCGCTGCAGCTCGCCCGCACCCTGCCCCGGGCGCGCGAGGCCGTTCCCATCGGCGAACCGGTGGGCGACACCTGGCTCGGCAACCGCCCGCAAACGCCGGACACCCTGCCGGTCATCGGCGAAGTCCCGGGCCAACCCGATCTTTGGCTGGCAACCGGGCACGGTCATCTCGGCTTGTCGCTCGGCCCGATCACGGGAATTCTCCTGGCCGGTGTCGTCTCCGGCGAGTCCAGCGACGTCGACCTGTCGCCCTACGCGCCTTCACGCTTTCGCTGATACGACCCCGGGTCGGTCGTCAACAGGAACTACGGCGCAAGCGAACTGTCTACTAGCAGGCGTCGCCGGTCGCGCACGCAACCGTTGAACCTCGCGCCAAGGATAAACCTGATGAAAACACTTCTCCCGGCAATGCTCCTGTTTGCAGTCTCCACGCATGTGCTGGCGGAAAGCGACGGGCTGGTTACGCTCGAAAGCCCCCACGACGTGGCAACCACCGCCGACCGGCTCGAGCAAACGCTCGAGGACAAGGGGATGACGGTATTCGCCCGTATCGATCACGCGAAGGGGGCGAAAACCGTGGGCCTCGAATTGTCGCCAACGGTGCAGCTCATTTTCGGCAACCCGAAAGTCGGCACGCCCGTGATGCAGTGCCAACGAGCCGCGGCGATCGACCTGCCCCAGAAAATGCTGATCTGGGAAGACAAGTCCGGAATCGTGCGAATTGCCTACAATGATCCCGAGTACGTGAAGAAACGACACCAGGTCGACGGCTGCGACGAGGTGTTCGATCGCATTTCATCCGCCCTGTCGAACTTCGCCGGCGCCGCCATCGGCGAATGACGGGTCATACCGGACGACGTCACGTTGTCCGGCAATGACTAACCCGGCGACAACAGGCCGCTCCACGGCATCGTCGCATACCGCTCGCGCTTGAATATCTCGAGGTACGATGCCGGTAGCCGCCGAATCACGTGATCGAACTCGCGGCGTTCCCCGTCACCGACAACAGTCGGAAATCCGGGCGTCTGGTTCTGATCCAGGAATCTTTTTCTTATTTTTAACGGACTGAACGATCGCGGCGCGCGCACCGGGCCGGGCTTTCTCTTCAGTTCGAGCTTCTCGAAAAGCGCGCCCAGGCGATCGGCATCATAGTAATCGTTCGGCGTGTGGAGCGTCGCGCAGTCCTCGTGCTTGCCGTGTTCGTCGAGGAACGCCATGGCGCGGTTTTCGATTTCCACCCATTGGACCACGTAACGCTGAAACAGCGTCAGCTCGCCGGGCGGAAAATGCTTGAAAATCTCCTCTTTACCGGTAAGGGCCCAACGGAAGAACCGCGAGCTATCGGGGTTTCTCACATAACGCGCCGGCAGCCGCACCATGTCCGTCGCCAGTTGCCTGTTCGCTTCGCTCCTCGCGGTGGCGATGGGATTTCGCACAAGGTGGATCAGCTTCAGATGCGGATACGCCGCGACCGCGCACCAGGCGAACGACTTGAGGAACGCATGGCTCGTCTCGACGTAGAACTCCCGGCGGCAACTTTCAATCCAGCGGCGTTTGCGGCGAAATACTTTTTCAAGGGCAGCGGGATCGTTCAGCCGGTCACTGATCGACGGTCCGAACATCGATGGATTCCATAGGCTCAGGTTCGGCTCGTGGATGCAGTGGGCATTGTCGAGGTTGGCTTGCAGCAATCGCTTCAGGTACTTCGTTCCGGAGCGTCCATTGGACATGCAAAAAACCGGCGTCACCTTCCCCTCCCGTCGGTTACGCCGCGGCAGTGAGTCCACGGTAACCCGACATGCGTCCTTTCCGGTCGGCGATTCACCCGCCAATGCGTCCGTTTCGCGTTGCCCGGTATCGGGTGCCCCGCCAATCCATCACCCCGTTGTCTAGCACCCGCCACGCCAGCGCGAGTATCCAAAGACCGACCCCAAGGCTCACGGGGTAGAACCACAAATCCCGTTTTTTGCAACCGGCGGTGTCCCAGACATGCCAGTTGGCAACCGTGCCGATGAACAGGTGCACGCCACTCAATGCGCCAAACAACATGGCCGGGTAGTCAAGCCGATACCGTATCGCGATCACGACCGCAACCACGTAGGGCAGGAATCCCACGGCGGTCAACAGCGCCGAAACGCCGATACGAAACCGACTTCTCAAAGCGCCGGCATAGATCCTGGCCCAACCCTTCGTCATGCCGCGGACGTCGCGGTACATGGTCACCGTCACGAGCTCCGGCGCAATTCCAACGAAGATGGGTTCGCCGGCGCGTTTCGCCCGTTCGCCGAAAGGAACGTCCTCGATCAGAAAATCGCGAACGCTTCGATGTCCATCGAGGTTCTCGTAGGTTTTTCGCTCTATCAGTAGAAACTGGCCGTTGACGAAACCCTCTTCACGCAGTTGGGGGTTGTTGATACGGTGGGGTTGAAACCAGAAGGCCAATAACGCGCCGAGAAACGGCATGGTGATCGACAACAGGAACACGTCGCTCGGTATTCGTCCGAACAACGTCAGGATCCTGACGCGCCTGCGTTCACACTGAAGGAGCGTGGCACGAATGGCCGATTCGGCGATGATGACATCGGCATCGACG
The DNA here is from genome assembly GCA_030429665.1 of Gammaproteobacteria bacterium. Taxonomy (GTDB): domain Bacteria; phylum Pseudomonadota; class Gammaproteobacteria; order Arenicellales; family CAJQKF01; genus BQJD01. Next base: position 15,104 of record JAUIEZ010000010.1, on the reverse strand, counting down.
AACAGAAGCCACTCGGCCTTGCTGTCGCTCGCCGCCGACCACATGGCGTGAGCCTTGCCGGTCCAGCCATCGGGCAGCGTTTCGATTCGGTGGATCCGCAACCGCTGGTCGTTGCTTGCGAGCGATGTCGCAATCCGCTCCGTGTCGTCGTCGCTGCGGTCGTTCACCACGGTCACGGTGAAGTTCGGATAGTCCTGGGCAAGGATGGCCAGCAGGCAGGCGCTGATGTTCTCCTGTTCGTTGCGGGCGGGCACGATCACCTCGACCGAGGGCGAACCCGCAGGCAACTGGTCGCTCGCGGGCAGGCCGATCGTGTAGGAACGTTTGACTTGCAGGATTTTCGAAACTTGCAGCAACCGCAGTAGCAAGTAGGCAAGCCAGACACACGCGGCGATTTGGAGCAGTGTCATTATCCCGTCGAACGCGATCGTTCGCTCGGCTGGCGCGCAGAGAGATTTCCTCGGTCGTCACATTTCATACGATGTCGGCACGCTGCCGTTCTCGGCCCTGGGAAACCTGCGTACCGATTCTAGGTCAACTCCGCGATGCTATTCCAGAAACCCGAGAATCAACCGTGTTATTCCGCGTAATCGGACGGCGGGCAACGGTCGGACGAACCGCCATGCCCGGCGGCTCTCATCGCGCCGGATTCGAACCGCCCGTCGTGACCTCGTAGCCGGTCGTCGCCGGCTCGTCGTCGACGATCTGCTCCGGGAACCCTTCCGCGAGCACCTGGACGCCAGTCGCCTCTTCCAGGCGCCGAATGATGTTGGGCGACCATTCGTTCCCGCCGTATCGCGCGCGTCCGTCCTCGAACACCCTGATCAACAGCGGAGAGATTTCCAGCGGCACGTCGGCGGCCTCGGCCATGGCCTGGAACAAGCCGATATCCTTCAGCACGAGCTCCATCGTGAAATTGATGTCGCGGCTGCCGCCGAGAATGACGCGACTTTCGGTCTCGTGAACGAACGAGTTGCCGCTGGATATGCGGATGGCCTCGAAGGTGGTGGCCGCGTCGAGTCCCGCGGCCTTTGCCGTGACCATGGCTTCGCACAAGCTTACCAGGTTGGCGGTGGCAAGATAGTTGGTGAGCACCTTGAGTTTCGACGCCGAGCCCAGTTCGCCGGTGTGCAGTACACGCTGGCCGAGCACCGTGAGCAGCGGCAGCATGCGTTCGAACACGTCGCGCCTGCTTCCCGCCAGGATCGAGATGTTGCCGGTGGCGGCGCGGTGGCAGCCGCCGGAAACCGGGCAGTCCATGGCGTCGGCCTGCCGCGCCTCGACGAGTTCGCCGAGCCGTCGAACCTCGGCCGCGTCGGTGGTGCTCATCTCCGCCCAGATGGCGCCGGGACGAAGGCCGGCGAGCACACCGTCGGGTGCTTCGAGCACCGCTGCGCTGGCCGCGGGATTGGGCAGACAAGTAATGACGACGTCCACGCGCGACGCCAACTCGGCAGGACTGTCGGCCCAGTCGGCGCCGGCCTCGAGGAGCCCCCTGGCGGCGCCTTGGTCGATGTCTCGCACCACGGTGTCGACACCGCTGCGCACCAGGTTAGCGGCCAGCTTGCCGCCGACGTTGCCAAGTCCGATGAACCCGACTTTCATGATCTCCTCCCGCGCGGCGCCGGCCGCGATGTATTTTGACGAATGGTTGGATCAGCGATGACGGCGCAGCGACGACACCCGCGCCAGGCACAGCAATGATACGGCACAGCAGCACGCTGCGAACCCGATGACCAGGTCGTAGCCGCCGGCACGCCACAGGATCGACGCCACCGAGGGCGCGATGGCTAGCATGGCCATGAACATCATGCCGATGACTCCCGAGATGGCGCCGAAGTGTTCGTAGCCCATGCACTCGGCCGTGAGCACCGGCCGCACGATACTGACGACACCGTTGCCCGCTCCCTGCAGCAATACGAACGGAGCGGCGAAGACGGCCACGGCCGCGGCCAGGTACAGACTCGCCGCGGCGCCTGCGAGGCACCCCACCGACAGCATCGCGATGGCGATGACGCCGATACGACTCTGAACGGCGACCATGCCCAGGCGGCCCGCCACCTGCATCGGTCCGATCAGCGACGCGGCGGTGACCGCCGCGGTCTCCGACAAGCCGCGATCGTGCAGGATCGGCAGCAGGTGGGTGATGACGATGCCGTGCTCCAGCGCCACCAACGCAAAACCCACCGCCAGCAACCAGAACAGCGGCGAGGCCAACGCGTCCCTCAGGCTGTAGCCGGACGCCGTCGCATGCTCCCTGGCATCGCGTCGCGGCGCGCCCGGCACCGACAACACGAGCGGCATCACCACCACCAGGGCAATGGCCGCGTATACCAGCAGGGTATCGCGCCAGCCGAGCACGCCGTTCAGCCAGTGAGTGAGCGGGAACGACACCGTGCCGGCAAGCCCCGCCACCAGGGTGATGGCCGTGATGGCAGGCCGCGCGCGATCGCCGAGCAGGCGCGTGACGAAGGCGAAGCACGCCTCGTACAAAGCGCCGCCCATCGCGACGCCCAGGCCCGCCCAGGCGAGGTAGAAGGTCACCGGCGTGCGGGCATGGGACAACAGCAACAACATCAGGCAGGCAAGCAGCACGCTGGCCGCCATGGTGACGCGACCGTGATGCCGGTCGATCAGCCGGCCCGCCACGGGGGCGAAGAACGCCGACAGAAGGAGCGCGACGGTGAAGGCACCGGACAGCGTGGTCTTGTCCCAGCCGAGGTCGGCCTCCCAGGCAGGCAGCATGGCCGGGAACATGTAGAACGTCACCGCCCAGATCAACGTTTCGGCGAGTGCCAGCGGCGCTACCACGCGGAGCATCGTGCCTTCGAACGGCGCGATCACGCCGTCGCTTCCGGCATATCGGCTGCGTCCCGCTCGATTTCCTCCAGTAGCCAGCGACCGAAGGCGATCACCTCGGGCCGCTGCGCGTACGCCTTCGGGTAGACCAGGTAATAGGCGAACTGCGACGGCATCGAGTACTCGAAGGGCTGCACCAGGCGCCCGTCGGCGAGCGCGTCGCGGCAAAGGCCGCTGCGTGCCAGCGCCACGCCGTGCCCCTCGATGGCGGCCTGGATCACCATGTTCGAGTCGGTGTAGACCGGCCCGCTGCTGACGTCCACCTCCGTGACGCCGAGCGCCTCCAGCCACGTGCTCCACTGGCCGTGGCCGTCGTCATGCAGCAAGGTGACGCGCGCCAGGTCTTCGGGGCCGTTTAGGGAGCGCGCCATTGGCGGCGAGCAAACCGGGAACAGGTCCTCGTTCATGAGGTGTTGCACGTGCAGGTCCGGATAATTGCCGAGACCGTAGCGTATGCCGATATCGATGTCGTCGGTGATGAAGTCGGCGAGCTGGATGGTCGGGTTGAGCCGCACCTGGATCGCGGGGTGCGCTGCCGTAAAACGGCCCAGTCGCCGCACCAGCCAGCCCGATGCGAACGACGGCAGCACGGAGATCGTCAGGCCCTGGCGCTCGGCGCGCGTCTTGGCATCGCGCACGCCTTCCTCGAGCAGGTCGAAAGCCTGCTGCACCTTGGGATACAGGCGACGCCCGGCATCGGTCAGCTCCAGGGCGCGGGTCTGGCGACGGAAAAGCGAAACGCCGAGTTGCTCCTCGAGCCCCTTGATCTGGTGACTGACCGCGGCCTGGGACACGAACAGCGCCTGCGCGGCCCGCGTAAAACTGAGGTATCGCGCGGCGGCCTCGAATGCCCGGAGCCCGTTCAGGGTTGGAAGTCGACGCCTCATGAATAACTATTTCTAATGATAAATATGAGAAATCAGCGTTTGTCGAGACAACGATTCCGGATCAGAATGCGCACCTGTCGATCAGACCAACGGACGAATACCCGCAACGGAAAGTTCATTCTAGCGAAGGGGATGAAATAATGAAATCTTATGCGTGTGAAGATTATCGAAGTGTCGTGCAAAAACCGACGAACTGGCGCGCTGAATGGATTCTCGCCTACCGCGCCCTGGTCGGGCGCCTGTCCGTTTATCGCATGCGCTCCCGCACCCGGCGCGAGCTCGGCTTTTTGAGCGACGCCCAGCTCGCGGACCTCGGCATCGACCGCGTGGACGCCGAGAACGAATCGGTCAAGCCATTCTGGCGGCCGTGACTACCCCGCACGTACGCGCCCTCGCCGGCCCGGGCGAGGGCGCCGGGTGGCGGCGGCATCCAATCGCGTGACCGTGTTCGGCAGCGCTTTGAGAACGATCGCCGCGAACGCGTCCAACGCCGCGCGCCGCGGAAAGCTCTTGCGAAACACCATGCGAACGGTGCGGCCCGCGCTCCTGCCGTCCAGTTCGCGGGCGACGATGCCGCTGTCGGTCATCCATGGTCCGCGCACGGCAAGCGCGGGCACCAGCGTGCAGCCGAACCCGGCGCCGACCAGCTGCAACACGGTCTGCAGGCTCGCGGCATGAAAATCCGCCCCGTCCCCCTGCTCCATGCGGTCCTGCATCCGGCACACGTCCATCACCTGGTCGGCGAGGCAATGCCCCTCGGACAGCAGTAGCAACTCACGCTTGTCGATGTCGGCGAGCGTAACGTCCATCTTGTCGTAGAGCGGGTGATCCACCGGGTGGGCGAGCCAGAATGGTTCGTCGAACAGATCCACCGATTCGAAGTCCCCGGGATCCACCGGTGTCGCGATCAGCGCGGCGTCGATCTCGTGGCGTGCCAGCCGCGCCAGCAAGGCGTCGGTCAGTTCCTCCGACAGGATCAGCCGCATTTGCGGGTAGCGCGCCTTGAGCGGCGCCAGTATCAGCGGCATCAGGTACGGGCTCAAGGTCGGGATCGCGCCGACGCGCAGCGCCCCCTGCAGCGGATCGTGGTGGGAGCGCGCCAGGTCGGTGATCGCCTCGGCCTGTTCCAGCATGGCCCGGGCGTGGGCAAGGATCTGCTCGCCGATCGGCGTGATCTCCACCGAGCGCTTGGTTCGCTCGAACAACACCACCCCCAACTCCTCCTCCAGCTTCTTGATCTGCCCGCTCAACGTGGGCTGGGATACGAAACAGCGTTGGGCGGCGCGCCCGAAGTGGCGTGTTTCGGCTACGGCGAGCACGTATTTGAGATCTCGCAGGTTCACGTCGCTCCTTGATTGTTTTTTCCGATGTGTAAGGGAACAATAGGGCGATTTAACTATTTTAACCATCCACCGGCAACCGCCGGCGGCACCGCCTCGTCAATCAACATGTATCACCGTGACCGACTTGAAAGCCTTTACGACCTGGTAACCGGCGACGAGGACACGCGCGTTTGCAAGGACATCCCCGAGGCGTCCTGCAACGACCAGCCGCGCAACTTCTTCGCCTACCTCGGCGCCAACGTGCTCAACAAGATCGCCGACGAGCTCTCCAGCGCCCGGTTGGTGCTGCCGTGGTTGATGGGAGCGCTCGGGGTGCCGGCCGCCTTCACCGGCTTCCTGGTGCCGATTCGCGAGGCCGGCGTGCTGCTGCCGCAGTTGGCGGTGGCCGCCCGGGTTCGCGCCATGGCGCTGCGCAAGACTGCCTGGATGACAGGTGCGTGGCTGTCGTCCGCGGCGCTGGCGCTGATGGCGTTGGCCGCGATGTCCCTGACCGGCACGGCCGCGGGCTGGGCATTGGTCGCCACACTGGTGGTCTACTCGCTGGCGCGCGGCATCTGCTCGGTGGCGGCAAAGGACGTGCTGGGAAAGACCGTGTCCAAGACCCGTCGCGGCAATCTCATGGGTCTCGCCACCGGGATCGCCGGTGGCGCCACGCTCGTCGTGGGCCTGTTGCTGGGACTATGGCGCGACGCCGGCCAGGGCGCGATGGTGGTGGCAGTATTGCTGGCGGCCGGCGCGATCCTGTGGCTGCCGGCCATCGGATTCATCCGGTCGATCGCCGAGCGACCCGGCGCCACCGAGGGCGGCGGCAATGCGCTGGACGCGGCGCGCGAAGGGCTACACCTGGTACGCGACGACGCGCGCTTTCGTCACTATCTCATCGCCCGCGCGCTGCTGCTCAGCGTGGCGCTCGCACCGCCCTTTTACGTGCTTCTCGCCCAGCAACGCGGCGGCGGCGTCACCGACCTCGGCCTGCTGGTCATTGCCGGCGGCATTGCCGGCAGCATCGGCGCGCCGGCGTGGGGACGACTTGCGGACCGGTCGTCGCGCGCCGCCATGGCGCTGTCGGCGCTGCTGTCCGCCGTGCTCGGCGGCGCCACCTGGGCGATGGCGACATGGCGCCCGGAACTGCTCGGGCACGGTACGACTCACGCGGTGTTGTTCGGCTTGCTCACGCTGGCCCACGGCGGCGTGCGGCTCGGCCGCAAGGTGTACCTGGTGGACATGGCCGAGAGCGGCAACCGCGCCATGCTGGTCGCGGTCAGCAATACCGTGATCGGCGCGGCCATGCTCCTCGCCGGACTGGTTGGCGTGCTCGGGGACGCCCTCGGCGCGGCGGCCGTGATCGGCCTGCTGGGCGCCACCTCGCTGCTTGCCGCCGCCTATGCCGCGCGGCTCGACAACGTGTCGGGCTAAGCTGGCCGCCGCGCGACGTCAGGCGCGGAAGCGCTTCGAATCTTCCGCCGCGTAGCCCGCCACGGTCGCATCGACCGCCGCCGTGGAAGCCACCTGCGCCACGACATCCGCGAACCGGCCGCCGGGAATCGCGCACGTCATTTCGGAGTTGGCCATACCGGTTCTCACGCGGCTCAACATGCAGCCGACACTAATCGCCACTTGTCCGTACTCCTTGGCAATGGGAACGATGTGGCACTGCGGCTTGCCTTCGAATCTCAGGCCCGCCACGGCGTCGGACATCACCATGGCCTGCTTGGCGTTGAGGCGCAGAAACACCACGTCGGGCTCCACCGGACAGTCGGCCAGCGGGCCATAGGTGACATAACGATAGGCGCGAGACAGCGCCGGGATCTCGGGGAACACGTCGGGACTCACCCAGCCCGCCTCCACGATGGCGCCGACGTCGGCGCTGTCCGCGACGTCGCCCAAGGTCTTGAAGCCGTGGGTGACGCTGCCGACGCTGCAGTTGGCGTGATCCTCGGCCACGGTGGAGAACATGCCGTCCGCCGCGCGCATCCAGAACACGCAACCGGCGGCGACGCGCCCGGTGCGACCGTCGTCGGTGGGCGGGGGCATCGGCGCGTCGAAGGATCGGACGCCTTCGATCGGCTCGTCGGAGAAAACGATCGCCAGCGGCGGGTGCGCCAGGCCCAGGGTCTCGGTAAGCGTCGTGGCCAGTTGTCGTCTCGATTCGGGCATGTCGAAGTCCTTGAACGTCGTCGGTTGGGTTGGGTTTCGTCCCGCCGGGTGCAGGGCGCGGACCGGCGGATTGCAGCGCACTGTATCAGCACGCGCGATGATTTGCCTACGACGCCGCCGCTCGCGCCACACCCGGCGCGACGATTCGCGTCCGGCTGCCCTGGGTGCCGGGGACGACGTCGATGCGCCGATCGATCCACTCGCGCAGGTCGCCCACGTGCGAGATCACGCCGATCATGCGGCCGCCAGCGCGCAGTTCCACGAGGGTGTCCATGGCCAATTGCAGCGACTCGGCGTCGAGACTGCCGAAACCCTCGTCGACGAACAGCGCATCGAGGCGAATGCCGCCGGCATGGGCCTGCACGACATCGGACAGGCCCAGCGCCAGCGATAGCGCGGCCATGAAGCTCTCGCCCCCCGAAAGCGTCGCGGCGGGTCGCCGCTTGCCGGTATAGGCGTCATCCACTTCCAGGTCAAGGCCAGACTGGCGACGGCCGTCGACGGGTTCGTCGCGGCGATACAGCCGGTATCGCCCGCGGCTCATCGACGACAGTCGGTGGCTGGCTTGCACCAGCACGTCGTCGAGCAGCGCGCCGAGCACGAAGCGCTGCAGGTTCACGTTGAGGGCATTGTCGCCGGCGGCCACCGCGGCGAGGCGGCCGGCAACCCCGTAATGGGCGTGCGTCGCTTCGGCCTGTTCCGACAGGCCGGCCACGTTTCGTCGAAGCGACACAAGCGAATCGTGCCGCTCACGGGCACGATGAAGCGCTTCCGCGGCTGCCTCGGCCGCCTCGCTCGCCTGCGCTTGCGCGGCTTCGAACTCCGACAGGTCCGGCCGCGCCAGCTCCGCCACGGCCTCCCGGGCGCGCTCCAGTTCCCGGGACGCGTCGCGGTGACGGTCCGCGAAGGCTTGGCTTTCCCGGCGCATGCGTTCGAGCGCATCGGTTCCCAGGCGCGCCGCCTCGAAGGCCGCGAGGTCGGCGAAGCGGCTGGCAGCGAGGGCAGCGGACCATTCCGTCGACGCGCGTGCCAACGCCTCGTCGGCACGGGACAGGTTTGCCGCCTGGCCGGCCACGCGCTCCCGGGCGGCGGAAAGCTCGGCGACGCGCCGATTGTGGTCCGTCTCGGCGGCGTCGCGCTCGGCGCGCATGGCGTCGTGCAGGCGCGTGGCCTCGGCGCGACGGGCCGCGAGGGCGCCCGCGGCACGCAGCGACTCGGGCAGTTCCGTCTCGATGGTCTCGATCTCGGCCTCCAGGCGGGTTCGGCGCCCGACCAGCGCGGCGAGGTCGCCCTCGGCCCGGGTCAGGTCGGCCTGCAACGACTCGCAGCGGGCCGCGACGTCGGTCACCGACGCGCGTGCTCGCTCCAACGCCGCCTGCCGGGCATCGAGTTCGCCGAGTTGCTCGTCGAGCCCGGCCAGTTGCGCGGCCAGCGACCCGCCGTCGGCGTCGCCGACGTCGGTCTTGAGCGATTCGACGTGCGCGCGGGCGGCCGACAGCGATGCGCGCGCCGCCGCCAGCCGCGACTCGGCGTCGCCCAGCACGGAGCGCGCGTGCTCCTCGGCGCCGCGCGCTTGCCGCACTTCCTCGTCGCCGGTAACGCCGCCTTCGACGCGCGCCGGTTGCGGATGTTCGACGCTGCCGCATACGGGACACGGGCGGCCGTCCACCAGCGTGCCCGCCAACAGCGCCGCGGCGGACGCCTCGCGCCGCGCCTCTACGCGCTCACGCTCGGTTCTTGCCGCGGACAGCGCCTCGCCGCCCGCCCGGACCTCGTCGGCAATCGCGGACGCGGCTCGTTCATCGTCGACGAGCGATGCCTCGCGCCGCCGAAGCGCCTGCCACCGCTCGAGCCGCTCCCGGCAGCGGTCACGCTCGGCCGCTACCGTTCCGCGTCGCGCCAGGGACTCGACCTGTTCCCCGATCTCGGCGCGCAGCGACTCGCGCCGATCGATGGTCGCCTGCATTTCGCCGCGCAAGCTCTCGCACAAACGCCCGGCGTCACCGAGCGATACGTCGACGTCGGCCAGCTCGCGTCGCTTCGATTCGAGCGACTCGACCCGACGCCGGTGCCCCTCCAGCGCGCGCAGCTCGGCGGCGAGATCGTCGAGGCGGCCCGCATCGGCGCGTGCCGCGTCCACCCGTTCGCGGGCATCGCGGAGCGCCGCCTCGGCCGACTCGCAATCGCGCACCGCTTCGCGATGCGCGGCGTGCGCCCGGACCTGCTCCTTCTCGCGCTCGAGCAATCGATCATGCACGGCGGCGATTCGCGCGGCCGCGTCGGCCGCGTCGATAACGCGGGATTGCGCCTCGTGGGCGGGGCGATACGCGTCGAGTTCGGCGAAGCGTTTTTCCGCCGCATCGAGAGAGGCGTGGGCGGCCTCGCGCTGGCGCGCGGCGTTCAACGCATCCTGTGATTGCGCGAGGGCCGTCCGCGCCGCGTCGTGTCGGCGGTCGAGCGCCTCGAGCGACGCAGCGGTCTCGCCGATGGCGGCGTCGAGCGCTTCGCCCGACTCGAACCCCTGTCCCGACAGGGCACCGACGATCTTCTGCCTGAGATCTTCGTGCCGCCGGCGTAATTCGCCCGCGCCGGCCGTCAAGTGCTCCTGCAGGCGGCGGTAGATACCGGTTGAGAACAATTGCTCGAATATTTCCTCGCGCTGCTTCGACTCGGCCAGGAGCAGTTCGCGAAATCGACCCTGGGGCAGCACCATGACCTGTCGAAACTGTTCGGCGGACAAGCCGGTGAGGCCGATGACGGCGTCGGTTACCTCGGTGGCGCGTCGCTCGGCAACCAGCACCTCCCCGTCGGCGGGGCCGCGCCACAGGTTCGCCCTGCCCGGCCGCGTCGTGAAGCCCTCTCCCCGCTGCTTGGGAAGCGTCTGCTGGGGTACGCGCTCCACGCGGTAGCGATGCTCGCCCAGGGAAAAGACGAGTTCGACGCGCGTCGCCACGGCAGGGTCCGCTCGGTCGCAGCGCAGCTCCACGGCCTTGCGCTCGTTACCCGTGCTTTCGCCGTACAGGGCGAAGCAAATGGCATCCAGCAGCATGGTCTTGCCGGCGCCCGTCGGGCCGTCGATGAGGAACAGCGGCGCCTCGCCGAGCGCGGTGAAATCAACGATCTCCTCGCCGGCGAACGGCCCGAAGGCGATCAGCCTCAACACGATCGGCCGCATGGATCAGTCCCGCGCGTCGTGCCGCAGCGCGTCGAGCGCGGCGGCCACGATGGCCCGGCGTTCCTCATCCAGCTCGTCGCCGGTGACCTGGCGCCAGAAATCCTCGAACAGGGGCATCTCGCCGATGCGGCCGTGCGCCTCGGGAGCACGGCGTTCACCGGCGCGGGCCAGCGCCGGGCGTTCGACGTGGAGTACGTTGGGGTAAACGGCGCGCAGCCGCGCCATGACGTCGAGAATGGCGCGGGTGTCGTCGAGGCGCACCAGCAGGTAGTCGTCCCGGCGCGGGTCGTCGACGCCAGCGGCCAGCAGGTCGTCGAGAAGCCCGGACAACACGCGAAGGTCGCGGCGCGGGGTCAGCGGTACCGGCTCGACGCGCACGCCGCCGCCGGCATCCAGGTCGACCCGGAGCACCGCCTTGGCATCCTCGGCCTCGGAGAACGAGTACTTCATCAGCGATCCCGGGTAGCGCACGCGGCCACCCGCGAACGACTGCGCATTGTGCAGGTGTCCCAGGGCGGTGTAGTGGAACGGTTCGAAGTGCGCGCCGGACACCATTTCCGCGCCGCCCACGGACAGCGGCCGCTCCGATTCCCGGGAGTTGCCGCCGCTGACGAAGCAGTGGGCGACCAGGACCCGGCGCTGCGCGCGGGCCGGTACGGCCGATATTTCGGCGATCAATGCCGCCATGGCCTCGTCGTGGCTGGTGCACGCCGTACCCAGCCACCCGTCGACCGCGGCCGGATCGGCGTACGGCAGACAGTGAAACGCCACCGGTCCGTATTCGTCGCGGAGCAGCAGCGGCTCGGGGTCGAAACGATGCCTGATGTGGATACCGCTCCTGGCCAGCGCGCGGGCGCCGAAGCCCAGGCGTTCGGCGCCGTCGTGATTGCCGGGGATGATGATCACGTCGATAGGCGGATCGGCGATCAGCCGGTTCAGGACATCGTCGAGCAACGTGGTGGCGGCGGCCGGCGGCACCGAGCGATCGTAGACGTCGCCGGCGATCACCACGACATCGACGGATTCGCGCCGGGCGATGTCGACCACCTGGTCGAGCAGGTGCGCCTGGTCGTCGAGAAGCGAGACGTTGTGGAACTGGCGGCCGAGATGCCAGTCCGCCGTGTGCAGGATGCGCATGGGTCAGCGTTTGTCCAGACGGGGCGAAATTCGGTCAGAACGAGGTCAGGGAGAAAGCGGCGTGACCGCCGGAAACCATGCCGGCGCGCGCCGCTCGCAGGAATCCCTCGCCCGCGGCCGGGCCGTCCCGGCGTCGTTCCACTTGACGATTCGCCGCGCGCGTCCGCGATTCTCGATGCGTACCCGGCTCGCCAGCGGGATCACGCTGTCGGGGCCGTTGCCGGTCATGGGCCGTTGCAGCGCGGGAAGAATGACGGCGCAAGCGAGGGCGCCGCCACAAGACAGCGCGCCGTCACGGTCTCGAAACAGCCGGCGCCCGCGTGATTCCGAATCCTGGTGCATGTGACAATGTTACCTGACGAATTGCCGAATGCCACGGCGCGAAATGCCCGCCCTGCACGGCCGGTACTTGACGGTTTGAACGGGGAAGCAACAAGATCGGGGCTGCGACGCATCCTCATGGAGGCACGGACGCCCGCGGCGACAATTGCCGCTTCAATTACCGGCGGTCTTCGGGTAATGTCGATACGTCGGATGGTCAGTCCACCTCGTCAATAGTGCCCCGCCAGTGGTAGAAGAAGATCGGCTCGCGGGCACACCCGCGAGAAAGAAACGAAAATCCGCGCCCCGGCTCACCAAGCCCCAGGCGCGCATCGAGCGGATCTATCAGGCGCTGCGTCGCCAGATCTGCCTGCTCGACATGCCCCCGGGCGCGGTGATCCGCGAGCAGGACCTGGCCGACCGGTTCGAGGTCAGCCGCACGCCGATCCGTCACGTGCTCAGCCGCCTGGCGACGGATGGCCTGGTGGAGAGCCGCCAGGGCGTCGGCACCACCGTGACCACGCTCAACAATACCGACCTGATCGACATTTACTACGTTCGCGCCGTGCTGGCCGAAGCGATCGGAGATTCGAACCCGGTCGCGCCGCCCCCGGAGGTCATCGCGTCGCTCGACACGCTGGTCAAACGTTGCGCGGGCCTCGGAACCGAAACCGACATTCGGGCTTTCGGCGAAATCAATATCGAGATGCACTCGAACATCTTCTCCATCGTGCGCAACCGGCCGCTGCGCGAGATGTCCGACCAGTTGTTCTTCCAGACCGCGCGCATCTGGTTCCAGATCCTCCCGCGAATCACGTGGGGCCGCGCCGTCTCGGAGCTCTCCGACGAGATCGACCAGGTACGCCAGGCGATGATTCGCGGCGATCTCAGGGCAGTCGGCTTGATTCATCGCAACCACATATTCACCGTGCTGGTGCTGCTGCGCCAGCTCATTGGCGAACACGTCGAAGACGACGCCGGTTAGTCCGTTCCCGCGACGACACCGATTGACGACCGCCGGTTTACCGGGCGCGGTCATCCGGTTGAAGCCTGGCGCGTCGACGCCCGTTTGGACGATCACCGCGACGGTGGACATCTAAATATAACGGCCATTATATTTAAGCCATCTCAGTCCACCCGGAGACCGTCCGTGATCGATTTCGAGCCAAGCGACGAGCAGCGCCTGCTCATCGAAACGACGCGTCAGTTCGTCGAGCGCGAAATGCTGCCGCACGAGGAAATGCTGGAATCCACGGGCCGCACGCCGCCCGAACTGGCGGCGGCGCTGAAACGGAAATCCATGGCGCTGGGGCTGTACGCCTGCAACATGCCCGAAAGCGTCGGCGGCGGCGGCCTCGACGCGGTATCGGTGACGCTGGTCGAAAAGGAACTGGGGCGCACGTCGCTGGCGCTGGCCGAATGCGCGCACCGCCCGCTGAACATACTCGCCGCTTGCAAGGGGGAGCAGGTCGGCGCGTTTCTCGAGCCCACCATGCGTGGAGAGAAGCGCGACTGTATCGCCATGACCGAACCCGGCGCCGGCTCGGACCTGCGGGGCATGCAGTGCCGCGCCGTGCGCGACGGCGACGACTGGGTGATCAACGGTACCAAGCACTTCATCTCCCAGGCAGAAGTATCCGACTATTGCGTGCTGTTCGCGGCCACCGGCGAGGAGGATGCCGGCCGCGGCGCGCGCAAGCGCATATCGGCCTTCCTGGTGGACTTCGCCGACCCCGGCGTCGAAGTGCTGCCCGGCTACCGCAACGTCTCCCACCGCGGCTATCCCAACAACATCCTTCGCTTCGACAACGCTCGCATCCCGAACTGGCGCATCATGGGCGAGGAGGGAGACGGCTTCGCGCTGGTCAACGAATGGCTCGGCCCCACCCGTCTGACCGTCGCGGCAACCTGCGTGGCGCGCGCCGAGCGGGCATACGACATCGCCTTGCACTATGCCGCCGAACGCGAACAGTTCGGACAGAAAATCGGGCGCTTCCAGGGCGTGTCGTTCCCGCTCGCGGACATGGCGCTCGAGATCAGGCTTGCCAACCTCATCCTGCTCGAGACGGCGTGGAAGATCGACCGCGGCACCGTTACCCCGGGCGACTGCGCCATGGCCAAGCTGTACTGCTCGGAGATGCTGGCGCGGGTGGCGGACCAGTGCATTCAGACCATCGGCGGCATGGGCGTCATGGAAGATTTGCCGCTGGAGCGCATCTGGCGCGACGCGCGCATCGAGCGCATCTGGGACGGCACCTCGGAGATCCAGCGTCACATCATTTCCCGGGAGCTGCTTCGGCCGCTCGGCTGTTGAACCCGCCACGCGGCATCGACCGCTTCACCGTCCGACAACGGAGATCACATTCCATGCGCGAAATCAGGACTCTCGGCCTGCTGGGCACCGGCGTCATCGGCAGCGGCTGGGCCGCGCGCGCCCTGCACTGCGGCATCGACGTCGTCGCCGCGGACACTAATCCCGCCATGGAGGCCTGGATTCGCGGCTCGGTGGAGAACGCACTGCCCTCGCTGGACGCCCTCACCGCCGACGTGCCGACGCCGCCCAAGGGTACGCTGTCGTTCACCACGTCGATACGCGACATGGCGAGGACGGCCGACTTCATCCAGGAAAGCGTGCCCGAGGTGCTGGACATCAAGCAATCGGTGTTCGCCGAGGTTTCGGCGATCGCCGGCGCCGACGTGATCATCGCCTCGAGCACGTCGGGATTCATGCCCAGCGAACTGCAGGCCGGGATGACCCGCCCGGAACGCTTCGTCGTCGGCCACCCGTTCAATCCCGTCTACCTGTGTCCGCTGGTGGAAATCGTCGGCGGCAAACAAACCGCGGAGGATACGAAGCAGGCCGCGCGCTCGTTCTACGAATCCATCGGCATGCACGCGCTCATGGTGCGCCGCGAGGTGCCCGGCCACATCGCCGACAGGCTGCAGGAGGCCATGTGGCGCGAGATCCTGCACGCGCTCAACGACGACATCGCCACCACCGGGGAACTCGACGAATCCATCGTGTACGGGCCGGGCCTTCGCTGGGGGGTCATGGGCCCCATGCGCCTGTGCGCGCTGGCCGGCGGCCCCGGCGGCATGGCCAACTTCCTGGACCACTTCGGACCCGCGGTGGAGGACTGGTGGCGCGACATGCGCGACATCTCGCTCACCCCCGAGGTGCGCGCGGAGCTCACCGCGAAGGCCGCCGAGGCCTTCGGCGCCGAT
>JAUIEZ010000171.1 GCA_030429665.1 Gammaproteobacteria bacterium | reverse complement strand
TGAAGGCGTAGTGCAGGGGCTTCTGCCCGACGCCTACATGGGACTGGATCGATTCGAGGCGCGCAAGCGTATCGTCGCGGACCTCGAGTCCGCCGGGCTGCTCGAGCGGACCGACAAGCACAAGCTGATGGTGCCGCGCGGCGATCGCAGCGGCGCGGTGGTCGAACCGTACCTGACCGACCAGTGGTACGTGCGCGCCGCGCCGTTGGCGGCGCCCGCCATCGAAGCGGTCGAAACCGGCCGCATCCGCTTTGTGCCCGACAACTGGAAGAACACCTACTTCGAGTGGATGCGCAACATCGAGGACTGGTGCATCAGTCGACAGATATGGTGGGGGCACCGCATTCCGGCATGGTACGACGGTGACGGCAACGTCTACGTCGGCCGCTCCGAGACCGAGGTACGCGAGCGCCACGGGCTGGCCAGCGGCATCGAACTCGTACAGGACGAAGACGTACTCGACACCTGGTTCAGCTCGGCGCTCTGGCCCTTCTCCACGCTCGGCTGGCCCGAGGAGACCGCACGGCTGCGGACGTTCTATCCCGGCTCGGTGCTGGTCACCGGCTTCGACATCATTTTCTTTTGGGTCGCGCGCATGATCATGTTCGGCCTGAAGTTCATGGGCGACGTGCCGTTTCACGAGGTCTACATTCACGGTCTTGTGCGCGACGCCCACGGCAACAAGATGTCCAAGTCCAAGGGAAACGTGCTCGATCCCATCGACCTGATCGACGGTATCGACCTGGACTCACTGGTGAAGAAACGCACCAGCGGCCTGATGCAAACGCACCTGGTGGAACGGATCGAGCGCAACACGCGCGAGGACTTTCCCGACGGCATTGCAAGCTTCGGCACCGACGCACTGCGCTTCACCTTCGCATCCCTCGCCTCGACGGGGCGCGACATCAATTTCGACCTCGGCCGCATCGAAGGCTATCGAAACTTCTGCAACAAGCTGTGGAATGCCGCGCGCTACGTATTGTTGAACACCGAGGGACACGACTGCGGCTTCGGCGAGGACGCGGAAGTCGAACTCTCGGCGGCCGACCGCTGGATCGTCTCGAGATTGCAGGCCGCCGAGCGAGAGACGGCGCACGCCATCGAGACGTATCGTTTCGACCTCGCCGCCCAGCATGTCTACAACTTCATCTGGAACGACTACTGCGACTGGTATCTCGAGCTGTCCAAGCCGCTCTTGACGGACGACGGCGCGTCCGACGCCGCCAGGCGCGGTACCCGTCGCACCCTGGTCGAGGTGCTGGAGACGATTCTACGGCTGGCCCATCCCATCATCCCGTTCATTACCGATACCATCTGGCGGCGCGTCGCGCCGCTGGCCGGCATCGAGGACGAAACCATCATGCTTCGGCCCTACCCCGTCGCCGACGACGGCCGAATCGATGCCGCCGCGGAGGACGAAATCCACTGGGTCCAGCAATTCGTTCTCGGCATCCGGAAGATCAAGGCCGAGATGAATATCAAGCCCTCGCGCGAAGTACCCGTGCTGCTGTCCGGCGCAGGAGACGACGACCTTCGCCGGGTACGCGACAATCGCAAGTACCTGGACTTCATGGCTCGAACTGCCTCGATCGAGGCGCTGGCTAAAGATGACGACGGCCCGGAATCGGCCACAGCGCTGGTCGCCTCGATGCGGGTCCTGATCCCGCTGGCGGGGCTCATCGATCGCGATGCGGAACTCAAACGCCTCGCGAAGGAAATTGAAAAACTCGACGCAGACCGGGCCAAGACGGCGGGAAAGCTCGACAACGTCAACTTCGTCGAGCGCGCCCCCGCCGACGTGGTCGCCCGCGAGCGCGAGAAACTGCGACGTATCGAGGAAAGTATCAGCCATCTCGGCGGTCAACTGGAACGAATTCGCACCTTGTCGCCCAATGCCTGACGAGGCCCGCTCCAGACGCCGATCCTTGAAACGGGTTATAGTCGCGGAGTAATTGCTGCCACGCCGTCGCCGCCATCCGGGCGGCGCCAATCCCGATCGCATTCAACCTGCGGCATTTCGATGCAATATACCGAGGGACGAATACAGGAGATGAAGCGGCAGCTCGCCGAGCTACGCCTCGAACACCGCGATCTCGATCGGGCCCTGGACCTCATGCAGGAAAGCACCTACATCGACCAGATCCAGGTGCGTCGGATGAAAAAGCGCAAGCTCATGCTCAAGGACATGATCGCCTACCTCGAAAATGCGCTGATTCCCGACGAACCGGCGTAGCGCAATCAGCCGGCAACGAGCGATGCCGCCGCCACGGCGGCGACGGCGGCGGTTTCCACCCGAAGGATGTTTTCGCCAACGGCTACCGGTTCGAAACCCGCCGCCAAAGCCGACACCCGTTCCGCATCGCTCAGGCCGCCTTCCGGTCCGACGACGAGCAGGCATCGCCCGTCATGGTGCAATGAGCCGGCTTCCCGTCCATCGGGATCGGCCAGCCACAATGCCGAATCGTCCTGGACGCGGGACAACCAGGCGGAAAATGGCGTAAGCGGGTCGAGCGAAGGAAGATGGTCGCGCCGCGACTGCTTGCAGGCCTCGATCAGCACACGATGCCACCGATGGTTCTTGCCGCCGCCCGCCGCCGTACTGTGTTCGAACACGAGCGGCGTCACCCGCGACACGCCGAGTTGCGTAACCATGTCGAGCAACGTCTCCATCCGGTCGCCGCGAGGCACCGCGCAAGCCAGATGAATGAACCGGGCGGGCGGACGCTCGAACCGGACCGCCGTCACTCGCACGCGGGCGCCGCGGCGTCGGTCAACATCCACGATCGCCGCCGATGCCCGGCGACCGGCGCCGTCGAACAATTCGACGGTGTCGCCTGCAACATGGCGCTTGACCCGTACCGCGTGACCACTCTCGCGCGCATCCAGATCGACGATGTCGCCCGGCGCACGTTCCGCCAGGTTGGGCAGATAGAATCGGTCGTGACGTTTCACTCGCAGCGTGCGCCCTTGAGCATCGTCCGTTCGGTCAACAGATCTCGGCATCTGCCGAGGCTTTCATGTACACGTCGTAGCGAACCGTCGTGCCCGCATGATGGTGGTGAACACCGTCCGCCAGCGGCGGCGCCTTGTCTGGCCGCTTCACGATCACGCGGCGATATCGCGTACGCGCCTTCGCCAGCAGGTCGGCCGCATCGACATCGTTTCCCGCGATCGCCCGAGCCAGCATCATGGCGCGGCGCGGCAACGACTTGACGCGCTCCGGCGCGTCGAACATCGGATCGAGATATACCGCGTCGGCCCGGCGCTGGTCCAGTACGAGACCGGCGTCGCCGTACACCAGTTCGATGCGCTGCCTGAGCACGGGATCAGACAGGCGATCCAGCGCGTCGTACAGCAGGGCCGCGATGACCGCGCATCGTTCCACGGCAACGACCCGCAACCCGCTGCGCGCCAGGTGTATCGTGTCCGTGCCAAACCCCGCGGTGGCGTCGATGACCGTGCGGCTCGACCGGCCCACGGCACGGCGCAGCGGGTCACGGCTCGACACGCTGCGGCGACGACGATTGAGGTCGACGAAAAACGGCCGGTTCGCCGGCGAGCATTTGTCGACAAGGCACAGGCGGTCGTCCAGGTATTCCAGGATATATCGATATCCGCCGTCCGACGCTGATGCGACCGGCAGCGGCGTCCGTTCCAGCAGTCGTGAGAAAGTGGCGGGAGCGGAGGCGCTGAAATCGACGACGGCGACCGTCTCGCCGCCAACCCGATCGCCCGCCGCATTGGGCGAAGTGACGCTCATGCCGGCAATGCGGCCGATCGCCCGACCGACGGCGGCGAAGGTGCTAGAATCCGCTCGATCACGTCGACATTCGTGTTACCCGGCGCGCAGGCCGTCCCGTCGGCGGCCGGCGCGCATCTTGGCCATTGAGATATACCGGACGAACGATACCATGGGATTTCTAACAGGCAAAAAGGCACTTATCGTAGGTGTGGCCAGCAATCGCTCCATCGCCTGGGGCATCGCCAACGCCATGCACCGGGAAGGTGCCGAACTCGCCTTTACGTACCAGAACGACAAACTGCGCCCGAGGGTGGAGAAATTCGCCCACCAGCTCGGTTCCGAAATCGTGTTACCGTGCGACGTGCACAGCGATGAGCAGATCGAAGCGGTGTTCACGCAGCTCGCCGACTACTGGGACGGCTACGACATCCTCGTGCACTCGGTCGCCTTCGCTCCCCGCGAAGAACTCGAAGGCATGTACCTGGACTCTGTAACACGGCAAGGGTTTCTCATGGCTCACGAGATCAGCTCGTACAGTTTTGCCGCCCTCGCCCGCTCCGGACGCGACATGATGGCGGGTCGAAACGGCGCCCTGATTACTCTGTCGTACATCGGTTCGGTTCGCTCGATGCCCGGCTACAACGTCATGGGCCTGGCAAAGGCATCCCTCGAAGCGAACGTACGCTACCTGGCCCAATCCCTCGGGCCCGAAGGCATCCGGGTCAACGCGATATCCGCCGGTCCGATCAAGACGCTGGCCGCGTCCGGCATCAAGGGGCTCAAGATCATGCAGGATTTCTGCGAGAAATCCGCGCCGTTGGGCCGCGGCGTCACCATAGACGAGGTCGGCAACACGGCCGCGTTCCTGTGCTCGGATCTCGCCTCGGGCATCACGGCCGAGATCACCTACGTGGATGCCGGCTTCAACTCGGTGGGAATCAGTCAGCGTTTCATCGACGACTGAGGCCGGACCGCCGGCAATGCTACTGGGAGAAAAGCGAGTCTTCGGCTAACTGATCCTCGAACACCTGCACTTGCGCGCCGTCGCGCAACGCCTGCTGAAAACCGAGGTAGACGCCGTCGGCGTGTCGCGAGCGCAAGACGGCGCGAACCTCTTCGCGCCGCGCCTCGCTGACCTGGGCGGGGTCTCCGTCGGTGACGTCGGTGAGCCGGTAGATCACGTAGTTGCCATCGCTGGTTGCGAATCCGCCGCTCACGATCTCGCCTTCGCCCGGTGCATCGAGCGAGAATATTTCCTGCGCGAGTTCGCGCGACACCGTATCGAAGCCCTCCTGGCGCGTGCCAATGAATTCCGCGCTGTCGAGACGATGCGCCTCGACCAACTCGCTCCACGCCTTTCCCGCGTTCAATTCGGCCACAAGGGATTCACCTTCCGCTTTCACGGCATCGGCGCGGGCACGACTCTCCAGGGTAGCGAGAATCTCGTCTCTCACCTCGTCGAGGGACTGGAGGCGTCTTTCGCGCACGTCGATACGGTGAACCGCGACGGTGGTATCAGCGTCGATCTCGAAGGCCTCGCTGTTGAGACCATCGATCCGCACTTCATCGGAAAACGCGATCGTGCGAAATCGCGGATTCGCCGCGACGCCATCACCCTGTCCGGCGCTGAACCAGTCGGTGGACTCGATTTCGAGTCCCAGGTCATCGGCGGCAGGGGCGAGACTCTCGGGCTGTTCGTATACGATGTTGCTGAACGTCTCGACACTCTCCAGATACTGGCTTTCGGCCAACTGGCGCCTCAGTTGCGCTTCGATCACCTCGCGGACCTCCTCGAACGGGGAAATGCTCGGTTCGCGCAGTTCCGTCAGCTTGATCACGTGGAAACCGAAACGGCTGCGCACCGGTTCCGACACGTCACCCGCCGACTCCAGGGCGAACGCGGCATCCTCGAAGGGCTTGACCATCGCCCCGCTACTGAGCACGCCAAGGTCGCCTCCGTTCGCGGCGGACCCCGAGTCGTCCGAATGCATCTTCGCCAATTCGGCAAAATCGGCGCCGCCGCGCGCCTGTTCAACCAGCGCGGCAGCTTCTTCGCGCGCCGCGTCGACGGCCTCCTCGCCGGCGTCCGCGGGCAACTCGATCAGGATATGGCTGACGCGCCGTTCCTCGGGCCGACCGAAGCGACCGGGATTGTCGTCATAGTAACGGCGGGCTTCCTCCTCGTCGATCTCGACGCCTTCGGCAATCTTGTCGACGGAAAGGACCACGTAGTTCACTTGCATCTGCTCGGGCGCGAAGAACGAACCCTGGTTCTGTTCGTAGAAACTCCGAATCTCGTCCTCGTCTACGTTCACCTCGATATCGGGATTGCTCGATGAAAGCACGGCATAGTCGGCCGTGCGCGTCTGCTCGAGTAAAACCAGCGCCCGGTCGACGTCGGCGCGGGCAACGAATGCCGAGTCGGTAAACGCGCTTTCTATCTGCTCGCTGATTAACTGCTGGCGTTGTTGCTGTTCGAATCGCGCCACGCTCATGCCGGCATTGGCAACGAGGTCCTGGTACCGCTGCTGGTCGAAGTTGCCGTCGGTTTGAAAATACGGCAGCTGGCGAATCTGCTGGCCGAGCACCTCGTCGCTGACACGGTAGCCCGTCTCCTGGGACCAGGACGACTGCGCGGCGTTTTGAATCAGCCCTTCGAGGACCTGGTTCTTGAAGGCCGCCGATTCAAAGTAATCCGATCCCGGATTATTCTGCAGCACCTGCGTCACCAGCCGCCGACGCTCCGCCAGCGCCTGCTGGAAGGTATTCAAGTCCACTTCCACGCCCTCGACGGTGGCGACGACCGCCTGACCCTGCCCCTCGAAATAGGAATTGATTCCCCATAAGGCGAAAGGAATGGAAATAAGTATGACGATCGCGTAAGCGATGAAGCCGGTGGCCTTTTCTCTAATCTTCGAAAGCATCGACGTAATCCATCGCAGGACAGGTCAGGGTACGACCGGCGTCAACCGTCTCCGTAGGCGCGCTGCGCTCCTTGCATGGCGACAGCCTCGACGGCGCGGCTGAGGGGAAAATACGAGTGGCGGAGCGGACGGGACTCGAACCCGCGACCCCCGGCGTGACAGGCCGGTATTCTAACCAACTGAACTACCGCTCCGTTTTCAGGTTCGACAAGCAACCTGGCTTCGGTGGTGGGTGCTGCAGGACTTGAACCTGCGACCCTCGCCTTGTAAGGGCGATGCTCTCCCAGCTGAGCTAAGCACCCGGGGGCGCGCTAGTTTACGGCATCCTTGAGGGCTTTTCCAGCCTTGAACTTGGGGATTTTGGCAGCCGGAATATCGATCGTGGCACCGGTTTGCGGATTGCGGCCGGTGCGGGCGGCGCGGTCCGAGATCGAGAACGTCCCGAATCCACTGATGGAGACGCTGTCCCCGTTCTGCAAGGTGCCTGTAATTATTTTCACGAGCGTCTCGATCACCTCGGCAGATTCGGTTTTTGACATGTTCGCGGAATTGGCAAGCGCGTCGATCAATTCGGATTTATTCACGTATTCTCTCCTGAAATATCAATTTGTTTTGAGTCGGGATCGAGGATGTCATCCAAGTGCGGTCCCGCGACCTGACACGCGGGCGTTTGCTGAATGGGGGCGGACGACCTTGAGTCTTTAAAACCGCTTGGGTTATACCAAGCAGTCATTTTTCGTGTCAAGGTAAACGGGGCGTCGTGCCAAGGCGTCCCGTTTACCGTTGCAAGGCGCATCAATGCGCACGAACTGAGTCGCTGCTGACGTTGTCGGCGGCCGCCTGGGAATCGGCTGCTTCGTCCGTGTCGGCCGCCGTCGGCGCCGGCACATGTTCCAGCGCAATCTCGAAAACCTCGTCAATCCATTGAACCGGCTTGAGTTCCAGCCCCTCGACAACGTTTGACGGAATCTCCGCGAGATCCTTCTGGTTCTCCTTGGGATAAATCACGATCTTGATGCCACCCCGACGCGCGGCGAGGAGTTTCTCCTTGAGCCCGCCGATCGGCAACACCTCTCCGCGAAGCGTAATCTCGCCGGTCATCGCCACGTCCGCGCGTACCGGCACCCCGGTGAGGGCGGAAAGCAACGCGGTGCACATGGCAGTGCCGGCACTCGGTCCGTCCTTGGGCGTGGCGCCTTCCGGTACGTGAATGTGCACGTCTCGGTCCTGGTAGAAGCCCGGGTTCACGCCGTACGTACGCGCGCGGCTTCGCACTACGCTGACGGCAGTCTTGATCGATTCCTGCATGACATCGCCGAGCTTGCCGGTATACATCTGTTTGCCCTTGCCCTCGATGGTCACCGCCTCGATCGTCAGCAGGTCGCCGCCCACCTCCGTCCAGGCCAGTCCGGTGACGTGGCCGACCCGGTTCATTTCCTCGGCCTTCCCGAAGCGATACTGCTTCACACCGAGGTACTTTTCCAGGTTCCGGCGATTGATGGCAATGCTCTTCTTCTTCTCGTCGAGAAGCAGCTCCCGCGCCACCTTTCGACATATCTTGGAAATCTCGCGCTCGAGCGAACGAACGCCGGCTTCGCGCGTGTAATAACGCACGATGTCGTAAAGCACCGCCTTGCCGATGGTGATCTCGCTTTCTTTCAAGCCGTTGTTCTTGATCTGCTTGGGAACGAGGTAACGCGTCGCAATGTTGATCTTCTCGTCCTCGGTATATCCGGAAATTCGGATCACCTCCATGCGATCGAGCAGCGGCGACGGAATGTTGAGCGTGTTGGCGGTGGCGATGAACATGACCTCGGACAGATCGTAGTCGACCTCCAGGTAGTGGTCGCCGAAGGCGTGGTTCTGCTCGGGATCCAGGACTTCGAGCAACGCCGAGGACGGATCGCCGCGAAAGTCCATGGACATCTTGTCGACCTCGTCGAGCATGAACAACGGGTTCTTCGACTTGATCTTCGACATGTTCTGGATAATCTTGCCGGGCATCGAACCGATGTAGGTTCGCCGATGGCCGCGAATCTCCGCCTCGTCGCGCACGCCGCCGAGCGACATGCGGATGAACTTGCGGTTGGTAGCGCGCGCGATTGACTCGCCCAGCGAAGTCTTGCCCACGCCGGGAGGTCCCACCAGGCACAGGATCGGTCCCTTGATCTTCTTGATGCGCTGCTGCACTGCCAGGAACTCGACGATGCGTTCCTTGACCCGCTCGAGTCCGTAGTGGTCGGCGTCGAGAATCTTCTCAGCCTTGGCAATGTCCTTTGACACTCGCGTACGCTTCTTCCACGGTACCGAGACCAGCCAGTCGATGTAGTTGCGCACCACGGTCGCCTCGGCGGACATGGGCGACATCATTTTCAGTTTCTTGAGTTCGGCCTCGGCCTTTTCCCGCGCCTCCTTGGGCATACCCGAGTCCTTGATCTTCTCGGCCAGCTCTTCGAGTTCGTTGGGAGCGTCGTCGAGGTCGCCCAGTTCCTTCTGGATCGCCTTCATCTGCTCGTTCAGGTAATACTCGCGCTGGCTCTTCTCCATCTGCTTCTTGACGCGGCCGCGGATGCGCTTTTCCACTTGCAGCAGGTCGATTTCCGATTCCATCACCCCGAGGATATGCTCGAGACGCTCCCGTACGCTGCCGAGTTCAAGAATGGTTTGCTTGTCCTCGTTGCGAAGGGACAGGTGCGCGGCGATGGTGTCGGCGAGGCGGCCGAGATCGTCGATACCATTCAATGACGTCAGGATCTCGGGCGGGATTTTCGAATTCAGCTTGACGTACTGCTCGAACTCGGAAAGCACCGTGCGCTGCAAAACCTCCGCTTCACGCTCGCTGACATCCTGGTCCTTGAGCGGCACCGTGTCGACGACGAAGCAGGCGTCGGTATCCACGTAACGCACGATCGATGCGCGCCGAATGCCTTCGACCAGCACCTTCACGGTGCCGTCGGGAAGCTTGAGCAATTGCAGAATATTCGCGACCGTGCCCGTCTCGTAGATCTGCTC
>JAUIEZ010000170.1 GCA_030429665.1 Gammaproteobacteria bacterium | reverse complement strand
TGATAGATCTCGTTTACGTGCGCCAGCATTGCGCTCCAGACCGAACTGGCCGATTCATAGGCCGCCTGGGCATCCACGGCATTGCTCGCCGAGGAATTGCTGGCCCGAAACGGCAATCCGTACAATCGCGCCAATTGCGCGCCCGCCATCGTGGCCTGGGCATTCTCCGGCGTGCCGAATGCCGGCGACCCCGAGCGCATGTCGACATTCGACGTGAATCCCCCGTAGACGACCGGCACGCCCGGTCTCACCAGTTGGGCCAGCGTCAGTCCCGCCAGCGCTTCGGCGTTTTGCTGTACCAATGCCGCCGCCACCGTCGCCGGTGCCATCGCGCCCATCAGCGTGAACGGCGTCACCACCACCGCCTGACCCCACTCGGCCATGGCCATCAGGCCGTCCGACATCGATTCGTCGAATCGCTTGGGCGAATTGACCGAGATAACCGTGAGCACCGCCGGCTGGTCCACCAGTGCCTCGCGCGACACGCCGCGGGCCATGGCCGCCATGTCGATACCATCCAGAGCGCGCTCGGCGCCGATCGCCGTACAGTGATAAACCTTGTCGCAATACAGCAGGTTGGCAAGGTAGCAGTCCAGGTGCCGCGAACGCGCATCGAGTTCCACCGGCGCCGTCGGCTGGTTGCCGATGGCATGGATGACGTTGAAACACTGTGCCAGCTTGATCAGCGTTGCGTAGTCCTCGTAGTTGCCCGTACGCCGGCCACGCTCGCAGTCGTGCACCGCCGGCGGTCCCGCGACCAAGGTGGAAAAACCCAGCCGACCGCCGACCCGGATGGCGCGATCCGGATTGCGCGGTGTCAAAACGAACTCGCCCGGGGCCCGCGCGATGCAGTCCAGCACCATCTCGCGATCCAATCGAACGACGCCACTGGCATCATCGACGATGGCGCCGGCAGCGCGGAACGCGTCGCGCGCCCGCGCGCCCATGAACTCTATTCCCGTGTCCTCGAGTATGGACAGGGACGCCTCGTGGATGGCACCGAGCTGGTCGGCGGAAAGGATCTCGACGGGCGGCAGCGTGTAGCGAAACTGACCCCAAGGCCGTTGCGGCAGCGCCTGTGAGGCGCGCAGGGCGTCGCGACGCGAAGAGGTACGGCGGCGTGGACGGCTCAAGTCAGACTCCGGTGGGAAACACGATGGCGACGTTCCTGGCGGGTGTTTGCCCCGCCATCATCCGCGACGACGTAGTGTCCCGTTTCGCCGCCGCCGACGACTTTTGCGCGGAATTCGACTGCCGCCCTGCCCTGTGCGGCGAGTTCAGGGCGTACGACGAAACACGCGTCGCTCCCGGAACGCGATGAACAGCCCGCTGGCGACCACGACCGAAACGCCGAAAAAATCCCTGGCTGACAGCACCTCGCCGTAAACCACGTAACCGACCCCGATCGCCCACACGAGGAGAAAGTAGTTGAACGGTTGCAGTACCACGGCCGGGGCCCACTGCAGCGACTTGATCAGCAACAGGTGTCCGCAGATGCCGGTTATCGTGAGCACGGCGAGCCAGCCGATCTCGCCGGTCTCGAGCGGCTCCCAGAAAAACGGCGCCGTGACGGCCGACGCCAGCAGGCCGACCACGCCAAAATACAGGAGCGAAGTCTCCAAGCGGTCCATCCGGCCGGTCTTGCGGGTTACCAGGTTGTAGAGTGCGAACAGAAGGGCCGCCAGGAGGGCAATCAGCGCCTCGGGCTTGAAGACGCCGGCGCCGGGGTCGAGGATCAGCACGGTTCCAACGAATCCGACGCTCACCGCCGACCATCGCCGCCAGCCGACGGTTTCGCCAAGCAGCGGCACCGACAGCGCCGTGACCATGAGCGGAAAACACGCGAACAGAACGTGAGTCTCCGCGACCCCGAGGTGGCGCAGCGCCAAGGCGAAAATCCCGATTTCGGCGACGATAAGCAGACCCCTCGCCCATTGCAGCGCCCCACAGTGCGTGATCAACGCCATTCTCACGCCGCCCCGCCTCGTCGCGTAGACGACGGCAAACAGGGCGAAGAACACGAAGCGGATAAATACGATCTGCGCCACCGACATGTTCTGGGCGAGGTGCTTGGTAATCGCATCCTGGGTGGCGAACAGGAAAGTGGCGCCGAGTGTCGCCAGAACGCCCTTCAGTATGTGGTCAGCGGGATTTTGCACGGTGGTTTCCGAACCGGTTTCGCCTGTGCGTCCGCGGCGCGCGGCAGGAAGCCCGACGGTCGGGCGCCTTGAACAGTACGGGAAAGGAGTGGATGCGAAACGCCCGCGGAGTATATTGTGTCGCGGGACAACTTGAAACGACAAGGTCGGCGGCGCCGGACATCTTGCGCGTCGTCAATCATCGGCCTACCCTCCCCCGACCTCATTCGAACACCGGGGACACTTCAATGAACGATAACGAGCATGTCCTGTCATCGACGGGACTGTCCACGCAATGCATTCACGGCGGCGAACGACCCGACCCCTTGACCGGCGCCTCATCGCCCAACCTGGTCATGTCGAGCACGTTTACCGTGGACGAGCCGGTCGGGTTCTCCGCCAACGCCCTGACCGACGCCGCGCCGTTCGTCTACACTCGCTGGGGGAACCCCACCGTACAACAGCTTGAACGCAAGCTGGCCCTCCTCGAATCCGGTCCCGACTGCCAGTGCTTCGCCAGCGGCATGGGAGCGGCGAGCGCCACCTTCCTTTCGCTGCTCGAAACCGGCGATCATCTCGTTCTCAGCGACACCTGCTACGCGGGGATCGCCGAGTTTGCCCGCCACGGCCTGCCGCGTTACGGCATCGAAGTCAGCGCCGTGGACACCTCGGACGTGCGCGCCGTGGAGGACGCGCTGCGCGACGACACCCGGCTGGTATGGATCGAGACCCCGGCCAACCCGATCCTCAAGCTGTCCGATATCGAGGCGATTTCGAAGCTGGCCCACGATGCCGGCGCGCTGCTCGCCGTGGACTCGACGTTCGCCACACCGGTGGCCACCAAGCCGTTGCTGCGCGGCGCCGACCTGGTAATGCATTCATTGACCAAGTATCTCGGCGGACATGGCGACGCCCTCGGCGGCGCCGTGATCGGTCCGAGCGATATCATCGGACGGCTGCGCCGCGAAGCGGCGATACATCACGGCGGCGTGCTCAGCCCTTTCAATGCTTGGCTGATCCTGCGGGGCATCGCCACGTTGAAGCTTCGAATGGCGGCCCACCAGTCGAATGCCCTGAGCGTAGCCCGGTTCCTGGAAGACCATCCGGCGGTAAAGCGGGTGCTTTATCCCGGTCTGCCGTCACACCCGCAGCACGACCTGGCAAAAACCCAGATGGAGAACTTCTCCGGCATGGTCAGTTTCCAGGTGGACGACGGCGCCGCGATCAGCCGGAAAATGATGTCCTCGCTGGAAGTGATTCACTACGCCGTATCGCTGGGACACCATCGCAGTCTCGTGTACTGGCTCGACACGAACGAGCTCAACGAAAACTCCTTCCAGTTCGACTCGACGGGATTGGCGCGCTACCGCGAGTTCGCCGGAGACGGCATCTTCCGTCTTTCCGTCGGCCTGGAGGACGCCGAGGATATCCAGGCTGATCTCGACCGGGTTCTCCCGGGCTGAGGCGACTCTCGACCGGGGCTCAATTGCGATTCCCTGCGGCGGCATCGTAGTATTCTCGTTTCGGTCGCGCCGGCTCCCCTTTCACGCGGGGCATGGCGCGGATTATCCAATGAAACGGCGCCGCCCGATTCGCCAACCCGGGAGTTCATCCATGTCTCGACCACGCCCACGCACCTTACGATACCTGGCCGGGGTCGTCCTCGTATGCTCGCTTGTCGCGGGCGGCTGCGCGTCGCTTCGACTGGGCACCTACCCTCGCGATTTTGTTTACCTTACGGAGGGCGAGTTGAGCGGCGCCATGCATGAACTGGCGGCGCACATGGGCGCGCTTTCAAACCTGCTGGACGATTTGGCCGCCGGGGCGGACGCCGAATCGGTGGCCGATGTCATGGTGACGGAGGTCGATTCCATGCGCAAGGTCACCGACCGACTCGGCGTCGGTTCGCCGGGAACCAACCACCTGCTTCTGGATGCGCACCTGTCCGAGTTCGTGGACGACCTGGAGGACGCGAGGCGCACGCTCAACGCCACGCCGCCGCGTTTCTACCAGGCCGGCCGCCTTGTAGGAAGCTGCAGTGCGTGCCACCGCTTCCGTTAGTTTCGCGGCGCGACGGCGTCTATTGGCGATCATTGCAAGTTCACCGCGAATCCCGATAATTCCCGCGCAGTTCAAGTAAGAGACATCCATGCCTGGTAGCCAGGATTCAGCGAACCCGACACCGGCGACCCGCCGTATCGTGTTCTTGTTGATCCCCAACTACTCGATGATCGCGTTTTCCTGCGCCATCGAGCCCCTGCGAATGGCCAATTGGTTGAGCGGTAAGGCCCTGTACGAACCCATCGTCGCGTCGATCGACGGAGAACCGGTGCCGGCGAGCAACGGCCTGCTGATGACGCCATGCGTCGGACTCGAAAGCATTCGCCACGCCGACATCGTGTTCCTGTGCGGCGGCATCGATCCGGACGTCTCGCTCGTTCCCAGGTTCAAGCCGTTGCTCGCGGAACTGGCGCGAAAGAAAGCCGCACTCGGCGGAATATGTACCGGCAGCTACCTGCTCGCCAAGGCCGGCCTGCTCAACGGTTACCGGTGCACCGTTCACTGGGAGAACATCAATGCCATGTACGACGAGTTTCCCCAACTCGTGGTATCCGCCGATTTGTTCGAGCTCGATCGCGACCGCTTCACCTGCTCCGGCGGTTCCGCGCCCCTGGACATGATGCTGACACTGATCGCTCGCGACCAGGGAGGCGAATTGGCGACCACGATCGCCGAGATGTTCGTGTGCGAGCGCATTCGCGGTGTGCACGACCGGCAACGAATTCCCCTGAAACAACGCTTCGGCTCCAGCCAGCCGAAACTCATCGAGGCGGTGGAGCTGATGGAGGCGAACATCGAGGAACCGATGAGTCTGGACGAACTGTCCAATCACGTGGGCATCTCGCGCCGGCAGCTCGAACGCCTGTTTCAAAAGCACCTGAACTGCGTGCCCACGCGCTACTACCTGGAGCTGAGGCTGCGTCGCGCCCGGGAGCTCCTGCTGCGTTCATCGAAGTCCATCGTCGACATCGCATTCTCGTGCGGATTCGTTTCGGCGCCGCATTTCAGCAAGTGCTACCGCGATTTTTTCCGGATATCGCCGCGCGAGGAACGCCGCAATGCCGGGTTCAAGACCGCGGAGGCCGCCGCCCCGCCGCGCGAGGGCTAGTCGTTCTAATAGCCGGGATGGCTGTCGAAGCGCTCGCGCGCCGAGAATATGAACCACTCGCGCTGATCACCGTTGAACGCGATCGTCGCCTTGAACGGCCCGTAGCGATTGAACACGATTCCCTCGGGACCGTCGCGATCGATGCGCAGTTTGGCCGCGACCTGAATCTCCTCTCCCCTGATGTCCAGGTCATTGAATATCACGGCCTCCGCCCCGACCGCTAGGCGGCCGGTGCCTTTCACGTCGTTGACCGATAACAAATCCTTCACCCAGTCGACCCGCGTATAGCTTCCGGCAAGCAGCTCCACGAGCGGACCCGAAGATGTCATCTGCAGGCGACTGTCCGCCGTCAGGCTGACGGGACGCGTCCAGTGAAGCTCACCATCCGTGAACGAGAACTCGGCAAACCACTCGCCCAACGATTGGCCGCCCGGATAGTTGACGTTCGACACGCGCAAGCTGCTGTCGTCCAGTTCGAAGCGACGGGAATCAAGATCACCGTTCGACAACCGCAGGTTCATGTCCAGATCGAGCGCCAGCGCCTGGTCGTTAACCACGGCCTCGACCTGCTCCGCCTCCAGCGAGACCAGGCCGGACGCCTTGTTGTCTTCGACGTCCAGTCGGCTTCTTATCACACCGCTCCCCGATTCAAGCGCCAATACGCTCTTCTCCGGCAAATACGCGTTGTAGACCGTGATATCCGGCACGGTCGCCTCGTCGATCTCGAACGTAATGGAGAACGCCTCCATGGGTTCGGTCATGTCGGGCACTACGCCCTTCAAGCGAAACCGAACGCTCGGCGCCTGTACAAACGCCGCGGATTCTTCCTCGCGCAGCAGCGCCACCTGTTCGAGTTCGGCACGAATGTCCAGTGCACGTTGGTCGTTTTGGGCAAGGAACGCCGCCTGCAGCCGGCCCCGGCCGCGCGCGTCGAAATCCAGGAAGCGCGCGGCGAGATTCGCCGAACGAAAGGTTGCCGTGCTGCCGGTCCTGATGGTTCCCTTTTCCATGGTCAGATCGGCATCGAACTTGCCCTCGCCGGCGAACGTCAGCCGCCGTTCCTCGGTGAGCAGGTAATCGAGAAAATTGATGTTGCTGATCGAACCGGCCAGCCGCAGCTCTCCATCGGTGAAGTCCACCAACTGCGCGAATACCTTGCCCGGCTTGATCGACTCCCGTGCCCCCTGGCGAAACTCTACCCGCCCGGTCTCGATATTCAGTTCGGCGGACCAGGGGTCGATGGAAGCATCGGCAACGTCCAGTCGTGCGTCGTCGATACGCAGCGTCGTGCCGGTCACGGAAACCGTCCGTGCGTCGGGATCGGCAGCCATGGCCAGGTCCAGGCGGAAACTGGCCGTGGTTTCGCTGCCCTCGACGGTGAACCTCACGTTGCGAGCGTCGAGAATCACGTTTCCTCGCATGCGGCCCGCGTCCCACGCTATGTCGGCGTCGATTTCGCCCTTGCCCTGCGCCACGACCAGCGGAATTTTCGACGGAATGAAATGATTGAGAACAGTCAGATCGGGCACTTCGCTGCGATCCACACGCGCACGCAATTGCAGTTCGCGCAGCGGAGTCCCGACCGTCGCGTCGGCACTGTTGACGATGAACTCCAGGCCGCGCGTCGCCACCAGGGTTTTGCCCACGGTCCGGTGCCGGAGCTTGAGATCGGCCAGTTCGAAGGTCATCAGTTTCGAAGGGCGCCCGGTATCGTCCGTAGGCTTGAGGCGAATCAGTCCCGCACTCTGAAGCGCGAGGTTCCGGGTCTTGAAGCTGATCAGCTTCGAATCCACGACAAGGTCTGTCGACGGGTCAAGGCGACCCTGCTCGACGACGAGTCGTCCCGACAGGCGGCCCTCGGCGGACAAACCGGGCCAGCCCGGACGATTGTCTACGCCGAGGTAGAAGTTAAGCACTTCGAGACTGGAAAGTTCACCGAAAAGTTCGGCGTCGATGGTGAGGAATGCCAACTTGGCCAGGCCGGGATGGAAATAAGGAATAAATGGCGCGCTGGAAAGGCGCCCGATTGCTCCACCGCCTTTTGCCAGCGGCTCGCCGTTGAGCGATATCCTCGCGTCGCCAAGCTCGGCGTCGATGCCTTCGATGACGAGTCGGTCGCGCACGCGGTAGGACAATGCGCCATGCAGCCGGCCATCGCCATGAATCTCGTAGTTTCCCACGTAGACGTGATGGCTGCCGGTCACCGTGACATCCGCGAGGTCCACGAGCCAACCCGGCTTGAACGGCCCGAACTCCGGCGGCGTGTCCGGCATCAGCGGTTCCAGGCCCGGGATCAGCGGAAAAAAAGGCAACTCCTCCGGTTCCGCCTCGCGCACCATGCGCGCCGGGCGGATTCGGGCGGTGACGTTCTCGAATCGCGCCGCGGACAATCGCAGCGAGCGGCCAAGCAGCGCCGCCGGCGAGATCCATGCAGAGAATCGTTCGGCCTCGAGCAGACTCTGCGTGCGCGTCGAATTCGTGCGTATCGTGAGTCCGTGGCCGGAAACATGACCAGGGTAGTACGAGCGTACGCTTTGCCATTGCACCAGAACGCGGTCGGGGCGCATGTTGACGGCGTCCGTGAAACCGCCGTGGTTCACGACAAGGTTGGCCACAACCAGCCAGGCGAGTTCCACGACGACCAGCGCGACGACGACCATCCGTGCGGCGCGCCGCCAACCACCCGCCTTGCGCCCGCGCAATGGATTCATGGGCTTATCGCTGGTCCCCCCGGTCCTTGTCCGGTGGCGCGTCCGGCGCGCCCGCCTCGAGCGCCGCCGCGCCGACGACCTGCTCCTTGTTCGCGCTGGACGCGTCCGGCGGCAGGTGGACGGTGACGCGCCGGTGGGCGAACTCGATGCCCTCGTCGCGCAGCGCGTCACGCACTCGTCGATAGGCTTCGCGCCGAATCACCCATTGCTCACCGGGCTTGGCGGTGAACTTCATGCGAAGCACGAGCGCGGAGTCGTCCATCTCCAGTACACCCTGGGATTTCAACGGCGCCAGGAAGCCGGGGCCCAGTTCCGGGTCCTTGAGCATGTCCTGGCCGATTCGCTTGATGATCTTGCGTACTTTCTCGATATCGGTATCGAAGGGCAGGCGAAACGGCAGCTTCATGATGATGTAGTCACGGCTGTGATTCTTTACCGTGGCCATTTCGCTGTAGGGGATCGTTTGCACCGGTCCCAGGTGATGGCGCAGCCTGAGAGAGCGCACCGAGATTTTCTCGACGGTGCCGCGCATGCCGGCGGTCTCGATGTACTCGCCGGTTCTGAACGCGTCGTCGACAAGGAAGAAAATACCGGAGATCACGTCCTGGACCAGCTTTTGCGCGCCGAAACCGACAGCCAGGCCGATGACGCCCGCACCGGCAAGCAACGGTCCGATCTCCACGCCCAGCGTCGAAAGGGTGGTCAGCGTAACCAGCACGACCAAAACGAACTGAAGAAAGGCCCGCAGCAACGGCAGCAGGGTTTCGGCACGCGTTGCCGGCGCGCCCTCCCCGCCCTCTCCGTCAAAGGCCATGGGCGCGCTCTCCTCGTCCTCGGGGAGATAGCGGTCAATGGTGGAGCGGATGAGCTCCCAAAGCACCCAGGCGATAATCAGGGTCACGGCGATACTGAACGTACCCTTCAGCACCGCGCCGCCCGACTGGGTGGCGAGCCAGGCGTAGAGACGCCCGCCGACGGCTTCGACGAGAAAGGACAGCGAGAGCATCACGAAGACCGCGGACGTCGCCACGCGCGGCACCGTCAGGCGCCGCGACCGAACCCGTATGGCATGCATCTCGGCGGCGTCAGGCGCGCTCCCGATATCGTGTGTTCCCCTGGCGAATGCGTTGATCCCAAGGCGTACAGCCGCGCCGGCCACGACTGCGAGCACCAGCCACACGGCAGCGGCCGCGCTCTGGGCCCGGCCCAGGATCACGTTCATGTCCCACAGAAGCCAGGCAGCGGTCAGCAGTACGGTTGCCGGTACATGCCAGCTACGCACCCAGATCGTGCCGATTCCGCCATTGGTCAACGGCGAATTCTCGAGCCAGAGTTCCGCGATGGACCGACGCGTATACCACGTCAGGGCGATGCAGAGCGCAAACACGACGGTTCCCGCGGCAAGCGAGTAGGCGCGGTGCAACGGAACGCTGATGCCGAGAATCGCGAACAGCGACCCGTGAAGAAACAGAAAGGCGACGACACCGGTCACGAGCAGAAGCTCGACAACGTGGTGCAGCTCGACCTCCGGCCCGGCCAGTGGATCCGCGGCCACGAGAGCAGCGGTGGCGGCTATGGCGACCCGCGGACGCGCGATCCCGAGCGGGTCCGCGCCGACGTGCTGGAAGGCTGGGAGACGATGGAGCGCGCCCGCGACGTCTATGGCGTGGCGCTGAGCGGCACG
>JAUIEZ010000169.1 GCA_030429665.1 Gammaproteobacteria bacterium | reverse complement strand
CGAGAGCCTCGCGAATGGAGTCGACGCGCTCCGCCTCGATCGCCCGGTCGAGCGCCGGCAGGACATCGGCGTCGCGCGCCTTGAACGCGGCGTCGGCCGCCTGGAGGCGGTCGAGCGGCTCCTTGGCGCGCAGCATCAGGCCCCCGAGAGCGGCGCGGATGACGCGGCGCAGGCGGTTGTTGACGCGGATCTTCTCGGTGTCGCGCCGGCCCGCGGTGCCGAGGTCGGCGCCACGATCGCCCACCCGCACGGCCAGATCTACGCGTACGACCACCTGCCGTCGCGGCAGCGTCGACGTCTCGACGCCGGTTGGCGCCGTCGACTTCGCACTCGACAACATGACGCGCCAAATCACGCTCGGCGCGAACTTCGTCTACGAGAACTGGGACTGGGGAATCAATCACAGCTTCGGCGACCTGCGCGACGGCCTGGACCGTTCTCCGGACAGCGAGAATTCGCTAACCGACCTGGCGTTGAACTATCGTTTCGGGGAGCGGCTTTTTCTCGGCGCCCAGGTGCAACGAAGCACGATTCACGAGTCGGGCCTGGGCCTGGCGACCGACGGGTACCTCGCGGGACTGAACGCGTATTTCGTGATTGTCCCGTCGAAATTGTCGGGGTCCGCGTACCTGACCTGGAACCGGCAAAGCGCCCGCGACGACAGCTACTCGACGCGCACGAGAACGCTCGATCTCAACCTCGAATGGCAGGCTCGGCCGCCGCGAACGAACCGGCCCGGATTCACGGTGTTCCTGCAGGGTCAATATCAACACCTCGAGGACGAACTGGTGCGCGTCGCCGACAGTCGTCCCTACCGCGTGTTCGTCGGTGTGACGATGGACACGCCGTTCGCGCTTCGGCGGCCACGGTGATGGCAGGGTCATGACGATGCGCCGGTCAATCGCCCCGTTCGGCTTCCTGCTTCTGCTGCTCGTTCACATGCCGGCGTGGGCCGTGTTCAACATCAACGTTCCCGCCCCGAAATCCATAACGGTCGATGACCGCATGGTGAGCGTGAACTGGACCATGACCACGGATGACAACGTCTTGCCGATCCTGTCGCTGGACCCCGGACAGATCGAATCCCCGAAGGGCCAGATCCTCTCGTTTACCAACACGTTTTCCGTGGGGCCGGGCGCGTTCGCCTACGCGTACAACGATACCTTCGTCGTTCCCGCGACGATCGTCGAGCAGGCGATCGCCAAGGGTTACGAGTTTCTCAATTACGTCCGGTACTTCGGCCAGGGCGCGGAGATTCCCCTGGAACGGAAGGTCAGGATCGATATTGGTGGCCTGCCCGACGGCGGTTCGGTGCAACCATCGCCCGTTGTCGCCGTCGCCGGCGGCGACAACGTGTTCGACGTCGAGTGGCGTATCGATATCGCCGGCGCCGTTGCCACGCTCGATTCCCGGGTCGGACGATTTCAGCGCAGAGAAAATGGCGGTGTCCTCGGCAGCGTCAACCGGCGTCTGTCGACGACAGCCAGCGGGCAGGCGCGCGTGCGCGAACGGTTGCTGGTACCGGCCGCGGTCATCGAATCCGCCGTCCGCCAGGGACTGCGCCGTATCTTCTACACGCGGGATTTTCGCGCCAGCAGCCGTTCGAGCCGGGTCGCGCTGATTATCGACATCGTCGACGCATTCAAGCGGGTGTCGGGATCGAGCGGGAACCCCCGCGTGGCGACGGGCCGCCCCGGCAACGTGCCGGTTCGCTGGACCGCGGAGTTCTCGCCGCGCGGCGGCGCCCGGAGCCTGACCTTGCGATCGACGGGCGGACGGTTCCTGGCACCGAACGGAACCGTGCTGGGCACGTTCTCCGATGTGATCACTCGCCCGGGTGTCGGTAACGGTACGTTGAATATCGCAGAGACCGTGACGGTCCCGACCGCGATCACGATCAGGGCGAGGCGTGCCGGGATATCCTCGATTTTCGTCGAACGCACGTTCAGCGACGGGTACACGACGAAAACCGCGCAGGTACGGTTGGCGCTTGTCGGGGCCGGCGGCGCCGGCTTCCATATCAGCCGCGTCGACCTGCACTTCGAGGATTTCTCGCGGATCAAGGTGGTCGACGGCGGCAGCGACGTCATCGCGGTCGCAGACCTGTCGACGCGCGGATCGGGACTGCTGGAAGCCGCCTGGGAAATCTCGACGCCGACCGGCGGCGCCCCCGTCTTGTTTCGTACCGTCAAGCTGGTGCGCCAGTACCTGGGCGGCGCCGGCAGAAAGCGGATCGAGAGCCCGCCGCTTCCGGTATTCCAGCCGGGGCTGCACGTGGCGCGTCTTCGTATCAGTCGTCCTGCGCCCTTCGACGAACCGCCCATGGTGCGTTACTACGTCGCATCGGCCGACGGCGACCTGCTGGCGGACGACGATGAACTCAAGCCGATCATTCTCACCGGCCCGGCATCGGGCGCCGTGCTCGCGAAGGACACCCGTTTCACCTGGCGCGCCATCGAAGGCGTCGTCGATTACCGGATCGAGTTGTTTCCGCTCGGCGGCGAGCCCCTGCCGCCGCCCGGCGTGGTCGCCGAGGGAAAGACTTACCGCCGGATCGCCGCCGGGTTGCTGGTGCCGGGCGGCGAGGGCGGATCGGCCCTGACGCCCTTGACGGCGAGTTATCTTTCGTCTGGCGAGGCCTATCAATGGCGGGTCGTCGCGATCGGCGAGGGCGGGCGGTATATCGGCGAGAGCAATACCGGCGTCGTTCGCGTGCCGCGACAACAGGAGGAAACACGATGAAAAGGCTTCAAGTTATCCTGGGATCGATGGTGTTGGTGCTCGCGGTATCGGCATACCCGCCCCTCGCGCGCGGCGACACGTTGGCTTACGAGGCGTACACCGAGTATCCCGTCAAGACGAGTGGCACGGTAAACGCGGGCGGCGTCAGTTGGCACTGTGCCGGGTTCAAGTGCCAGGCGGAAGGTTTCGGCTCGCTGGGCGTGAGCCAGTGCAAGGCCCTCGCGGCGAAGATCGGATACGTCGGATCGTTTGCCTGGGGCGGATCGCAGTTGAGCGCGGCACAGCTCGATGCCTGCAATGCCGGTATCGCCATGGGCTCGGAGATCTCGCCGCCGTCTCCGCAGCTCACGCCGTCGGAAGATGCAGTCGAGCCGGCCATCGAACCGGCGGCCCCGGTCACGCCAACGATCGCGCCGGTGATTACGCGACATCGATACAGCGCCCGGACGAAAACCGCGCTCGACGGCGCTCGTCGCGCGACAGCGGGCGGACTGCGATTCGATTGTTCGCCCCGGGGTGACTGTCGCGCCGAAGGACCCGCATCGGGCTTCACGGTCCAAACCTGCAAGTCGCTCGCGGCGCAGGTCGGACCCCTGGCTGCGTTCAGCCGGGACAACCGCCCCATGAACGCCGCGCGGATGGCGCAGTGCAACCAGGGACTACGGTTCGCGTACGTGGCCGAGTTCGACCGTCCCGTGAAACATCGCGGTATCGACGTGCCGGGCGGGCGCTGGCAGTGCGCGGGGCGAAGCTGCCGAATCACCACCACCTGGGAAGCGCCCACGGTGGCGTATTGCAAGGCGCTTGCCGACCGCGCAGGTGCCGAAGTCACGCGGTTCTCGCGCGACATCGGCGGATCGCTGGATCCCGGCGCCCTGGTCCAGTGCAATCGTTCGGCAGGCCTGGTGGCAGTCGTCGTCGAAATCGAAAGCACGGACACATTGGCGCCGCAAACCGTGATTGCCGGCGTGCCCTGGACATGCCGGCGCACCCAGGGCCGATGGGAGTGCACCGGGCAAATGAGCCGCCAGGCGTTCCTCGCCGGATTCAACATCGGTACCTGCAGACAGCTGGCCGCGAGACTCGGCCCCGTGGTTGTCTTCGAAGAGAGCGAAGGCGATCGCACGCTGGCGGCCGCACAGCTCGATCAGTGCAACCGCTCGGCACGTGACGGCCTTGCCGCCGATGGCGCGAATCCGCCGTTTCGCATCGTTGACGAGACCAGCGGACGGCGCGGTATCGGCGGGGCGCTGGTGAGGAACGAGGACGGCAGCGGCTACGGCGTCGCGACGCAGCCGTTGACGGCCGGAGAGGGCGGTGAGTACGGGGTCCTGCGACAAGCGATGTTCGGTACCCAGTGCCGCAACGACCGGCAATGCGGAACCGGCCGGTGCCGCGAAGGAATTTGCGCGCCGGAAGACGGGGAGGGCCGTTCGCCGTGGGAGCTCGGTGATTCCAGTACCACCGACTACTGCCACCACGACAATCATTGCCGCAGCAAGATCTGCCTCTGCGACAACCCGGATCACAAGGACGGCGCCTTTTGCCGTTCGAACGGCCAGGTGACGCCCGGAAAATGTTCGCCCCACCGCGGTATCGCCCTGGGCGGGCTGTGCTCGGACGACAACATGTGTTCGAGGGATGTCACGAGCGCCACCCAATGCGTACAGGGCAAATGCGCCCCGGAAGACGATACCGGTCTCAAGGGAATGTATTGCCACCACAACAACCATTGCCTGTCGGGCAGGTGCGTCGGAAACCAGTGCCAGGCGGTGGCCGCCCTGGGCCAGTCGTGCAAGAAGGACAAACATTGCCGGGGCGGCAACCGCGCCTTCTGGGACAGGGACTGGACAGCCCGCTGCGAACGTGAGCGATGCGTACCGCGGGACTATCTCGGCGACAACGGCGATTTCTGCCAGCACGACAACCAGTGCACGTCCCTGATTTGCGCCCAGGGCCGCTGCCTCGGCGGCGCGTTGCCGCTCGGCGCCAAGTGCAAGAAGGAAGAACAATGCGCCGGCGGCAATCGGGCCATTCTCGGCAACCGCTGGACCGCGCACTGCCCGCAAGGACGATGCGCCCCTCGGGACAAGACCGGTGACATCGGAAGCTATTGTCACCACGACAATCACTGCACCCAGGGGCTGCGCTGCAAGTGTCCGGGTCGCGGCCGCTATGGGGAGCGGTTCCTCAATGGCGTGTGCATTCGCACCGACGACCCGAGCGACGAGCAGATGAGCGCGAAGATCAAAAGCCAGCAGGAGTTCGTTTGCCGGATCTGATCCTTCCGCATAGCGGGACGGTAACATGTTTCAACGGGACGAACGCTCTCGTCGTCCCTGAACGAGGCCCGCCGGCGGCGCCAAGGCGCCGCCTTCACGAGTTGCCGGTCCCGGCGCCGCTATTCCTGCGGCGCGACGGCGACCTGGCGTTCGAAGCGGTCGAGGTCGACGCACTCGGTTTCCTCGAGGACGAAGCTCGGTACGAGGGCGTTCACGAACGGGATCACCAGCAGGTGCAGTTCCTCGTGGTTGGGCCTGGCTCGCATGCACACGGTTTCCTCCGGGTTCAGCTTGACGGTGGCTTCTGACGGAACGCTGCCCTTCGCCTTCGCCTTGAGTTCGTAAAAGCCGCTGCGCAGGTCGACCTCGGCGTATTCGTCGTCGCCGAGCCGGATGAAGTATCCGTCGTCGGTGCCGATGTAAACGTCGGCGAGGGCGGCCTGCGCCGACTTCTCGCGGTAGACGACGAGCGTCGCCGCGTCGGCCTCCCCGGCACGTGGGGCGATGTCGCGCATTGCCTGGGGGCTGGTGCTGACGCAGCCGGTGGCCAGGAGGGCGCCGCACAGGGTCAGGGAAAGACAAAAGGGTTTCATCGGATCGTCTCCTCTCGAGTCGGTTGCACAAGTCGGAGGCATTATCCGTTCGCGTACGCGGGTCGTCGTCCCGTCCTATAAACTCGAACCTTTCGTAACCGCTTGTTTTTCCTGCAACCGTGGCCCGCGTTCCCTGATTTTTGTCACGCCGCGGCGCGCTGCCTGTGCTTTCGGTACTGGCCCGGCGTGACGCCGGTGTGCTTGCGGAACGCGGTGTAGAAGGCCGATTTCGAGTTGAACCCGGCGTTCATCGCGAGATCGAGAATGGTCGATTCGTCGTCGATACGGTCGATCACGGCCCTCACGCGGAAACCGTTGACGAACTCGAAGAAGTTTCGCCCCCCTGCCTGGTTGATCGCCTGGGAGAGGTGGTTGACGGAGACGCCGAGTCGATCCGCCAACTGCGGCAGCGACAGGGTACTGTCGAGGTAAAGCTTGTTCTCTTCCATGGCGCGCGTCGCCTCCGCCAGGAGGGCCGTCGCGATCTCCTCGGAAAGCGCCGAGTTGCGGTATTTCCCGATACCGGCTTCGAGGGTTTCCCCGGCGTTCGCGGGTGGGTCGATTTCGTCCGAAGTCGGCATCGCCCGATCCCCCTCCGGTGGCGGAGACGCCTCTCGCGGGCGCGTCGGTCGGGACGGTGCCGGGATGGCGGTGGCCGCCTGCGGCGGCGCGTATTCCGGCGCCGTGAAGATCAGGGGTTGTCGAAGACCGAGGTAACCCATGGCGTAGATAAGCAGCACCATGGCGATGCCGAGCATGACAAAGACGGCCTCTTGCACGGGCCAGTAGATGTTCAGCAGCGATCCGCCGACCCATATGGCATACACGGCGACAGTCCCGGTCAGCAGGCGCCGCAGCCAGCGCAGTCCCACTTTCTCGGTGTAGGAGAAGTTCGCCTTCACGCGCAGCTCGTGTCTTCGCAGCAGCCGGATCGAGAGGGCTAGGTAGAGACTGACGTGCGCGATGCCAAGGGGCAGCTCGAGCTGGCCGAGCAGGAGGGTGTAAATCCACTCGGCGCTGGACGTCGGCTCGGCGCCATCGAGAACGCGGGTCTGGGTAGCGGCCGGCGCCGGCAGCAGGGACCAGGTGATGGCGACGTGCAGGAATGCCGGGGCAAGGTGGAGCCATTGCCGTTCCCGGAGCGGGTAGCGGCCGGGCAGCGTCAATTCGCGCACGTAGAAATAGACGAACACGCCGTAGAAAAACTCCTTCGGCCACAACAGCGTCCTCAGCTGCGCCACTTGCTCGGTGATGGCGGCGGCATCGAGCGCGTAGTCGGTCAAGGTGACGACGAATGCGAGCAGGTAGCAGGCGAGATAACGGTTGGCCCGTCGCGGCCCGCCGCGAGCGGCCAACAGCGCGACGGCGAGGAACGCGCCCTGGCCGGCGCCGAGCAGGAACAGGACGGCGGCAATGGAATCGATACCGAGGTTCATCCGATGATGCAATCAATCAATGGTTCGTGGCCGTCGGGGAGCGTGTGCTTCGGCGGCGCTTCAAGGTGGTGCGGCATTTGTATGGCGCGGGCATTCCCCCCTGGCACCCGGCGCGCGTCGTTTTCCTGGTTGGTTGGGCCGCGTGATACCGCGGGTAAGCGAGGAAATATTGCATGGTCCTCTATCCTTGGCAACCGTCGATCCGCCACCGGTTCCACCGGGTCGCCTGGTTGCCCGTGGTGTGGCGCCGGACCGCAAGCCGATGCCGGCGAAGGTCACGGCAGGGCAGGGCTACGGCGCGCAGGACGACGTGGAAGTGATTGCTCATCACCGCGTTGGCGGCGACATCGATGGCGAAGACGGCGGCGAGCTGCTTGATGCGCGAGACGAT
Source organism: Gammaproteobacteria bacterium (assembly GCA_030429665.1). Lineage (GTDB taxonomy): Bacteria > Pseudomonadota > Gammaproteobacteria > Arenicellales > CAJQKF01 > BQJD01. The sequence continues at coordinate 2,273 of JAUIEZ010000169.1, read as the reverse complement.
CCAGCCGCGGCGATGTTCGAAGTTGCGGCCGCTGGCGTGGTCCTCGCCGCACAGGAAGGCGCGGCGCACGCAGCGCGAGATGCAGTGGTAGTAGGGCGTGGCGTCGAGCGAGACGAGTTCCCTTCGTGCCCGGGTCATGGGTGATCCTCCTTGAATCAATTAGCCACTGGACAACACGGCGCTCATGCCTTGGCTGTCAATCATTCCGCCGGCGTTTTCGGACCGGAGTTTTTCCGGCGATGCTCGGGAACGGGTCACGTAGTTCCACATCGTGGAACTTGTCAATTGAGGAACATCCGCAAACCTAAAAGGATCACTGAATGTGCGCCGGGGGTAATGGCTCAGTTTGAAAATGGACAGGGGTAGACTACATCAACCCGGATGCGGTAGCTGGTGCGGTATCATCCGGGAATGGCGAAGTGGATCTATCGTCTCGTCGCCGGCGTGGTTGACGGCGCGCTTTTCTATATTGGCCTGATCAGCGTGCCTGATGACATCGCACAATGGGCGGAATTTCTAGCCGATCCGGTGACACGGTGGGCGGCTACGGGTCTCGCCGTCGTGATTCTTTTCGGGCTGGTAGCAACGTTTAACGCCTATCCTGTCCGCCGCAATGGCGCGACCATGCCCATGTCTCGAGCCCTGTACGTCGTTAGCCGGGTGCGTCCGAGAGAAGATCCAAACGCCTATGCGGATTCTGAGGTGGATGCTCTGAGTTCCGCTGCACGAGAAATTCGCCAAGCGGCTCTAGACGGTGAGATCAAGACGTGGGGAAAAAAGTGGACAGCGCACCGGATAGACGACGTTCACCTGCCAATCCCACAAGAATACTGGGTTAAGGCCAAAATCAACATTGGGCTTCTAGATCCCGCACTGGAGTTCGACACGCATATCTCGGGCAGTCCAGAAGTCGAGTACACCGATCTGCGAGTTAACGGCCACCAAATTCTGAAACGCTGGCCATTGAACCTATGGAACTACGCCCGCACCCGAAACGTAGCGACAGCGTGATATACTTCCCTTATGCCTAACCGCTCAAGCAAGCCAAAGCGCCCCCGCGACACGAACCAGCTAGCCAAGCGGATCGTGGATCTTGCTACTGGCGAGGCCCAGGAGGAACAGCCCGAGCACGGGAAAGACCCGGCGGCGGTTGCACTCGGGCGAAAGGGCGGTCTCAAGGGCGGGAAAGCGCGGGCGGCGAAGATGACGCCGGAAGAACGGCGCGAGGCCGCCCGGAAGGCGGCCAAGGCGCGGTGGGGAAAGGCCTAGTCGCCGCCATCATTGTCAGGTTCCGACGATTCCGAGAGATTTGGAAGACTCCCGAACTGTTCTTCGTATGCCTTCACGTTCCGAGCGAGCATCTCGCTCACTGCCTTGGTGTGTTGCGGCGACATATAAACGATAATCTCTTGTGCGATTTCTGGACCATCGTCGGACACGCCCACAACTCTCCCAAAAGTCAGTCTAAAATCCCATTGAGATACAGCGAGATTTAGATTATTAGCGTATACGATCGGTATCATATGCATACCCTCTTGGGGTTTCATCGAATATGAGGGCGTTTCGTTTTCTAGTTTCTGTTGTGGATGTTTTCCTGATTGGTTTGCCATTTCGGGTTTTATCAAAAGAAGTTTCTGGTGCTGAAAAGGTATTCGTCAAGATATATTCGGAAGTCAACGGTGTACGAGGTTGAGCAAATAAGACCTCCCTAAAAATAGCTAGGCTATCAGTTATTGTTTCTTCTTTTAGTTTCGTATCATTGCCAAAACTCGGGACAGCAAGGCTTTCTGGTGTTCTGTTTATGAAATCATCTATTAATTCACTAAATGGAGCGAATTTAACAATTAATGCCACATCAAAAGCAGAGGCTATCCGCTTCAATGTTGAAAGCGTTAGTTTTCCGTAGTCTGGATTCTCGATCTGTGAAATAACCTGCTGCCTTGTCCCACTTTCTTTAGCAAGTTCTGACTGTGTCCATCCTCTCCCTCGTCGCATCTCGCGAATTTGGCTTGCAACGCCAACCGTGATTCTTTGGTCGACAAATTCATGTCGATATTCGTCGTCGCGTAAAGAATCAACCAACTTTTTTCGACGGGATATCTTCATGGGGAATACTTCGATCCTTAATAGAAAAAACTTCTAACTTTCTAGCAAGTGCGATACTGCATGAATTTGATGGTTCGAACTTTTCTGTTTTCCCAAACGTCTTTTTAGTGGCCCAAAACAAGAAAGTGTAACCATTTTCGTATGGGCCTTTACAACATAGTATCCTG
>JAUIEZ010000168.1 GCA_030429665.1 Gammaproteobacteria bacterium | reverse complement strand
GGCCCCACGTCGATGCGCTTCAGGTGCCGAAGTATGCGCCGGGTTGCGTCGGCGTCTTCGAGCGCGCCGTCCAACCAATCTTCCAGCGTACGCATCTCGTGTGCATCGTCGCGCATCTGACCCAACAATGTCTCCTCGGCGGACTCGAGGCACTCGTCGAGGGTGTCGAACACCGATGCCCTGCCCGGCGCCGCACCTATCACGCCTTCGCTTTCCAGCGCGCGGCGAAGCGCGGGACGAACCGACGAGAGCATCAAGCGCCACGGTCCGTCCTCGAGCAGGTGAAGCAGCTTGACGAAACTGAATACCGCCGAGGAATCCGACCCCGAAACGAGCCGGAAATCCAGTATCACACTGCCTTCCGAATCGTCCGGCATGCTTGAAACCGCCTCGCGCACCTCTTCGAACAATTTGTGCGCCGTGCCGAAGAACAAGTAGCCCTGCAACTGGAAAACGAGAATCCGGTCCCCGTGTTCGTCCAGCACCCGGCGATCCTCTCCCGAGCGCTCCACGTAGCTTGAGTATTCGCGCGCGCTCATCTTGTGCCTCACCACGCGAATTCTGCTGTAACGCATGACGAACATGATGCTCGCCGCGATGACACCCACCAGGGCGCCTTGCAGGTAACCCAGGTTGATGATGCAAACCATGATCGTGATAACCAGCGCGTAGTCTCCGCCAGACAATCTGCGCCGGGCGCGGCCCAGCCAGTCGTAGAGCATGGACGCGCCGAGAAACAGCAGCAAGCCGCCAAGAACCGAGGTGGGCACGTGACCGGCGATGCGCTGGCCGTGGAACATGAACACCACGCAAACCATCGCCACGATCACGCCGCTCAGCGCCGATCGCCCGCCGGCCTGGATGTTCAGTCGGCTGCGATTGAGTGACAGGTTGCCGATCATGCCGCCCGCGAGGCCCGACAGGACGTTCGCCGTGCCGTTGGCCTTGAGCTCCCGGTTGATATCCGCGTTGGTTCGCTGATCGACCTCGAGTCCCGTGGCGTTGAGCAGTACGGCCACGGCCGTGACGCCGACGGCCGCACCGATTTCCCCGGCATGCAGCAGCATCGACTGCCACTCCAGCGTCAGCCAGATCTCCGGCCGCCACGGGTTCCATATGGCGATGTCCTCGATCGCCGGCATGAGCCAACGGTCGCCGCGAGCCGCCTCGGCATTCATGCCCGACAATGCCAGGAGGACGTGCACCAGCAAGGCGCCGACGACGATGATCAGTGGAACCACCGCGTAGTGACGGCTGATCTTGCGGGACAATGCAATCACCACGGCAAACACAACGCCGGCCAACAGGTGCCAGACCACGGACATATCCACCAACGCCGCAATCGAGCCGATGCCCGGCCGGATACCGCTGATGACCTTGACGGCGCCGAGGACCAGCAGCCAGCCGGATGCCGCGAGGAAACCACCGACCACCGGGTAGGGAATGAAGCGCATCCACTGGCCGAGCCGGAACTGGCCGAGGCAATAAAGCGCGACGCCGGTAAAGAGCGTGCTGCTGACGATGGCCGCGAAGACATGATCGTAAAGCGCCGTGGCCGTCAGCGACTCCCCGCTGATCCGGGTCGAAATGGCCGCCGCCATGGTAGCAACCACTGCCATGGTGGGCGTATCCAGTCCGGCGGTCGCACCGGACACCGAGCTGAATCGGCTCACCACCACCGCGCTGATGGCCGCGCCGGTCAGCGCCGCCATGAAGCCGTAGGATATTGCCGGAGCCAGGTTGCCGCTGAAAATCAGCGCCGCGAACGACAGGCTGTAGGCGACGGTGACGAGGCCGACGACCAGGCCGCTGGAAACGTCCTCGACGAACTTGACGGACACGGCGCGGCGGTCTCCACCGCGCGGTACCGCGCGCGGCGGCGGACGAGTCGACGATATTCTCCCCCGGAATCGTCGCCGCGCCGCGTGTACGAAGCCTGACTTGCGCGCGACCCTTCGTTGCCGACTACCGGGTTGCACGTGGCCAGCCGCCTTCGCTGACCGGCAACTCGGTCGACATCGATGCATCGACGTCGTCGAGACGTGGTGCGCTGGAACGGTACCGACCGCGGTCGCGACGCGTCGGGTGCGGCAACAATTCCGCGAGTGCATTATCGAAACGAGCCGGGTCGTGACGGCGGAATCCGGTCTGAGTCCTCATGGAAATATCGGTAGATGGCGTGATCGGAGAAACGGTGCAACGAACGTTGCTTTGGCGGCGGTCGCGCGAATGACATAATCTCGGTCGATTATGACAAAATGATTACGAGCGCGAAGAGATCCTCGTGCGAACGGTTCGCTTCGACTCGACTGACAGACGGTCGGACCGAACGGACCGAACGGGCCGCGTCGGACGACGCGCGAGCGACATGAAGCGTTTAACGATACACCGACGGCGATTCATATGGTTTTTCGGCCGTTAAAGATGTTAATCTTTAAGCGGAATTCGCGATGCAGGGACCGTGGATACAACAACAATCCGCCGGCGTCGCGATATTCCTCAACGAAGGCGCAGGGGTATTTAACGAGTTTGAACAGGAACTGAGCCGTACTCGCGGGATTCGAACCGAGGATACAGGCGGCGTACTCGTATTTCAGGCGCGACATCGGAAGTATCGACAAACAACCGGGCGCAGGGAGACTGCCTCCATACGTGTCCCGGAACGTCGATCGTTTTGAAGTTCGTCATTCAAAGGCTCATACGGGAGTAGCGAGGATGGGATTTGGGAGATTTTTCGTGGAACTGGTGGCCGCGGTCATCGTGTCCGTGGTCGTTTCACTGTCCGTGTTATTCGGGCTGTTTTACGTCCTGAGCCACCCGGAGCGCTTCGGCCAGTACATCGACCTGCCATTCTTGACCATGCAGCAGGCGCCTGCGCCGGCGGCGGCACCGCCACCCCCGACGATCGCCACGGCGCCCGCAACGCCGGCAACCACGTCCACCCCGACCGGCACCCAGCCGGCACCGGCCCAGCCGGTTTCGGGCGCCACCGCCGCCAGCCAGGACTCCATCGTCATCGGGACCGGCGGCGTTACCGGTGTCTACTACCCCTCCGGCGGCGCGATCTGCCAGATGGTCAACCGACTGAAGGCCGATCTCGGCATCAGTTGCGCGCGCGAAAGCACCAAGGGTTCGGTATACAACATCGAAACCATTCGCTCCGGCGGCCTGGACGTGGGCATCGCCCAGTCCGATTGGCAGTTCCATGCCTACCGGGGCACCGATCGCTTCGCCGATGCCGGCGCCTATACCGACCTGCGCGCCTTGTTCTCGCTGCATTCCGAGCCGTTCACCGTGGTGGCCCGCGCCGACGCCGGTATCAGCGTGTTCGAGGATCTCCAGGGCAAGCGGGTGAACGTCGGCATACCCGGTTCCGGCCAGCGCGGCACGCTGGAACTGTTGATGGCCGAACTCGGCTGGGATATGAGCGTGTTCGCCGAAGCGATGGAAATCGAACCCTCCGAACAATCCAACGCGCTTTGCGAGGGTGAAATCGACGCCTTCGTTTACACCGTCGGGCATCCGTCGAGCGCCATCCAGGAAGCCATGGCGACCTGCGACTCGGTGCTCGTGGACGTTTCCGGCCCTGCCATCGACAACCTGATCAGCACGCGACCCTACTACGCCACGGCGGTCATTCCCGCCGGCCTGTACCGCAATCACGACAAGGACGTGACCACTTTCGGTGTGAAGGCCACTGTGGTCACCTCGGCCCGCCTGCGTGAAGCGACAGCCTACGGCGTGGTGAAATCCGTGTTCGAGAACCTCGAGCGCATGCGGCGCATGCACCCGAGCTTCTCCACGCTCGAGGCCGCAAGCATGATCACCGACGGCATCAGCGTACCGCTTCACAACGGTGCGCAACGCTACTTCCGGGAAGCCGGACTGCTTTGATCCGGTGCGGAGCACATCCGCCAGCATGATCAAGTCGAGTCTGAAACTGGCATTGGCATTCGTCGCGATCGCGTTCGCGTCGCAGGCCGGCGCCCAACTGGTGTACGGCGTGCCGCCGCAAAAGAACGCGCGCAGCGCGCTGGTCACCTACTCGTCACTGGTCGACTATCTCGCGCGGGTGACCGGCGAGCAGGTGGACATGAAGGTCGCCACCGGCTGGTTCGAGTACCAGGCGGACATCAAGGCGGGTGCCTACGACCTGTTGATCGCCGAACCGCACATCGTCGGCTGGCTGATGGATAACCAGGACTACGAGCCGTTGGTGAAGTTTCCTTCTCTGCTCAAGTACGTCGTCGTGGTGCCTGCCGATGAAACGGGCGTCAATCGTCCGGAGGACCTGGTCACGCGTATCGTGTGCTCGCGCCCGCCGCCGTCTCTCGGCATCCTGCTGTTCTACGAACAGTTCACCAACCCCTTCCAGCAACCGTCACTGGAAAACATCAACGGCGGAGACATCAACGTGCTCGCCGGCCTGTACGACGGTCGTTGCGACGCGGCGCTGCTGTCGGCGTCCTTCGTTGCCGACGTGTTGAACGACGCCCAGCGCTCGCTGCTTGACGTGGTACTCGAAACCCGCGGCATGATCAACGAGGCGTTGGTGGCGTCGCCGCGAATTTCCTTCGAGACGAAGGACCGCATCATCAACGGACTGGTCAACGATCCTGCCGGCATCGCCGCCACCGAAGAAATTCGCGAGCAATCCGACAGCGCCGCCCAGACCATGGTTCGCGCCAACATGCTGGAATACTCGGGTCTTTCCGACCTGCTCGAGTCGCAGTCGTTCGGTTGGTGATTACCCCGCCAGCAGCGTGCTCTGGCGAATCCCGTCGAATATGAACTGCACTGCCAGCGCGGAGAGCAATACGCCGAACACGCGACTGATGACGTGCATGGCGGTCACGCCGAGCAACCGCTGAACCTGGACCGCGAGCAGCAGCAGCGCGAGCGTCAACAGCATCAACGCCAGCAAGGCGCCGACCACGATAGCCTGAAGTCCGACGTCGCCTTCGGCATCGGCCATGAGAAGTATGGCGGCGCCCATGGCGCCGGGACCGGCGATCAGCGGTGTCGCCAGCGGAAACACGGCAATGTCCTGCTTGGTGCGCGCCTCGCGCGCCTCGTCGTCGGTGGTGGATACGCCGCCGGAACTTCGCGCGAACACCATGTCGACGGCGATCAGCAGGAGGAGGATGCCGCCGGCCACCCGGAGCGCGGCCAACGAAATGCCCAGGCTCGCCAGCACCGTGTCGCCAGCCACCGCGAAGGTCAGCAACACCACCGTGGCGATGAACGTGCCGCGCAACGCCATGCCGCGACGCGCCTTCGCCGTGGCGCGCGTGGTCATGGCGGCGAACATCGCCGCCACGTCGAGCGGACCGACGGTGGCAAAGAACGTGGTGAAGGCGACGATGGCGGTTTCGAGCATGGAACCCGTGATTATTGCCGCGATGCGGCGACTAATGGAAGCGCCGGCACCCGAAACCGTTCACGGGACTCGAATCCGGCCGTCTCGTCGACAGGTCGCGAACGCGCGTTGTCCCGGGCCGCATCCTGGCGCGGGGTGCCTATCCGACGCGACGACACGTGGTCCGGCGCCGCGCGAACAATGCGAACACGTTGCAATCCGCACTGCCAAACGCGCGGGTTTCTTCCCGCTCCCGACTTCCTGCCGCCCCGGGCATCCTGTCCGTTCAGGTTTCGTTCACCGAGGATTCACGCTTTGCCGACGATACTGCGCGAACAATGAATCGAATCCGGGGAGGAGGTGACCCATGCGACGATTCGTTCTGCCCATGACAATCATGCTCGCGCTTTTCAGCGGCACGACCTCCACCGCGCGCGCCGACGTCGACCTGAGATTGTGGTTCAATGCGCCGGGGTTCTACTTCGCGCCGGGATACGGCTGGGTACTGCGTTTCGATGCGCACCCGCGCCGGCACCATGGCCATCGCCACTGGCCACGCCGCTTCCACGGTCACTTCCCGGCCAGGCCCTACTTCCCGGCCAGGCCCTTTTTCCGACATCACCATCCGTGGCCGAAATACTACCGCGACCATGATCGCCACCGTCACCACGGCAACCATCGACGGCACGAGAAGCGTCGCGACTACGGCCACCGTTACCGTGATCACGACCGGCGCCGCTTCGGCTATCGGCAGGAAGGCCGGCGATACTACTACCGGGACTCCCGAGGGCGGCTGTACGTTCGCTAGGCATAACGCGGTTATCCCTTGACGCACACGACCTGCCGCAGGGTACGCACCACCTCGACGAGATCCGACTGGCGCGCCATGACCTCGTCGATGTCCTTGTAGGCGCCCGGTATCTCGTCGATCACGCCTCGGTCCTTGCGACATTCCACCCCGGCGGTCTGCGCGGCGAGGTCCGCCAGAGCGAAGTGTTTCTTCGCCGCATTGCGGCTCATTCGACGGCCCGCGCCGTGGGCGCATGACGCGAAAGACTCGGCGCTGCCGAGCCCGCGCACGATGTACGAACGCGCGCCCATGCTGCCGGGAATGATGCCGAGCTCGCCCGCTCCCGCGCGTATGGCGCCCTTGCGCGTGATGTAGAGCCGCGCACCGCCGTGGGTCTCCTCGGCCACGTAGTTGTGGTGACAGTTGACCGCTTCGTCCTCGAGTTCGAACGGCGGCAGGTGTTTTCTCAAGGACTCGACGATCAACCGCATCATCTCGCGCCGGTTCTCCATCGCGTAGTCCTGGGCCCAGCGCAGCGCCCGCATGTAGTCGTCGAAATGCGTCGTTCCCTCGCGGAAATAGGCGAGATCGCTGTCGGGCAGGCTGCCGATCACGTTCTCCATGTCGCGCTTCGCCAGCTCGATGAAATGACGACCGATGCGGTTGCCGATGCCGCGGCTGCCCGAGTGCAGCATGATCCATGCGCGATCCCGCTCGTCCAGGACGAGCTCGATGAAATGATTGCCGCCGCCCAGGGTGCCGAGCTGGCGCACCCATGTACGGTACGGCTTGCCCCGGCCCGGCTCCAGGCCGGGGTGGCGTTCGAGGACCCCGGCCAGGCCGCGCTGCAGGTGCTCGACGGTGGAGCGCCTTGCCGCGTCCGCCTTGTGCATTGCGAAGCCGACCGGCACCGCCGACTCGATGGCGGCGCGTACGCGCTTCAGGTTGTCCGGCAGCCGCCCGGCAGTGAGCGACAGGCGTACCGCGTTCATGCCGCAGCCGATATCGACGCCCACGGCCGCCGGGATGATCGCTCCGCGCGTGGGAATCACCGTGCCGACGGTGGTGCCGATACCGGCGTGCACATCGGGCATGGCGGCGACGTGACCGTGGACGATTGGCAGCGACGCGAGGTTGCGAAGCTGTCCCAGGGCGACCGCTTCGATATCGTCGGTCCACGCCCTGACGTGCGTGTGCGTTCCCTCGATACGTGTTGCCACCGGCATGGTTTGTCGCTCGTCGTCGAACGTCGCTAGGCGGGCGAGTAGATACCGCGCAGGCGGGCCGCGAACGCCTCGGCCGCCGGCGACAACCCGCCGCCGCTGCGGGTGATGACGCCGAGACGGCGCTCGACCCGCAGCCCCTCGACCGGAACCTCGCGCACCGCGCCCTGCCCGGTCAAGCCCAACCGGCTGACAAAGGCGAGGTTGCCCGTGGTCGCGACCATGCGCAGGATGGCCGGGATGGATCGCAGCTCCATGACGATTTCCATGGTCACGCCGGCCTCGCGCAGGGCGGCATCGATCAGCGCGCGAATCGCGCTGCCGGCCTCGAAACCCACGAAGGCATGGCCACCGAGATCGTTGACGGTCACCCGCTCGCGCCGCGTCAGCGGGTGCGCCGGCGGCGCCACCAGCACGATCCGGTCCGAACGCAGGGCGTGGATGGTCAACTCGCGGCTGTTCACCGGCAGCGTCACCACGCCCAGTTCAAGGGCCCCGTCGAGCACGTCGCGCACCACCTCCGCGCTGCCGGCCTCCTTGAGCTGGAAACGGATGCCGGGGTGGTCGCGCTGAAAGGCGGCGATAGCCTCGGGCAGGATGAACGAAACGGCGGTCGCGCCGCCGCCGATTCTCACGCTGCCGCCGGCGAGACCCTGCAGGCTGGCGACCTGCCCCCGCAACTGGTCGAAGCGGCCCACCAGGAGACGTCCCTCGGCGGCCACGAGGCGGCCGATTTCGGTCAGTGCCACGCCCTTGCGCCCGCGGGTGAGCAGCTCGGCGCCGAAGTGGGTCTCCAGTTGGCGAATGCGCCGGGACAGTGCCGGCTGGGTGACGTTGATTCGTTCCGACGCCTCGGTAATGGCGCCGGCGTCGGCGACGGCGAGGAACGAGCGCATGAGGTCGAGGTCCATAACATGCAATTTTAGCATGATATCCATGCAAACTATCAATTTTACTTATGTTACTGACCCTGCTACCTTGCAGCCCATCGAAGCCGTGCCGGCCGCCGTCCGCGTCCGGCCGCGCGTTCAAGACCCGCTTTCCCAAGGTGAAACCATGCTCGATTCCTATCGCGAACACGCCGCCGAGCGCGCCGCGCTCGGCATCCCGCCGCTGCCCATCAACGCCGAGCAAATGACGGCACTGGTGGAACTGCTCAAGAATCCGCCCGCCGGCGAGGACGAATTCCTGCTCGACCTGCTGGTCAACCGCGTACCCCCCGGCGTCGACGACGCGGCCTACGTCAAGGCCGGCTTTCTCGCCGCCGTCGCCCGCGGCGAGACGACCTCGCCGCTTCTCGACAGGAAGCGCGCCGTGGAATTGCTCGGCACCATGCTCGGCGGCTACAACATCGCGCCGCTGATCGAACTGCTCGACGACGCCGAGCTCGGATCGATCGCGGCCGAGCAACTCAAGTACACCCTGCTGATGTTCGACGCACTGCACGACGTCGCCGACAAGGCCAACGCCGGCAGTGCCAATGCGAAGGCCGTGATGCAGTCCTGGGCCGACGCCGAGTGGTTCACGCGAAAGGAGGACGTGCCCGCGGCGATCAAGCTGCGCGTCTTCAAGGTGGTCGGCGAGACCAACACCGACGACCTTTCCCCCGCCCAGGACGCCTGGTCCCGACCGGACATTCCGCTGCATGCGCTGGCCATGCTCAAGAACCCGCGCGAGGGCATCACCAACGCCATCGAGCAAATCGCCGAGATGAAGGCGCAGGGTCTGCCGCTCGCCTACGTCGGCGACGTTGTCGGCACCGGTTCCTCGCGCAAGTCGGCCACCAACTCGGTACTCTGGCACATGGGTGACGACATCCCCTTCGTGCCCAACAAGCGCCAGGGCGGCGTGGTGCTCGGCGGCAAGATCGCGCCGATATTCTTCAACACCGTGGAAGACTCCGGCGCGCTGCCCGTCGAGTGCCCGGTGGACAACCTGAACATGGGCGACGTCATCGTCGTCAAGCCTTACGACGGCGTGATCGAGAACGAGGCCGGCGAAGTCATCAGCGAGTTCTCGCTGAAAACCGACGTGCTGCTCGACGAGGTCAAGGCCGGCGGGCGCATCCCGCTGATCATCGGCCGCACCCTGACCGACAAGGCGCGCGAGGTCATGGGACTGCCCGCCTCCGACGTGTTCCGGCGCCCCGGCGACCCGGAAGGCTCCGACAAGGGCTTCACGCTGGCGCAGAAGATCGTCGGGCGCGCGTGCGGTCTGCCGGAAGGTCAGGGCGTGCGCCCCGGCACCTACTGCGAACCGCGCATGGGGACCGTCGGCAGCCAGGACACCACCGGCCCGATGACCCGCGACGAACTCAAGGAACTCGCCTGCCTGGGCTTCTCCGCCGACCTG
>JAUIEZ010000167.1 GCA_030429665.1 Gammaproteobacteria bacterium | reverse complement strand
GCCATGGGCCGCCTTCGCATCGTCGATCTCGGCGCGGGCACCGGGGCCAACCTGCGCTGGCTCGCGCCGCGGCTGCCCGGCGACCAGCACTGGCACCTGCTGGAGGGCGACCCGGCGCTGATCGAGGGGATCTCGCCGGACTCGCCGGAACTCGAGGACTGGGCCCACGTCCTGCTCGATCAGGCGACCCTGAGCGAAGGCGCGCCGCTCAAGGAGCCGGCCGCGTACGTTCGGCGCATCAACAAGCTGCTCGCGGCTGGCCAATCGCAGGCGACGGCCTGACGAGTGCGGCGGCAACCCTAGCAACGTTCGCTTTGCAACTCGCGCAGGTCGAACACTTCGCCCAAAAGGGCCGTGGCATAGCAACCGCGGTCGAGCACGAACTGAAGCGCCAGAACGCCCGCGTCGGGCCAGCGCCACGCCAGGTCGCGCGCCAGCGCCCGTAGCGGGCGCCTCTCCAGGGCGAACCCGCGAGCTTCGAGCAGTTCGCAGTCCGACCGATAGGGGCTCAACCAGCCACGCTCTCGTCCGAGCAATTCGGGCGGGAGTTTTTCGGCGCCCCGCCCCCACAGCGGTCCGCTGGGGTGGACATCGCCGTCGGCGATGCGCGCGGCGAGCGTTGCGTCGTGCCGATCGGCGACGAAAAAACTTCGCGAGCCGTCCAGAAGCATGAGGTCGCCGGGCAACGCCGACCGCCAGGTTCCCTCTTCGATCCGCGCCGACAGTACCGCGTTGAACAGCATGGACCGTAGCGCGGATATCTCCACGCTATGCCCGGGGTCCCGCGAACGTCGGTAGTTCTTCCGGCTCAGCGACGCGCGGGCGCGCGATACATTCTCTCCGTCACGGCCGAATCGCTGTTCGCCGAACCGGTTTGGAAAGCCGCCTTCGCGAATGGCGGCGAGACGGGCGTCGACCGCCGCGGGATCGGCGTCGACGTCTCGCAGGCGAATCGAGAACCGATTGGCGCGGTGTACACCGCGGCGCAGTTTGCGATCGTGGCGTTGTGCCCGAACCAATGTCAGACCGTCGGGCCAATCGAACGCGGCGGCGGCTTCGGGCTCGACCCGGCTCGGCACGGTAAACGACTGCACCGTGACCGCGTATCGGTCCTTGTGGCCGCAAAACCCTACGTCTCGCTCGCGGCAGGACAATGCGCGCGCGATCCAGCGAACCGCCGAGCTCGTATTCCAACCGTCCTTGCGCACGGTCAGGAAAAGGTGCTCGCCGCGCCCTGCCGGTTCGAACGGCAGCACTTCCTCGACGCGAAAATCGTCGTTGACCGTTCGAATTCGCGCGCTGCCCAGCACGGTGCCGGCAAGGGACCGCCCCACCGCGTCGCCCTGTTCAGGGCATTGATTTACTGGTATCTTCCGATCCAAAAGCGCCATCCGGTGTGTCATACATCGAGGTCAGACAATGCATTGTACCGAACAGAAAAAAAACCGCTTACTTCCCGCCTGTTGCGCGACGCTGCTGGCGGGCACGGCAGCACCCATGCAATCGGGCCTGGCGATGGAGACATTGTTCGACATCTCGGCAGGTCCGCGAATCGACGAACTGCATTGGTCGATCTCGGGCGAGCCGTCCGGACCAAACATTCTCTCCGAGGTCGTCTGGCGCAGCGTTGACAGCGCGCAGCTCGCGCTGGGGTTTCAGGGACTGACCGATGGCGGCGTCCTGATCGACTCCAGCATCAGCTTAGGCAAGATCTACGACGGTCACGTAAACGACACCGACTACACCGGAGACAACCGTACGGGGGCGTTCGCATTCAGCGAAGCGGACACCGTGGACGACGACGTGATGGATTTCTCGTTCGCCATCGGGCGCGCGTTTCCGGTCACCGATGCCGAGAGCACCGCGATCACACCGCTGGTCGGATTTTCCTATCACGAGCAGAATTTCGATGTCGCCGGTCCGGCATCGGGCGTAAGCACGGCCTCGAGCTTCCCGGCGGTGGACATCGTGGACGCCAACTATGAAGCCGAGTGGTGGTCCACGTTCATCGGCGTCCAGGTCGAACATCGCGGCAACCGCTGGGATACGTGGGGCCGCGTCGAATACCACAACGTCGACTACGAGGCCACGATCGATTGGGGGCCCGGCGGCAACCCGGCCAACCCGACGACGATCAAGCAGAAGTCCGACGGATCGGGCCCTATCTATGAGATAGGCGCCCGCTACCGGTACAGTCAGAACCTGGCGTTCAACGCCAGTTTCACCTGGTGGAACTGGGATACCGACAGCGGAACCCATCGTTCGATTTTCAGCAACGGCAGCGTCTCGAGCATGGAACTCAACACGGTCCAGTGGGAACAGAACGCCGTCATGCTCGGTATAACCTTTACCTCGCCCTGAGCGGTCCCCCCCGGGGTAACGGGCGTACCTGCACCTGCCGCTACGAAACGTCCGCGGTCTGCTCGTCGCGCGAGTCGCTTACCCAGTCCAGTTCCCGATCCCCGTCGTGGATCGGGTTCCCTTCCTTGTCCACGCAGTTTCGCCCGAATACCACGGCTTCGTCCACGTCGGCGCGAGCGCCCAGCCGGCTGTATTCGAACAGGATACTGCGGCGAACCCTGGCGCCCCCTTCCACCACGCAACCGTGACCGATCCAGGTCGGTCCGAGAATCTCCGCCCCGGCCATGATGTGCGAGCCGGCGCCGATGTAGACCGGACCCTCGATGCGCACCTCGTCCCAATCCACGCGCACGTTCAGGCCACACCAGACACCCGGAAAGACCTCGGTACCAGGCATGCGCACATAGTTCAACTGGCCGCGCATCAAACGCTGATTGGCTTCCCAGTAGTCGCTCAGCCGACCGATATCGATCCAGGTGAACGGGATATCGATGGCGTTGAACGGCATGCCGGCCTGTAAAATGGCGGGAAACAACTGCGCGCCGATATCATATTCGATACCGGGCGGCACCAGTTCGAGAACACTGGGTTCGAAAATGTAGATGCCCGTGTTGACGAGATTCGATCGAGCCTCTTCGACCGCGGGCTTCTCCTGGAAGCCGGTGATGCGTCCGTCGCTATTCGCCTCCACGACACCGTAGCTCGATACCTGCGACGAATCCACTCGCGCCGCGACCAGGGATGCCACCGCGCCGGATTGCCAATGCTTGCGCACGGCGGTGGTAAGGTCGAGATCGATCAAAGCGTCGCCGCAGACCACCAGGAAGGTGTCGTCGAAGAATCCGCCGAAATCGTCGATGCGGCGCATGCCGCCCGCCGAGCCGACGGGTTGGGCGAAAATGGCGCCGTCGCGTATGTAGCCCTCGAAGGAGTAGCCTATCTCCACGCCCCAGCGTCGGCCGTCATTGAAGTAGTTCTCGATATGATTGGCCAGGTGACTCGTGTTGACCATGATCTGGTCGAACCCGTGTCGCGCAAGCTCCTCCACCAGGTACTCCATGACGGGCTTGCCGAGAATGGGAATCATCGGCTTGGGAAGCACCTGTGTGAGCGGACGCAGGCGCGTTCCCTTGCCAGCGGCGAGAATCATGGCTTTCATCGTTGCACGGTCCCGGTTAGGTCGGTTCTGGTTCAACGCCCCCGGCCGGCGGCGCGTCCCGCGCCGTCGGCACCTGGGGACGACACCCGCGGGGGCCGTCAATTATAAGCAGTTGACCCCGCTTCCGGGGCGCCTCTACGCCGCGGCGTCCGCCGAATCCGCCGCGGACCCCCGTCGAAAATCGTATCCGTCTTCCGCGGCGTCGACCTCGATGACGTCGCCCGGACCGAATCGACCGGACAGGATCTCCTCGGCGAGCCGATTTTCGAGCCCGACCTGGATGGCACGCTTGAGCGGCCGCGCGCCGTACACCGGATCGAAACCCGCGGCAGCCAGCTTGTCCAGCGCCGCCTGGGTGAGCTTGAGCTCCATTTCCCGCTCTCGCAGCCGCTGACGCAGCGACTTCATCTGGATTTCGGCAATCTGGCGAAGCTCCGTCTTGTCGAGCGGGTGGAAAACCACGAGATCGTCGATTCGATTGATGAACTCCGGCCGGAAGTGATGCGACACGACGTCCATCACCGCCTGCTTCATGCGCCCGTAGTCATTCGCGGTCGCCAGTTCCTGGATACGATCGGAGCCGAGGTTCGATGTCATCACCACGACCGCGTTGCGGAAATCCACCGTGCGGCCGTGGCCGTCGGTCAGACGGCCGTCGTCGAGCACCTGCAGCAGGATATTGAAGACGTCCGGGTGCGCCTTTTCCACCTCGTCCAGCAGGATCACCGAATAAGGCCGGCGCCGCACCGCTTCGGTCAGGTAACCGCCCTCCTCGTAACCGACATATCCAGGGGGCGCGCCGATCAGCCGCGCCACGGAGTGTTTCTCCATGAACTCGGACATGTCGATCCGCACCATGGATTGCTCGGTGTCGAACATGAACGATGCCAGCGCCTTGCACAACTCGGTCTTTCCCACGCCCGTGGGTCCGAGGAACAGGAACGAGCCGTAGGGGCGGTTCGGGTCGGACAAACCGGCGCGCGAGCGGCGAATGGCATTGCTCACCGCGCTGATGGCCTCGTCCTGGCCCACTACGCGGCGGTGCAGTTCGTCCTCCATGCGCAGCAGCTTGTCCTTCTCCCCTTCGAGCATCTTGCTCACCGGGATGCCGGTCCAGCGCGACACCACCTGGGCGATTTCCTCGGCGGAGACGCGATTGCGCAGCAGCGTACCCTCCTTGCCCTCGGCGTCGGCGGCCGCCTGCAGCTGGCGCTCCAGCTCGGGGATGCGCCCGTACTGCAGTTCGGACATTCGCGCGAGGTCGCCGGCGCGGCGGGCGGTCTCCATGTCGACGCGGGCGCGGTCAAGTTCTTCCTTGACGTGCTGGCTGCCCTGCAGGGCCGCCTTCTCCGCCTTCCACACCTCTTCGAGCTCGGCGTACTCGCTTTCCAGCTCGTCTATTTCTTCGTTCAGCTTGTCGAGCCGCTTGCGGCTGGCCTCGTCCTTGTCTTTCTTCAACGCTTCGCGCTCGATCTTCAGCTGGATCATGCGCCGGTCGAGTCGGTCCATGCTCTCGGGCTTGGAGTCGATCTCCATGCGGATGCGACTGGCCGCCTCGTCGATCAGGTCGATTGCCTTGTCCGGCAACTGGCGATCGGAGATGTAGCGGTGCGACAGCGTCGCCGCGGCGACGATCGCCGGATCGGAAATATCGACGCCGTGATGCACCTCGTACTTTTCGCGCAGGCCGCGCAAGATGGACACGGTGTCTTCCACGCTCGGTTCATCCACCAATACCTTCTGGAACCGCCGCTCCAGCGCAGCGTCTTTCTCGACGTACTTTCGGTACTCGTCCAGCGTGGTGGCGCCGATGCAGTGAAGCTCGCCGCGCGCCAGGGCGGGCTTGAGCATATTGCCCGCGTCCATCGCGCCCTCGGCCTTGCCCGCGCCCACCATGGTGTGCAGCTCGTCGATGAAGAGGATGATCTGCCCCTCCTGCTTGGCGAGATCGTTGAGCACGGCCTTCAGCCGTTCCTCGAACTCGCCGCGGTACTTGGCGCCCGCGATCAGCGCGCCCAGATCCAGCGCGAGCAGTCGCTTGTTGCGCATGCCCTCGGGAACCTCACCGTCGACGATTCGCTGGGCGAGACCCTCGGCGATGGCCGTCTTGCCCACGCCGGGCTCGCCGATCAGCACCGGATTGTTCTTGGTGCGCCGCTGCAACACCTGGATGGTGCGGCGGATTTCGTCGTCGCGACCAATCACGGGATCCAGCTTGCCCTGCTCGGCCCGCTCGGTGAGATCCGTGGTGTACTTCTCGAGCGCCTGGCGCTGGTCCTCCGCGCCGGCGTCGTCCACCTTCTTGCCCGATCGCACCTGCTCGATCGCCTGGTCAAGACCGCCCTTGGAGGCGCCTGCCTTGCGCAGGAGATTGCCCAACTCGCCCTTGTCCTCGATCGCGGCGAGCACGAACAACTCGCTCGAGATGTACTGGTCGCCGCGTTTTTGCGCCAGCTTGTCCGTGACGTTGAGCAGTCGCGCCAGTTCGTTGGACAGGTGCACCTCGCCTTCGTTGCCCTGTACCGACGGCAGGCGCTCGATGAGTTCACCGAGGCCCGAGCGAAGCTGGTTCACGTTCACGTCCGAGAGCGTCAACAGGTGGCGAACCGATCCTCCCTCCTGGTCGAGCAGCGCGACCATCAGGTGCGCCGGCTCGATGAACTGGTGGTCGCGTCCGACAGCCAGGCTTTGGGCATGCGCCAGCGCCGACTGAAACTTCGTCGTCAATTTATCCATTCGCATGATGTGTTACCAACGATAACTTTATTCGGGAACGGGCAAGACACGCCCGCCAATTACTGCACCGATTGTGGGGGCAATGAGGGAGGATTCAACCGGAACGCGGACGCGGCCTGACGGCCGTCACCGTCCACTCGGGCTGCCCGGAGGGCCTCCTGCGAACGCTCGCGGCCGCTCGACTTTCAGCCGGCGACCTCGTTGTCGCGGAAAAACATGGGGAGCTTGTGCAGGGCAACCTTGCCCAGCGGCGTGCGCGGCAACTCGTCGATCAGGGCGTAGCGGGCGATACGGTTATGGCCGGAAACCTGCTTGTTGAACTCGCGAACCACGCTGCTGGCCTCGCGCTGCGGGTCGCTGCCCTCGAGCACGAGAACGGCTACCGGACGCATGTCGATCTCTAGCACCGCGGCCTCCTTCACGCGCGAGTCGCGTTCGAGCTGCGTCTCGAGTTCTTCGGGATAGACGTTCTTGCCGCTCTCGGTCACGATCAGCCGCTTGCTGCGACCGGTCAGCACGATATGGCCGTCGTCATCGATTCGCCCGATGTCTCCGGTATGGAACCAGCCGTCACGAATGGATTCGTCCGTGTAGCCGGAATCCGTGTATCCCAGCATGACGTTCGGGCCGCGCACCAGCAACTCGCCGCATCCCGACTCGTCCGGCTGGTGAATTTTGACCTCGACGCCCTCGATGGGCGGTCCCACGCTATCGAGATTCGGATCGAAATGGCGCTGGGCCGACACCACCGGCGATGTCTCGGTCAATCCGTAACCCTGGCGCAGCGAGATGCCCAGGTCGAGGAAGTACTTCTTGATCTCCGGGTCGAGCCGCGAGCCGCCGCTCATCCAGCATTTCAGGTTGCCGCCGAACTGTTTGCGGATGGGCGCATTCAGGTGTCGGCGCACGAACATGGGCGACGCCCGCACCACGGCGACATAGGCGCGCAGCAAGGGGCTCGCCGCGGCGAGTCGCTTTTCGAGCCCGAGCATGACATTGCGAAACAGTCGCGGCACCGCGATCAGGATGCTTATCCGGTTCTCACGCATGGCCTCGAGGATTTCCGCGGCAGCCAGCACGCGCGGCGCGACCAGGGTGGAGCCGACGTACAGTGCCAGCAGTAATACCCCGGTCAGGCCCATGGCATGGGAGAACGGCAGCAATGCGAGGAAACGATCCTCGCGGTTGGGCGTGGAGAGTTTCGCCGACGCGACCACGTTGGATACGATGTTGTGATGGGATAACCGAACGATCTTGGGGTTGCCGGTGCTGCCGGACGTGTATATCGCCACCGCTTCGTCGCTACCGCCGCGGCCGGGCTCGAACTCGGCCTCTCGTTCGTTGAGCGGCCCCTCCGATTCGAGCTCGATCGGTATGTCGTCGTCCGAAAAGACGCGGTGGTAGCTGAGAATCAGCCGCGGTCGGGTCGCCTCGACCTGGAGCTGGATCTCGTGATCGCTGTTGGCGATGTGTATCGGCGTAAGCACCGCGTCGACTTTCCAGACCGCCAGCGCGGCGACCGTCCACTCCGGCCCGTTCGGCGCCATCACGCCGATCCGATCGCCAGGCGCCACGCCGAGTTCCCTCAGGCGAGCGGCGAGATTGAGCGCGGCGCGGTAAATCGATTCGTAGGTCACCGTGCGCTCGCGGCCTTGGCCCAGGCGGCAAACCCACGACTTCTGCGCCGGGTCGCGCTGCAGGGCGCGGCTAATCAGGTGCCATATATTCTCGTTCTCGTTCACCGGAGTTCGCACTTCCTCATCAAATTCCAGGGACCGCTACCGAATGACGAGGCGTTCGCCGAAACCCGACGCCCCGGGATCGGCGTACGTCGAGGAAGAACGCGCCGCTTCATGGCGACGGCCGCGCCGATACGAGTCGTTTCTCGATCCACGCGCGGTCGACTTCCCCTGCGCGGGCAGCGAACAGCTCGCCGGCCGGTGAAACGACGAACGTGGAAGGCAATCCCTTGAGCGGTTCGAACGGCACCAGCGGTTCGTCTCCGGCCCTAACGACCGGATAGTCCATGCGTGATTCTTCGATAAACGCGATTAGCTCGGCATCGCCGATTTCCTCGAAGTTGACGCCAATCACGGTAACGTCGCCGCGGCTGTCGTGAAGCTCGCGCAGCATCGGTATCTCGCGTACGCAGGGGCCGCACCAACTGGCCCAGAAATTGACCACCACCCACCGTCCGCGAAAATCGGACAGGCGAACCAATCGGCCGTTCGGATCGTAGCGCTCGAAATCGACCGTGTCGGCCGCGGCGGGCGCATCGTCCGGTACGGCATTCGTCGCCGCCGCGGTCGTCGCGACCAGCAGCGCCAATGCGCACACGCGCCGCAACGGTTGAAATCCCGGCGAACCGGCCCGGGCAATCGTGGTCAAAAAAGGGGCAATGCTTGCAAACATTGAAAAGCGCGTGTCCTGATTTGTATCACGATTTCGATCGTTACCACCCTACCGTGTTATTGCCATGGAAGCGACGCGGTGACATGCTTGATCGCAGTTGCCGGGGATGTTCGCCCGAACGCCCGGGCGGCGCCTGCCAGCGAGTGTAACGTTTAACGTGGACACGTCGAAGCACGGCGCGATAGTCTTTTCACCGGCGAACAGACGTTTAGATCGACGATACTGGAGGCAATTCATGACTATCCGAAAACCTGGCTTGATCACGGTCTTGGCCGCGCTGTTCGCCCTCGCCCTGGCCGGCGGGACGCCCGCCATGGCCCAGAGTGACGGTACGCAGGGCACCGACGGAACGACCGGCAGCGACGAGAAACCGGCCGACGACGACGCCGGGCCGCCCCCCGAACCGGACTGCTAACCGATTGAGTATCATAGTACGATGTTTCGCAGCGCGCGGCAGGATCGCTGATGGCGCATCATTACAAACAGGCAACACTAACCAGTCCACACGAACAGGAGCGAATCATGAAAATTAACAACTACGTCGTAGTAGCGGCGCTGGCCGCCTTCATCACCGTGCCGGGCGCCGCCATGGCCGAACCGGTGGGCATCACGCCGGAAATGGACAAGGCGACCGTCATGCACGATGGCGACAACGTGGACATCATGCGCAACCAGGACAACGACGCAACGGTGAACGAGGCCTTCGCGAAAACCTCGCGGCCCTGCCCACCCTTCTGCATCCAGCCGTCATCGCTGGCACCGGGTGTCGAAACCATCGGCGAGGTGGAATTGATTGATTACGCGGTCCGGATGAGCGGCGGTGACGACAGCATCATTCTCATCGATTCGCGTACGCCGGATTGGGTCGGCAGGGGCACGATTCCGAGTGCGGTGAACATTCCCTGGACGAACCTCAACCCGGCCCAGGGCGCCACGCCGTTCGACATCGCCGAGATCATGAAGGAGACGTTTGGTGTGACCGAGAGCGAAGGGCTGTTCGATTTCTCGAACGCCAAGACCGCCGTCATGTTCTGCAACGGCATGTGGTGCGGCCAGTCGCCGAACAACATCAAGAACCTGCTGCGGTTCGGTTACCCGGCTCA
>JAUIEZ010000009.1 GCA_030429665.1 Gammaproteobacteria bacterium | reverse complement strand
GTGCATGACGTCGCGCACGTACAGCAACAGGCGACGGCCCAGGGTGCCGCCGGGATGCGAGCGCGCGAAATCGCTGCGCGTGAACCCGCGCGCCTTTAGGGTCGCGACCACCAGCGCGTCGCCCATGGCGAGGGTGGTCGTGGTGCTGGCGGTGGGCGCGAGGTCGTAGGGGCAGGCTTCCTGTTCCACACCGACGTCGAGGCACACGTCCGCCGATCGCGCCAGGGTGGACTGCGTGCGTCCGGTCAGGGCGATCAGCTTGACGCCCATGCGCTTGACGATGGGCAGGATCGTGAGGATCTCGGGCGTCTCCCCGGAATTGGAGATCGCGATTACCACGTCGGTGGGCGTGATCATGCCGAGGTCGCCGTGGCTTGCTTCCCCGGGGTGCACGAAGAACGCGGGCGTTCCGGTGCTCGCGAGACTGGCGGCGATCTTCCCGCCGATGTGCCCGGACTTTCCCATGCCGACGACGACCACGCGCCCGGTGCACTCGAGCATCAGGCGGCACGCGTCCGCGAAGCCGGGCCCGATGCGCTCGGACAACCGGGAGATCGCCTGCGCTTCAAGCGTCAGGACGTTTCTGGCGGACGTCACGAAGTCGAGATCGGGCATGGCCGGGGCGGAAAGACGTTGGTCGGCACGCAGGCGGTGAGTCCGCACGGGAGCGCAAGTATAGCAAACGCGAGGGTTTTTTAATAAAGTGCCGGCCTTTGCGCTCGCGGCGCCAGGGTTGGAAAGACGATGGTCGAATGGGACGGCATCGATACCGTGCTCTTGGACATGGACGGCACGCTGCTCGATTTGCGCTTCGACAACCACTTCTGGCTCGAACACGTGCCGCAGGTTTATGCCGAGGCGCGGGGGATCACCTTCGAGGAATCCTGCGCAACGCTGTTTCCGCGCATGCAGGCGATTCGCGGCACCCTGGACTGGTATTGCGTTGAATTCTGGAGTCGCGAGTTGTCGCTGGACATCATCGCCATGAAGACGGCGCTGGCCGGCAATATCCGGGTGCGCCCCGGCGCCCGGGAATTCCTGGCCGCGGTGCGCGCCAGCGGACGCCGACTGTACCTGCTGACCAACGCCCACCCGAGGAGCCTCGAGATCAAGCTCGATCGATCCGGCATCGGAAAATACTTCGATGTGACCGTCAGTTCCCACGAACTGGGCGCGCCCAAGGAGCACGCGGCATTCTGGACCGCGCTTCGCACGCGGCACGGACTCGACCCGGTGCGCTGCCTGTTCGTCGACGATACCGTGACGGTGCTCGAGGCGGCGCGCCTTTTCGGCGTCGGCGCCGTGCTCGCGGTGCGCCAGCCGGATTCGACCGGCCCCGCCGCGGACCGTCCGGGTTTTGACGCTCTGGACCACTTCGAACACCTTCTGCCGATACCGGATCTCGTGCCGTGAGCGGGGGTGGCACCGACCTGAACGCCGCCTACCACGAGGAACTCGAGCGCCTCGGGTATCGCGCGGACGATGCCCAGTTGTACTGCCTGACGCGCCTTCAGCGGCTGCTCGACGAGATCGTCGAGCGCGAATCGCGCCAGGTGTCGCTGGTGGAGCGCGCGCGCCGTTGGCTGGGCCGGCGGCAAGCGGCGCCCGTCCGCGGCCTGTACCTGTGGGGCGGCGTGGGTCGCGGCAAGACATTTCTCATGGATCTGTTCTTTCGCGCCGTGGCCGGTCGCGGCGGCCGCCGCGTGCATTTCCATCGTTTCATGTTGTCCATCCACCGCGCCCTGCACGAGCACAAGCACGCCGAGGATCCCCTGGCGCTGGTCGCAAACGAGTTGTCCAACGGCCTGACGGTGTTGTGCTTCGACGAGTTGTTCGTTGCCGACATCACCGACGCCATGGTCCTCGCGCGGCTGTTTCAACTCCTGACCGACAACGGCGTCGCGCTGGTATTCACTTCCAACACGGAGCCGAAGAACCTTTATCGCGACGGGTTGCAGCGCGAACGGTTCCTGCCGGCCATCGAACTCATCGAGTCTTGCTGCGAGGTGATCAACGTGGACGGCGGTACGGACTACCGGCTGCTTACGCTGACCTCGTCGCAGACCTACCTGACGCCACACGACGCCGCCGCCGATCTCACGCTGACGCGGACGTTCCACCGACTGGCGGGCGACGAGCCGGTCGACGAATCGCCGCTCCTCGTGCTGGGACGGGAGATACCGGTGCGACTGGCCGGCGAGGGCGTATGCTGGTTCGATTTTCGCGACCTGTGCGACGGACCGCGTTCCAAGGCCGACTACGCCGAGATATCCCGCTATTTCAATACGATACTGGTATCCGACATTCCGCTGCTCGGCGTTCGTGGCGAGGATCCGGCGCGTCGCTTCATCGAACTGATCGACGAACTGTACGACCGTCGCGTGAACGTGCTGGTCTCGGCCGCCGCTCCGCCGGAGACGCTGTATCGCGGCAAGCGCCTGGCCCACGCGTTCGAACGCACCGCGAGCCGCCTGCGCGAGTTCGCCAACCCGGAGTACATGGCCGCCGGTCACCGGCCCTGAGAACACGGGGCGTCAGTACAGGTCGACCGGGTCCACGTCCACCGACCAGCGCACCCGGCGGGCGGCGTTGTCCGCCTCGATCGTGCGCACCAGCTGGTGGAGAAAACGCCGCAGCGGCGCTCGCCGGCCGCACTGGATCATCAACTGCGCGCGATGACGGCCGGCGCGACGTTCCATTGGCGCCGGCACCGGGTCCATGACCTCGACACCGATCGTCGTCCCCGGTTCGACGCCGAGCGCGCGTACCCGGCGCAGAAACTCAAGCGCGGCGCCGGCCGCGGTGGACTCGGCGCGCAACAGCACGAGATGGCCGAAAGGCGGCAGGCCGAGGGCGCGCCGGGTGGCCAGCTCGGCGCGCGCGAACGTCTCGAAGTCGTGACGCCGGATCGCGTCCATGCACGGGTGGTCGGTGAACCGGGTTTGCATCAGGACCAGGCCCGGCTTGTCGGCGCGCCCGGCGCGCCCGCCGACCTGGGTCACGAGCTGGAACAGCCGCTCCGGGGCGCGAAAATCGATGCTGTACATTCCCTGGTCGCCGTTGAGCACCCCCACCAGGGTGATGCCCGGGAAATCGTGCCCCTTGGACAGCAACTGAGTCCCGACCAGGATATCCACCGCGCCTTCGCGAACCCGTTCGAGCGCGGCCTCTAGAGCGCCTCGCGCGGTGCTGGTGTCGCGGTCGATTCTCAGGATGCGCGCCGTCGGGAAACGTCGCGCCAACGCCTTCTCGACCCGCTGCGTGCCGACGCCGGCGAAGAATATGTCCTTGTTACCGCACGCCGGACAGGCCTCGATCGCCGCCCTGGCATGTCCGCAATGGTGACAGCGCAGCCGTCCTTCGCCGCGGTGCAGGGTAAGCAGCGCGTCGCATCGCGTGCAGTGTGCCTGCCAGCCGCAACTGCCGCACATCACCACCGGCGCGTACCCGCGGCGATTCACGAAAATAAGCGACTGTTCGTTTCGTTCGATGCGCTCGGCGATGGCGCCCAGCAGCGGCGCCGACAGCCCGTCCTCGAGCGTCATCGCCGAGGTGTCCACCAGGTTGACCGCGGGCATCGCCGCGGCGCCGGCGCGCTCCGGCAGTTCGAGCGCGACGTAGCGGCCGCGCCGGGCATTTTCATAGCTCTCCAGCGACGGCGTCGCCGATCCGAGCACGATGGGAACGCGGTGAAGCGCTGCGCGCTTGATGGCCACGTCCCGCGCGTGGTACCGAAAACCTTCCTGCTGCTTGAACGACGCGTCGTGCTCTTCGTCGACGATGACCAGGCCGGGCCGAGCCAGTTGCGCGAACACCGCCGAACGGGTGCCCAATACCACGTCGGCGTCGCCCCGCGCGGCCGACGTCCAGGCGCGCTGTCGCTCGCCGTCGGACAATCCCGAATGCATCACCGCCACCGGTCTGGCGAGACGTTCGCGGAAACGGGTTACCAGCTGCGGCGTGAGCGCGATTTCCGGCACCAGCACCAGGACTTGCGATCGCCGCTCGATGGCGCGCCGCGCGCACTCGAGATAGACCTCGGTCTTGCCGCTGCCGGTGACGCCGCGCAGGAGAAAGCTGGCAAAGCCCTCGTGCGCGTCGTCGATCGCTTCCACCGCCGCTCGCTGCCGATCGTTGAGCGGCGGTCCGGGCGTGGGCGACGACACGTGGAAGTGACCGGACTCGACGAGGCCGCGATCGACGAGCCGCTTGAGAGCGTCCGAGCAGTCTCCCAGTTCGCGACGCAGCGCGCTGCCGTCCAGGCCGCCGCGCCCGGCAAGGAACAACTGTCTCGCCACCAGGCGTTGGCGCGTTGCCTTGTGAGGCAGCGCGTCGAGCACGTTGTCGAGCGGCGAGCAGAGGCGATAGCTGCGCACCGGTGCCGGTTCCGCGAGTCGCCGACGCAGTCGACCGGGAAGCGCGGATTCCAGCACCTCGCCCAGCGGGTGCTGGTAGTAGTCCGCCGCCCAGGCGAGCAACTCGAGCATGACGGAATCGAACAGCGGCGAGTCGTCGACCACCTCGATGACCGCCTTGAGGCCCTGCCGATAGGGCGCCACGCCGGCGGGGCGCGGTACGATGAAACCGATACGTCGACCTCTGCCAAACGGCACCAGCACACGACAACCTTCCACGGCCCGCATGCTCGCGGGAAGCCGGTAGTCGAAGAACCGGTAAAGCGGCGCGGCGACAGCGACCGACACCACTTGCTCGGTGGATTCGGGAAGGTTCACGGGGGTTGTGACGATGACTCGGGGCCGCGTAGTGTATCAAGGCTCCGATACGCGCGACGGGCCGCCGAAAGTTACTCACAAGTCGTGTGGATAACTGTGTGCATAAAGTAACGGCGAGTAATGAATTTACAGGTCGGGAAGCACGTCGGGCAAAATTGCCTATTTTTTAATCAAATCCGCATCATTATGGAAAAACAATAGGTTACAAGGTTTTTTGAAACGTTTTAGAGAGACATGACATGGAAATTAAGGAAATATGCGCCCTGCGCCAGTGCTGTGTATAAATCGCGTTCCGGCACCGGCGCCACAACCCCGGCAGTCGGCGATTGTGACGCTTTCGTTTCAACGCGTTATTGAGGATTCCTTGCGGCGAACGACAACGGCGCATCGTTTCGCCATGAGATTGCACCAGCCCGGCGACGCCGGCACGCGAGCGGACGGTCTGTCGTGAGCCGTTTCAGCGAACTGGAAGCCGCTATCGCCGGTGCCACGGGCAAGGCGTTCGCCGCGCGCTCCATAGTCGCCGCCAGCGGCGGATGCATACATGACTCGGTGATCGTCGGCGACGGCGAGCGGCGCTACTTCGTCAAGCGTGGCGAACCATCGCGGGTCGACATGTTCGAGGCCGAGGCGCACGGGCTCGATGCGCTGCGATCTGCCGACGGCATCCGCGTACCCGAGGTCGTGCACTGCGGTGTGTGCGACGCCCGCTCGGTGCTGGTTCTCGAGCACATCGACATGCAACCCCTCGCCGGCAACGCGTCGAGCCGACTTGGCGCGGTACTGGCGGGCATGCACGCGATCGTCTCCGATTGTCATGGCTTCGATCGCGACAACTACATCGGCGCGACGCCGCAACGAAACGAACCGTCCCGGGACTGGCCGGCGTTCTTTCGCGAACGGCGCCTGCGGCCGCAACTGGCCGTGGCGGTGGGCGCCGGATACGCCGCGGCGCTGGAAACGCGCGGGGCGCGTCTTATCGAATGCGTCGACGCCCTGCTGGATGGGCATGCGCCTTCGCCGTCGTTGCTGCACGGCGACCTGTGGGGCGGCAACGCGGCGTCGGATGCCGAAGGAACGCCGGTGTTGTTCGATCCGGCTGCCTATCACGGCGACCGTGAAACCGACATCGCCATGACGGAGCTGTTCGGCGGTTTCCCGCGCGCGTTTCGCGACGCCTACGAGTCGGCGTGGCCGCTGCCGCCGGGCTATCGCGTTCGCCGTACGCTCTACAACCTCTACCACGTGCTCAATCACCTGAACCTGTTCGGCGGCGGTTACCTTCGACAGTCCCGGGACGACATCGACTGGCTGCTGGCGCACGCGCGGTAACCTGCGTCGCCATCGAGTCGGGTACACTCGCCCGCTTCGTGCAAACTGACCAGCCGGGCGACCGGCATTGCGGGAGAATCGATGTGAACGCAAAAGGCGCGACCGGCATGCGGCGGCTCTACCTTGCCGCGCTCAACTCGGTCAACGGGCTGCGCGGCGCGTGGCGCAGCCAGGAGGCGGTCCGGCAGGAGATCGGACTTATCGCGGTCGCCGTGCCGGCCGCCTTTTGGTTGACGGGCGACGCGGTGGAGCGCGTCCTGCTGGTGGCGAGCGTGGTGCTGGTGCTGCTCGTCGAACTCCTCAATACCGCCGTGGAATTCACCGTCGACCGCATCGGCCCGGAATATCATGAACTCTCAGGCCTGGCCAAGGATGTCGGTTCAGCAGCCGTACTGGTCAGCTTGTGTCTCGCCGCATTCGTCTGGCTGTCGATCCTGTTGTAAGGGCTGTGCCATGGCGACCATTTGCCGGTCGCCGCGCGGGTCGAAAACGCGCTTGAGAAGGGCCGGGAAAAATCCCGCGGGTGCATCCGGGCGCGGAAGCCGCCGTGCCGTCACCTCGCGCCAGGCCCCGTCCTCGTGCCGCAGCAACTCGAACCTGAACACGTAGGACGGCTCCGAGCCCATGCGCAGGTCGGTGGCCAGCAGCCGATTTTCGTCCACGGCCAGGGCGATGAATCCGTGGCTGAACCATGCCAGCCGCCGGTAGTGAGGATTTTTCCTGATCAACGGCTCCAGCGCCGCGCCACGGTCGAATCGGGTGAATACGATCGCATCGTCAGGGTCGAAAAGCGAGGCGAATCCCTGCAGGTAGTGCGTCGGCGTCATGATCACGATGCGCCAGAGCGCCGTGGTGAACGGCGCGGCGGTGACGTCGACGGCGTCGGCGTCGATACCCTGGCGGAAAATCTCCCCGGCAACGCGCCGTTCCACGTGGTGCTGGGCGGCCAGGCCGAATACCAGGTACGCCGTCGAGACTGCCAGCGCCACGTTCGCGCCGCGCCGCGTACTCGCGACGGGCCTGAGCATCGCGAAAACCGCCAGCACCAGCAGCGGAAGCGTGTACAGCGGATCGATGATGAATACGCTGCCGCCTGTCACCGGCGGAACGTGCAGCGGCCAGAATAGCTGGGTGCCGTAGACGGTCAACGCATCCAGTCCGGCGTGGGTGACCAGCGCCAGCCACACGAGAAGCAGCCATTGACCGGGCGAAAAATGCCGGTCGAAGCGCGAACCGATCGAAGCCAGGACCGGTGCGACCGCGGTATGCACCAGCCACGAATGGGTGAAGCCCCGGTGGCGGGTGAAGTTGTCCACCGCGTTGCCGTAGTCGATGACCACGTCCAGGTCGGGCAGGCTGGCGGCCAGCGCGCCGTACAGCCAGGCCCGGCGCGGATGACGCCGGCCGGCGACGGCGACGCCGACGGCACCGCCCAGCAGGGCCTGGGTGACGGAATCCATGTCGTTCGTCTACTGGGGGCGGACCTTGCGCAGGATTTCGCCGAACGTCACGTACTCGCTCGGGCCGAGCCGGCCCACCGGGCGGATGCGCTCGGCGAGCACCTTGGCCCGTCCCTTGGCGTCCTCGCCGACGACGGCGTCATCGACGAAAATGCGATGGACCTGGCCGAGGATCAGGTTCTGCGGCGTGTTGCCGAGCTGGATCACCTGGTAGCGGGTACATGCGAAGGCCACCGGGGCCGAGGCGATGCGCGGAACCTCGAAGCCCTCGAACTCGACCGTCGACAGGCCCGTGGCGGCCAGCTCCGATTCGCCATAGGGTAGCGTGGCGGAGGATTCGTTCATGGCGTCGAGGTTGTTCTCGTCGACCAAGTGGATGACGAACGCCCCGCGCTCTTCGATGTTCATCTTGGTGTCCTTGAAATTGCCGTCGGGCTTTCGGCCCACCGAGATCATCACCAGGGGAGGGTCGCTGCACACCGCGTTGAAATAGGAGAACGGCGCCAGGTTGTACTGACCGTCCGCATAGCGGGAAAGCACCCAGGCGATGGGCCGCGGGATCACGGTCTGGGTCAGGCTGAAATAGACCTGCGAGGTAGACATCTTGGCAAGATCGATGATCATGAGATCCGTCCGGTTTCGGTGAAATTTCGGTATAAGCGGGGTTTCGGCGGCCTACTCGGTTCCGACCCGGCGGGCGACAATGTACCCGTGGACGCCGAACAGCACCAGCGCGCTCCAGATACAGGTGAACGCCACCAACTCGGCCGCGTGAAGCGGTTCGCGGTAGACGACCGTGCCGAGCACGAATTGCGTCGTGGGCGTGAGGTAGAACAACAGTCCAACGGCGGCATAGTGCAGCCGCTTGGCCGCTGCCACGAACAGGATCAGCGGCGTCGCGGTCACGATGCCGGCGCCGACCAGCAACAGGTCGGTGGATAGCGACACGTCACCGAATCCTCCGCCGGGGGCGGCGACGAAACCGAGATAGATCCACGCCACTGGCGCCACCAGCAGCGTCTCGAGAAACAACCCGGTAATCGAGTCGGACACTGCCTGCTTGCGCAGCGCGCCGTATGCGGCGAATGACAATCCCAGCGTCAGCGCGACCCAGGGGGCGACGCCGCGCGCGGCGAACAGGTACACCACCCCGGCGCCCGCGATGGCCACCGCCAGCCACTGCACCCGGGAGAGCCGCTCGTGGAACATGAAAAAGCCGATCACGACGTTCAAAAGCGGTGTCAGGAAGTAACCCATGCTCGCTTCGACCACCTTGTCGACGGAAACCGCCCAGATGTAGACGCCCCAGTTGATCGATATCAACGTCGCGGTGATCGCCAGCACCGCGAGGTGGCGCGGTTCGCGCAGGGTGGCCAACAGCGTGTGCCAACGGCGGCCGACAAGAATCACCAGGCCGACGAATGGCGCCGACCACAGCACCCGGTGGGACAGTACGGTCAGGGCATCGATGTGACCGAGCAGCTTCCAGTAGACCGGAAACAGTCCCCAGATGGAGAACGCCCCCAGCGCGAGGACCACGCCCGCCGCCTGCTGACGGTTCATCCGGCGCCGCCGAATCCGTGTTGTCGCCACGCCTCGTAGACAGCGACGGCCACGGCGTTGGACAGGTTCAGGCTGCGGTTTCCGGCAACCATCGGTATGACGAGGCGTCGCCCGGGCGATGCCAGCTCGCGAACCTCGGCGGGCAGTCCGCGGGTTTCCGGGCCGAATACCAGGGCCGCCCCGGGTGGAAAGGAAACGGCGTCGAAGCGTTGACCGTGGTGCGTGGAGAACGTGAACATGGCTTTTTCGCCGAGCGCCGACACGAGCGACGCGAGATCGTCGTGGACGGTCATGGCGGCCAATTCGCGGTAATCGAGGCCGGCTCGGCGCAGCGCTCGATCGTCGATGTCGAAGCCGAGCGGGCGTACCAGGTGCAATGCGCAGCCGGTATTGGCGCAAAGGCGAATGACGTTGCCGGTATTCGGCGGAATCTCCGGCTGGTACAGGACCACGTTGAACATTGGAATCGACGTTGATGGGCCGGCGCGGGCAGCGCGCCGGCCGGGCGCTAGAACGGCTTGACCACAACCAGGATGACCACCGCGATCAGGACGATCACCGGGAATTCGTTGAACCAGCGGTAGAAAACGTGTCCCCGGGTGTTGGCGTCGTCGCGGAAATCCCGCAGGATCTTGCCGCACCACAAGTGGTAGCCGACGAGCACCGCCACCAGTGCCAGCTTGGCATGCAGCCAGCCGCCGGTGAATCCGTAGCCGAGCCACAACCACGTGCCGAACACGAGCGTCAACACGCCGCCGGGCGTGGTGATGCCGTAGTACAGCTTGCGCTCCATGATCTTGAACCGCTCGATGCTGGCGGCGTCCTCGCTCATGGCGTGGTAGACGAACAGTCTCGGCAGGTAGAAAAGCCCTGCGAACCAGGTCACCATGAAGATGATATGGAGCGATTTGATCCAGAGCATCGCCGGCTCGCCGCCGTCAGGGAGACCGCGTATCGGGCCCCGACCCGTCGGGCTGCGTTCCGGGCGACTTGTTGCCCGAGAAGAAATTGGCGATCTTGCGCACCACCGCGACAATGCCGCGCCAGATGCGCGGCAGCAGCCAGATCATCAGGGCGATGAGGAGGACCAGCACCACGACGAACAACACCGGGTGATTGAGCGCCGCCCAAAGACCGGCGACGACCGCGATGTCCTCGCCGACGCTGGCCGTCCAGTTGGTGAACGGTTCCGGGGAGGTATTGATGAGAACGCGGCTGCCGGCCTTGGTGGCGTGCGTGCCGGCGGTGAGTGCGCCGCCAAGGATCAGCCCCGCCAACTCGGCGCCGGGGCCGAGCGGGCTGATGGCGCCGGCGGCAAGCATCGCGCCGGCGGGAATGCGAACGAACGTGTGCAATGCGTCCCACGCGGTGTCGACGCCGGGTACCTTGTCGGCGAAGAACTCGACACAATACATCAGCGCTGCCGCGCCCATCACCAGCGGATTCGACAGGATCTCGAGATCCGGCGGCAGGTCCATGCTCCCCGTGCTGCCCATCCAGCCGAGCACGAAAATCGCGGCGTAGAGGTTGATGCCGCTGGCCCAGGCCACCCCCATGGTCGCGGCGATAACAGATACGGTTTCCATTAGTCTATTATCTGAAAGATTGATTCTGACCGGCGCGCGGCATGGCGACGGTTCGCTGCGGGCGAATCCCGGTCGCGGCGGAACGCGCCAGTCGATGGTAAAGCAAGAACCGCGCCGGGCCAATCATTCCCGTTGGCGTTTCTCCCGGCGAGCCGGCGCGGCACCATCCTTCAGGGCCCGCCGCGGTGCCGACGACTCGTCTTCCGGGCGGGAATGCTACGAGCTGACGTCGACGATTTTTACCGAGAAGGAGAGCGATTCGCCGGCAAGCGGGTGATTGTAGTCGAGTACCGCGGTGGAGTCGTTGAGATCGTGCACCCGGACGCGCAACTCCTGGCCGTCCTCGCGCTTGGCAACCAGCGGCGTGCCGACTTCTCTCGCGTTCTCCGGCAGTTGATCGATACCGACTTCAAAGCGAAGCTTTTCGTCGATCTCGCCGTAGCCGTCGCCGGGGGCAAGGTCGACCGACTTGGTGTCGCCCTCGGACAGTCCGACCAGCGCGGCGTCCAGGGCGGGCAGTATCTGGCCGCCGCCGGCTTCGTAAACCAGCGGATCCTGGCCTACGTTGGTATCGACGACGGTGCCGTCCTCAAGGGACAATGTGTATTCGATGGATACGGTTTTCCCGGATTCGATCACGATGAATTCCTCTAGTACGGGAGGTTGGGGGGATCACCCGGCGGGGTGCAGGAGAGGAGGCGCGAATTAGTGAACAGGCGCCAACACAGGGATACCCCGACCGTATCACGGACACGCCGTCGCGGTCGAACGGGCGGCGCCTTGCCGATTCGCGCCTCAGGCGCCCGCCGGATCGATCGTCGCGCCCGATAGCTTGGCGAGATAGGGCAGCACGAGGCGCGCGGCGCGGGCCCTGTCGACGTCGATCGGGGCGTCGATCCGTTCTTCTTCGGCACCGCCGCGCGCGAGATCGAGGCCGTCCGGCCCGACGATGACCGAGTTGCCGCAGTAGGTCAGCCCGCCTTCGCTGCCGACGTAGTTGGCATAGACCAGGAACAGGTTGTTTTCGATGGCGCGCGTCGGCACCATGGTTCGGGTGAGGTATTCCCAGCGATCGACCAGGGCGGTGGGTACGATCACCACGTCGCAGCCGGCGCGGCGCATGGCGCGCACCGACTCGGGGAACTCCACGTCGAAGCAGATCAGCAGGCCGCAGCGCACGCCGCAAACGTCGAATGCCGTGTAGCGACGACCCACCGCGAAGGCGGCTTCCTCGTAGGCGCCCGACATGTAGAGCTTGCGATGGTTGGCCAGGCGCCGCCCGTCGCGGTCGAGACACACGGCGGCGTTGAACACGTCGTCGCCGGCGCGCTCGGCATAGCCGTAGACCAGTGCGAGCCCGTTGTCCCGCGCGATCGCCGCGGCCGCCGTGTTGAACGGGCCGTCGACCGGCTCGGCGAGGCGTCGCACCGTCGCCGCGCCCACGTTGTAGCCGGTGGCGAACAACTCGGGACACACCAGGACGTCCGCGCTGCCGGCGGTTTCGGCCGCCGCGCGTCGCAGCGACTCGAGCCGCGCAGTCGGGTTCGCGCCGATGCTCTTGCACTGGTACACGGCCAGGCGCATCAGACCACCGTGATCTCCCGGGGAAACTCGGTCAGGTACTCGCAGCCGGTCGCGGTCACCACGATGGAATCGCCGATGCGCCCGCCGCGCGCGCCGTCCACCGAGACCCCGCCGTCCACGCAGAAGGTCATGCCGGGTTCCAGGATGGTGGTGTCGCCGGCCTTGAGTTCGGGCCGTTCCAGGTACGACAGGCCGATGGCGCGGCCGGTTCGGTAACCCGGGGCGAAGCCGTACTCGGCATAGACGGCATCCGCCGCGCAGGCCACCTCCTCGGCGGCAATGCCGGGGCGGATCACCCGCACCGCCGCCTGCTGGGCGTCGATGGCGGCCTGCTGCACCCGCGCCGCCTCGCGGTCGGCGCGAGCGACGAAGAACAGGCGGTCGAAGCCGAGCCGGTAGTGCCTGAAATCGACGAGATTGCAGAAACAGAAGTACACGGCGTCTCCGGCGGCGTATCGTTTCAGCCCCGCGCGGCGATGCACCATGGAAGTGTTGGCGCCGCTCTGCAGGATCGGCAGTCCGTGAATGACCGGCGAGACGAACTCCGCATCGTCGGCTTCCTCGAGCAGTTCGGCCGACTTGCGCGTGCCGGCCTCGAATATCGCCAACGCCGACTCGTACTCGGTCACGCCGACGGCCAGGCTGTCGCGGGCCGCCGCCATCATGGTCGCGGCCACCTCGCCGGCCTGGCGCATGATGGCGATTTCCGCGGGCGACTTGATCATGCGCATGCCACCGATAAGCGGCGAGACGCCGGCGAGTTCGAAGTCGAAGCGTCCCAGGAAATTGCGAATCGGCACCGGCACCCGGTCGGCCTCGATGCCGATCGTCCCGCCCTCGACATCGTGAAGGGCCGATTGCAGCACGGCCTGCCAGGTGTTGGCGCCGGCGTCCTCGCACGTGCGCACGTCCGCCACCCAGGTCATGGCGCCGACCAGTTCGCTCTCCAGGAGCGGCGTGATCACGACCGGCTCGTCGTCGGCGTGCACCAGCAGGCACGTGGGCCGGCCGAACGCCATGCCGAGGTATCCCCAGAAGCCGGCATAGTAGGCGATGGCGTCCTCGTCGGTGATCAACGCCGCGCCGATGCCGTGCTCGACGAGCAGCGAGCGCAGCTTCAGCGTGCGGTCGCGCGCCTCCTTGGCCTGGCTCACGCGGCGCCTCGTTCGCGAGTCAGTTCGACGAAGGTATCGTTGTAGCAGGCGCCGCCCATGATGTCCGCCTTGCGGTCCGCGTCCACCAGGGCATTGACGGTTTGCCCGGTGCGGCTGGTGCCCAGCCAGTTGCCCTTGGGGCTGTAGAGCACGCCGCGAGGGACGCGGTCGGAGATGACCGCCCGCAGCGCGACACGGCCGAGATCGTTGTGCACGACCACCGCGTCGCCGTCGTCCACGCCGCGCGCCTTGGCGTCGTCGGCATGGATCTCCACCGTTGCCGGGCCCCGGCTGTCGGCGTGGCCGCCGAAGGTCGAGTTGGTCCGCTTGCTCGACGACGGCGTGATCAGCATGAGCGGCCAGTGGTCGTCGGCTTCGAGGTAGCGCGGTACGCCGCAGCCGAAGCGCTCCTCGAGATCCGCGCTGTAAAGTTCGATCCGGCCCGACGCGGTTTTCGGAAACAGGTTGTCGAACAGCACCGGGCGCCTGCCGTCGCCGGCGTTCATGGCCAACGCGGCATCGAGCGGCAACTTGTCGGGCGACAGGCCGGAAAGACGGGGGTCGGAGGCATCGAGGGCGGCGCGCATCAGGGCCGCGTCATCGTCGGCGAAGCACGGCTCGTCGAAGCCGAAGCGTGCCGCGAGCCGGCGGAAGATTTCCGTATTCGGCTGCGATTCGCCGACGGGCGGGATCACCGGCGCGGCGCGCTGCAGCCAGCTCTGGCCGTAGGCACCGTAGACGTCGTCGCACTCGAAATGGCTGGCGGCCGGCAGGATGACGTCGGCGTAGGCCATGGAGTCGGTCATGACCACGTCGATGCCGACGACGAAAAGGTCCTCGCGGGACAGCGCGCGGCGCAAGCGGTTCTGGTCGGGATGGGTGCAGACCGGGTTGTGGTTGTATATGAACAGCGCGGTGACCGGCGGCGCCAGGCTTTCGTCCAGCAAGACCCGGCCAGTGTCGACGATGTTCACGCGACGCCGGGCGCCGCTCGCGAGATCGGGACGCTCCAGCGCGTCGTCGGTGTACGGGAAGGACGTGCCGTGCTTGGCAATGACGCCCGCGCCCTCGCGACCGAACGCGCCGCGCAACACCGACAGCGCCATGATGGCACGCAGGCTTGATCCGCCGTTGCGCCCGCGCTCCATGCCGTTGCCGATGGACAGCGCGATGTGGCTGGTGGCGCAGTACAACTCGACCAGCGCGTCGATGGTGGCACGCGGTACGCGGCAGATGCGCGCCGCGTCGTCGAGCGAGTAGCGGCGCGCGGCGTCCAGGTAGGCGTCGAGGCCGGCGACGTGTCGTTCGGCGAATGCGCGGTCGATCGCGCCGCGGCGTTCGAACTCCGCCGCCAGCGCCAGCGCCAGCACCACGTCGGTACCCGGCAAGGGTTGGACGTGCAGGTGGCACTGCTCGGCGACGCGCACCCGCCTGGGATCCACCACCACGACTTTCGCGCCGCGCGCCCGGGCGCTTTTGAGCACGCGGGCGAAGTGCAGGTTGGAGACGGTCACGTTGTTTCCCCACACCGCTATGAGTTCCGCCTGCGCCGCCTGCTCGGGCGGCATGCCCTGCACGCTCCCGAACAGGCTCGTATACGCGGTGCTCCGCACCGCGCCGCACAACGGGCCGCGGTCGATCTCGGTGGCGCCGAGCCGGTGGAAGAACCTGGACGCCATGGACCCGACCGCCAACCGCCCGTGCGGACCGGCGTAATTGAGCGGCATGACGGTTTCGCCGCCGTGGCGTTCGACGGCCGCGGTCACGCGCTCGTGGATCACGTCCAGCGCCTGCTCCCAGGAAACCGCCCGAAAAGCGTCGCTGCCGCGCGCGCCGACGCGCAGCAGCGGACGCGTGAGACGGCGCTCGCCATGCACGAAGTCGGGGTAGTATCGAGCCACCTTCTTGCAGATCACCGAGGCGGTGTAGGGATTGGCCGCCGACCCGCGAACCCGGGTGATGCGCCCGTCGTCGACAGTGACTTCGAGGCTGCAGGTGTCCGGGCAGTCGAGAGGACACACACTGGGGAGGGACTGCGTGGTCGCGTTCACGGCGAGGGCGCTCCGGATCGGTTTGTCAAGCGGATTCTTGTACCACGAGCAGCCACGTATTGTCTCTACCGGTGCCGGCCGACCGGCTGAACCCATTGGCGCGAATACATTGGTACTGTCTGAAATCGCCCGATTTTATAAACTTGAGCGTTTGCGCTCGCGAACGATAGCAGCGCGGGCATGAGTTGAACCAACCGGAGAGTATGATGAGCGAAAACGGTGACAAGATCGAAATCAGGCGCGGACTGAAAGGCGTTTATTTCGATCGTTCCCCCACCACCTTCATCGACGGCCGCGCCGGCGAGCTGCGCTACCGCGGCTACTCCATACACGATCTCGCCACGCAATCGAACTTCGAGGAAACCGCCTACCTGCTGCTGCACGGCGAACTGCCCACGTGCGCCGAGCTCGACGCCTTCAACGCCGAGCTGCGCGGCGCGCGCGAACTGCCCGGCGCAATCCACGACATCATCCGCCAGGTGGCGGCGGCCCACCCGATGGAAGTCCTGCGCACCGCGGTGTCGGCGCTGGGAGCCTTCGACCCCGAGGTGTCCGACAATTCCGCCGAGGCGGTTCGGCGAAAGGGCGTGCGGCTCACCGCGCAAGTGCCGACCATCGTCGCCGCGCACCATCACATCCGCCGTGGCGCCGAACCGGTGGCGCCGGACCCGGACCTCGGTCACGCGGCCAACTTCCTCTACATGGTCACGGGCGAGAAGCCACTCGAGGATTCAGCCAGGCTCATGGATACAGACATGGTGCTGCATGCCGAGCACGGCTCCAACGCGTCGTCGTTCACCGCGCGCGTGGTGGCCGGCACCGACGCCAACCTGCATGCGGCGATTACCGCGGCGGTGGCGGCGTTGTCGGGGCCGGCCCACGGCGGTGCGGCGGAGAACGTCATGCGCATGGCCCAGGAGGTTGGCAGTCCCGACAATGCCGCCGCGTACGTCAAGGCGAAGCGCGCCAACCGCGAACCGGTGATGGGCTTCGGCCACCGCGTCTATCGCGCCGAGGATCCACGTGCCCGGCACATGCGCGACGGTGTGCAGCGGTTGTCAGAGCAACTCGGCCAGCCGCAGTGGTTCGAGATCCTGCAGTCCATCGTCGAGGCCATGAAGCCGTATGCGCGACACGGCGTGAACGTGAACGTGGACTTCTACGCCGGCGTGGTCTACCACCTGCACGGCATTCCGGAGGACCT
Source organism: Gammaproteobacteria bacterium (assembly GCA_030429665.1). Taxonomy (GTDB): domain Bacteria; phylum Pseudomonadota; class Gammaproteobacteria; order Arenicellales; family CAJQKF01; genus BQJD01. Next base: position 46,930 of record JAUIEZ010000009.1, on the reverse strand, counting down.
GTTCGTGCCGATATTCGCCGTTGGCCGCGTGCCCGGATGGACGGTGCAGGTGCTCGAGCAGATCGAGAACAACATACTCATTCGCCCGTTGACCCTCTACAACGGGCCCGAACCGCGTCCTTACGTGCCCATCGAGGAGCGCGGCTAGGGCGTCAATCGGCCATGCCGAGCGTGATGGCGCAGGCGGCGACGACATCGTCGACGCTTGCGCCGCGCGAAAGGTCGGACACGGGCCGGGCGAATCCCTGCAGCAACGGCCCGATGGCGGTGGCGCCGGCCAGGTACTGGGTGAGCTTGTAGGCGATATTGCCGGACTCGAGGTCGGGGAATACCAGCACGTTGGCGCGTCCGGCCACCTCGCTCGGCGTTTTCACCTTGGCCGCCGCCACCGACGGCACCAGCGCGCTGTCGGCCTGCAGTTCGCCGTCGATGGCGAGCGAGGGATCGCGCTCGCGGGCGATGGCCAGCGCCTCGAGCACCTTGTCCACCAGCGCATGACGGGCGCTGCCCTTGGTCGAGAACGACAGCATCGCCACGCGCGGCGGTTCGTCCAGCAGCTTTCGCGCGCTGGCCGCCGAAGCCAGGGCGATGTCGGCGAGTTGCGAGGCGTTCGGCTCGATGTTGACCGCGCAGTCGGCGAAGATCAGCGGTCTTGCCGGCTGCCCGTCGCGTCCGGGTACCTCCATGAGGAAATAACTCGACGGCGTGTCGATTCCCGCGGCCGTACCCACCATCATCAGTCCTGCCTCGATCACCCGGGCGGTCGGGTGCGACACGCCCGCCACCACGGCGTCGGCGTCGCCCGTCGCCACCATCATCGAGCCCAAGAAGAGCGGTTTTTTCATCATCCTCCGCGCCACGCCGGGGCGCGCGTTCTCCCGCCGCGCAACGTAGTGTTCCACGTATCGTTCGAGTCGCTCGCTGTCGACGGCGGCGGGGTCGACGATCTCGATGTCGCGCAGCGACACGTTCTCATCGTTTGCGAGAGCGGCAATGGTGTTCGTATCGCCGAGAACGATCGGCCGGGCGATCCCTTCGTCCACGAGCCGGCGAGCGGCCTCGAGAATTCGTCGGTCGTCCCCCTCGGGGAGCACCACGTTGCGGCACTGCGCCGCGGTTGAGGCAATGAAGCGGTCGATGATTGTCATGAGCTGGTTAAAAGAGTCGTCGGGTTCTGCTGGTACTGCCGTTCGGCGCGGGCATTATAATCGCAGCGTCGCGGGGCACGACGCCTCCGGTTTCGCCTGCCGCCCCGAGCGGCGATAATGCACCCATGTTACTCATCGACCAACTTGCCGAACGGCGCATCGGAGAGGCCATCGAGCGCGGCGAGCTCGACGACCTGCCGGGCAAGGGCGAGCCGCTCGAGCTGGACGACGACGCGCTGGTGCCCGAGTCCCTGCGCGTCGCCTACCGGGTGTTGAAGAACGCCGGCTACCTGCCGCCGGAGGTCGGACTGCGCCGCGAGATCTTCGAGGTCGAACAGTTGCTGGCGGGCGCGCTCGACGAGAGCGAACGACGCGCGGCGGGACGTCGCCTGCGCTACCTGCTCGCCCGGCTGTCGCTGGCGCGCGGCGGGCATCGCGACCTGCACGCGGAAGCCGCCTACCAGGAAGCCCTCGAGCGTCGAATCGGCTAGGGCCGGTCAAACCAACCCAAACGAGCGAGAGTCCTTGACCCCGGGAACATCGACCCAGCGCGCGTGCTACACGGCGTATCGTGGCGGCGTCGTCATTCAAGAACGAGCCGATGCAGGGCTCCCGATCGGCTTGCCGAGCGGAACATCGCCGCGACGCGATCGTGGGAAGGAGCGCTAGACGCTTCGTGCCGCAAGCCGACCAGATCGATCCGGTTGTACGTCTTAGCGACGTATCCAAGGCGTACCGCGATGCCACCGGCCTGCGACGGGTGCTCGACGGCGTCGACCTCGACGTTCGCGCCGGGGAGTTCGTCGCCATCACCGGACCGAGCGGCAGCGGCAAGTCGACGCTGCTCAACATCGTGGCCGCGATCGAGGCCGCGGACGCCGGCAGCGTGCGCGTCGGCGGCGTGGAGCTCTCCGGTGTCCCGGAGCCGGCGAGCACGCGGTTTCGCCGCCGCCACGTCGGCATCGTCTTCCAGTTCTTCAACCTGGTACCCACGCTGACGGTACGCGAAAACCTGCTCCTGCCGCTGCGCCTCAACGGGATTGCCGACGCAAAGCGCGCCGACGCGCTGCTCGAACGACTCGGTCTCGGCGATCGCGGCGACAGCTTCCCCGACGTTCTGTCCGGCGGCGAACAACAACGCGTGGGCGTGGCCCGGGCGATGGTGCACGCGCCAGCCATCGTCCTTGCCGACGAGCCCAGCGGGAACCTGGACGAGGCCGCGGGTGCCCCGGTGCTGGAACTGCTGCGCGAGGCCGCGTCACGGGGCAGCACGGTGATCATGGTGACCCACAGCGTCGCTGCGGCCGACGTCGCCGGCCGTCGCCTCACGCTGCACCACGGCCGTCTCGACTGACCGATGCTGCCCCTTCTCGCCATATTGCGCGAATGGCGCGAACATCCCGTGCAGGGGCTGCTGACGCTGGTGGGGGTGGCCATCGGCGTGGCCGTGGTGGTCGCCGTGGACGTGTCCAGCGTGAGTGCCGAGCGCGAGTTCCAGCGCGCCAATCGCGCGCTGCAGGGCGTCGCCACCCATCGCGTGAGCGGCGCGACCGGCGGCATCGACGAGCAGATTTTCACCCTCGTCAAGGTGCGTGCCGGCATTCGCGACGCCGCGCCGGTGGTGCGGGGCTCGGTAACCGCCGGCGGCGAGACGCTCGAACTCATGGGCGTGGACCCGGTGTCGGATTACCGCCTGCGCGGCATGCGGCTCGACCCCGGCGATGCCGAGCCGAGGCCCTTTCCGGTGTTCGCCGCCGCCGCGCTCGCCGACCGGCTCGGCCTGGCGGTCGGCGATACGCTGACGCTGGCCTACGGCCGGCGCACCCGGGACTTTCATCTCGCCGGTACCCTGAACGCCGATGCCGGCGCCGCGTTGCCCGCCAACGTGCTGGTCACCGACATCGCGGCGGCCCAGGTCTTCCTGGGATCCGCCGGGCGATTGAGTTTCGTCGACGTGCGCCTCGACGACGAGGACGAGGCGGAAGCCTTGAGATCGTTGCTGCCGCCGGGCGTTAACCTGGTCGACACGCAGACCCGCAACCGCGCGCAGTTCGCCATGACCCGCGCGTTTCGTACCAACCTGACCGCGCTGGGCCTGCTGGCGCTGGTGATCGGGTTGTTCCTGATCTACAACACCGTGAGTTTCCAGGTGGTCAGGCGCCGGCCGCTGTTCGGGTTGTTGCGCGCGCTGGGAATGACCGGCAACGGCCTGTTCGCGTGGCTGCTGGCCGAGGCCGCGGTGATCGCCGCGGTCGGCGTGACGCTGGGCGTGGCGCTGGGCGTGTTTCTCAGCGGGTTCCTCTACGCCATGGTCAGCGGCACCATCGACGCGCTGTATTTCGACCTCGCCGGGTCGGCATTGACGCTGGCGCCGATCACGCTCGCGAAAGCCGCGTTGCTGGGCGCCGGCGCCACCGTGTTCGCCGCGGCGATACCGGCGCTGGAAGCCCGGCGGGCGCCGCCGCGCGGCCTGTTCACGCGCTCGTCCCAGGAAACCGCCGCGCTGCACTCGCGCCGTTGGCTGGGCGCCGCCGGGGCGGCCATCGCGGCGGCGCTGCTGGTTCTTTGGTTGAACGAGGATTCCCTCGTCGCGGCGTTCGCGGCGCTGTTTCTCCTGATACTCGGCGCCGCGGCGTTGGCACCGGCGCTGGTGTGGACGTTGTCGCGCGGCATGGAGGCAGCGGCCGCGCGCATGGAGCGACCTGGCGTGGTGATGGCGGTGCGCAACGTGCGCGCCCACCTGTCCCGAACCGGCGTCGCCACCGCGGCGCTGTCGGTGGCCGTGGCAGCTACCCTGGGCGTGGCGCTGATGATCGGCAGCTTCCGCACCAGTGTCGAAGACTGGTTGCGGGGATATCTTCGCGCCGATATCTACATCAGCACGCCGGCTACCGACGCCCCTGCGTTTACCGACGCGTTCATTGCGTCGCTGCGCCACCTCGAAGGCGTGGACTCGATCGCCCTCGGGCGCCGCCTGACCGTCGACGACCCGCGCCACGGCCCGGTGGAGATATTCGTGCTCGACACGACGCCCGAGGGCTTCGCGGGTTTCCAGGTCAAGGCGGGCGATCGCGAGAAGCTGTTCGAACGATTCAGGTCCGGTGGCGCGGTGCTGGTGACCGAACCGTTCGCCAACCGCTTCGACCTCGCGCCGGGGGACACCTTCGAGCTGGCGACCGATCGTGGCCCGCGCGGCTTCGACGTGGCGGCGGTGTACACCGACTACTCCACCGAGCGGGGCGTGATGACCCTGTCTCCGCATACCTTCGAACGGCACTTCGACCCGCGCGGCTATCGCGCCGCGTCGCTGTACCTCGCCGAAGGCTTCGACGTCGAGCGGGTGATGGCCGCCTTCAATCGCTCGCTGAACCGGGACGACACCCTGTATGCGCGTTCCAACCGCACCCTGCGAGAGGCTTCCCTGGCAATCTTCGACCGCACGTTTCGCGTCACCGGCATCCTGCGCCTGCTCGCGGTGGTCGTCGCCGTGACCGGCATCGTCTCCGCGCTCATGGCGCTGCAGCTCGAACGCGCACGCGAGTTTGCCACCCTGCGCGCGCTCGGTTTCACCCCCGCCCAGATCGGTGGCCAGGTGCTCGGCGAAACGACCCTGACCGGGCTGGCGGCCGGGCTGCTGGCCCTGCCCATCGGCCTGGCGCTCTGCGTGCTCCTGATTCGCGTGATCAACCTGCGCTCGTTCGGCTGGACGATGCAGACGGTCATCGATCCGTTCGTCGTCGGGCAGTCCCTGGCGTTGGCGGTGGGCGCGGCGCTGGCGGCCGGCCTGTACCCTGCTTGGCGGCTGCGGCGATTCGCCGTCGCCGACAACCTGCGCGGCGATTGACGCCATGACGCCCGGACGCCGCTTCGCGCTGGTTGTCGTGGCGCTCGTCCTCGCGATTGCCGGGGCGCGTTCGACATGGTTCTCGAGCGATGACGCCGTCGAGCCGGGCACGGGTGACTCCGACGTCGTCGACTTCCTCACCGCCGAACGGCAGGGTGACTGGGCCGCGGTGGAACGAGGCCGTTCTCTTCGGTTCCCACGGGATCACGGCACGCATCCGGATTTTCGCCAGGAGTGGTGGTACTACACCGGCAACCTGCGCACGCGCGAAGGTCGTCGCTTCGGTTTCCAGCTCACTTTTTTTCGCTTCGGCCACGGCGCCTTCGACGAGTACGCGGAATCGGCATGGCGAAGCGAGCACGGCTGGATGGCGCATTTCGCGGTAAGCGACGTCGAGAACCGCCGCCTGCTCGCCTGGCAGGACTACGCCCGCGGGGCGCTGGACCTCGCCGGGGCGCGGGCGGAGCCCTTCGCGGTCTGGGTCAACGGCTGGTCGGTTCGCGCCGATCCGCCGGCGGTCGACGCGCAATTCGCGGCCACGTTGTCGGCAAGCAGCGAGTCGGCGTCGGTGACGCTGTCGCTGCAATCCGACGCGCCGCCGCTGCCGCAGGGCGAGGCGGGCTACAGCGCCAAGGATCCGCGCGGCGACACCGCGTCGTATTACTACAGCCTCCCCAACCTCGACGCCGCCGGCATGCTCGTCCTCGACGGCCGGGCGTTCGAAGTCACCGGGCGGGTGTGGATGGACCGCGAATGGTCCACCGAGGTGTTGTCGAAGGATCAGCTCGGCTGGGACTGGTTCGCGCTGCGCCTCGCGAACGGGGATACGCTGATGATCTTCCAGGTGCGCGGCGAGAACGACGGCCATTTTCGCTACGCGGTCCATGTCGATCGCTCGGGCAGGGCACGCTACTTCGACCCGAAGGACGTGCTGCTCGAGCCCGTGGCGTGGTGGCAAGGCGAAACCGCGTCGTCCCGCTACCCGGTGGGCTGGCGAATCGCAATCGCCGCGGCGAACATCGAGCTGTCGCTGTCGGCCGCCTTCGAGGACCAGGAGCTCAACCTCGACTTTACCTACTGGGAAGGGGTTGTGGATGTCGAGGGCAGTGTGGACAATGTTAGCGTTCGCGGAGAGGGATACATGGAGTTGACCGGTTACTGAGACGCCCGCCGCGTCCGCCGCCTGCCTCGCGCCGGGCCTTGAGAACGTCCGGCGCCTTCCTTATCTTCTGTCTTTTCAACCATTGGAGAACGTCGTCATGGCGCATGAGTTGCCCCCGCTTCCCTTCGAGAAAAACGCACTGGAGCCGGTGATTTCGTCCGAAACGATCGATTATCACTACGGCAAGCATCACCAGACCTACGTCACCAAGCTCAACGGACTGATTCCGGGCACGGAATTCGAGAACATGGGCCTCGAGGAGACCGTCAAGAGATCCGACGGCGGCGTGTTCAACAACGCCGCGCAGATCTGGAACCACACCTTCTACTGGAACTGCCTGCGCGCCCCGTCGAGCGACAATCAGCCCGACGGCGACCTGGCCGCGGCCATCGACGCCGCCTTCGGCGGGTTCGACAAGTTCAAGGAGCAGTTCGGCACCTCGGCCGCCAACAACTTCGGCTCCGGCTGGACCTGGCTGGTGAAAAAGCCCGACGGTTCCGTGGGCATCGTGAACACCTCGAATGCCGGCACGCCGCTGACCACCGACGACGTACCGCTGCTGACCGTCGACGTGTGGGAGCATGCCTACTACATCGACTACCGCAATGCGCGCCCGGACTACGTGAGCGCGTTGTGGCAATTGATCAACTGGGATTTCGTGGCGAAGAACTTCGCCGGCTGATCGCCGCCACGGCGGCGCCCGCGGCGCAGGGAGGCGGATCGGGCGACCCGTCTCCCCGTGCGGCGTGCCGCCGTCTCGTCACACGCCGTCTCCACCCTCGACGCGAGTCATGCCACGCGCTGGTTCGCGGCGGCGCGGTGGGGACGCGTCAGGCCGCCCGCTCGGCGCCTCCTGCCTGCCGGGCGCGCGGATTCCGCGGAAAGCGGGCCCGCTCATGCGGCGCCCTCCGACTGCGCCGGCACGTCGCGGCGCGGCGGAAGCAATTCCTCGAGAATTTCGTTCAGGTAAAGGTAGCCGCGCTCGGTCGCGCGCACCCGCTCGCCCGCTCGTCGCAACAGCCGCGCTTCGATCAGCGGCGCCAGTCGCGGTTCTATCGACCCCGGGTCGATGCCGGTCCGCGCATGGAAGGTCGAGAGCGTGAAACCCTCCGTCAATCGAAGCGCGCCGAGCATGAACTCGAACACCAGTTCTTCGTCCCCGACCATGGTCTCGCTCGAGCGAAAACGTTCGCCGCGGCCCATGTATTCGCGGGGATGGCGCGGCTTGGTGTAGCGCGTCACGCGGCCGGCGGCGGTCAACTTGCCGTGTGCGCCGGCACCGGCGCCGATATAGTCGCCGAACTCCCAGTAGTTGCGGTTGTGGCGTGACTCGTGGCCACTGCGCGAGAATGCCGAGACCTCGTAGCGAAACAAGCCCTTGCCGCGCAGCCGCTCCAGCCCGTATTCGTGCATGGCGAATATCTCTTCCTCGTCGGGTAGCACCGGTGGCTTCTCGTGGAACAGCGTGTTCGGCTCGAGCGTCAACTGGTAGTAGGACAGGTGCTCGGGCGACAGCGCCACGGCGGCCTCGATATCCGCCGCGGCGTCGGCGCGGGTCTGCCCCGGCAGGCCGAACATCAGGTCGATGTTGAGGTCGGTGAAGCCGGCGTCGCGCGCGCCCTCCACGGCGGCGCGCGCCTGCCGCGCGTCATGGATGCGGCCGATCTGTGTGAGCAGGCGGTTGTTGAAGCTTTGCACGCCGATCGACAACCGGTTGACCCCCGCCTCTCGATAGCCGCCGAACCGAGCCCGGTCGCTGGCACCCGGGTTCGCCTCCAGCGTGATCTCCGCATCGGCGTCGAGGGCGGCGCGCGCGGCGACGAAGTCGATTACCGTGCCGATGGCACGGGGCGACACCAGGCTTGGCGTACCGCCGCCGAAAAAAATGCTGGTGATCGGTCGGCCGCGGACATGCGCGAACTCTTCGTCCAGGTCGAGCAGCAACGCGTCGAGGTAGGACTGTTCCGGCAAGGCGTCGCGCAGGGCGTGGGAATTGAAGTCGCAGTACGGACACTTGCGCACGCACCAGGGAAAATGGACGTAGAGCGACAGGGGGACGTGCTCGGCGTCCAGGTTCATGTCACGCCACGCGGTTGATGGCGCGGCCGTCGGACCAGGCCTCGACGATCTCCACCATCTGGTTGACCAGTCGCTGGCGGCATCGGCGGCTCGCCCAGGCATTGTGCGGCGTGATGATCAGGTTGGGCAGCGACAGTTGCATGAGCGGGCTGCTGCCGTCCGGCGGTTCGACGCACAGCACGTCGAGGCCGGCGCCGCCGATGCTGCCCTCGGTCAGGGCCCGGGCGAGGGCGGCTTCGTCGACGATGCCGCCGCGCGCGGTATTGATGAGGATCGCCTCGGGCTTCATTCTCCCCAGCGCCGTCTCGTCGATCAGGTTACGGGTCTCCGGCACCAGGGGGCAATGCAGGGTGACGACGTCGCTGCGCTCGAGGAACTCGTCCATGGCGGGCCGGTCGCGGGTCGGCTCGGTGCCGGGACGCGCCGCGACCAGGATATTCATGCCGAACGCCTCTCCGATCTTCGCTACCGCCCGCCCGAGGTTGCCGTAACCGATGATTCCCAGGGTTCTCTCCTGCAGGTCGATGATGCGGTAGTCGAGCAGGCAGAAGAATTCGCTCTCGTTCCAGCGTCCTTCGCGCACCGCCTGCGCGTAGGGACAGATATTGCGGCCCAGCGCCAGCAGCAGCGTGAATACATGCTGGGCAACGCTGCTGGTCGCATAGTCCCTGGCGTTGCAAACCGCCACGCCGCGCCGCGCGGCCGTCTCCAGGGCGACGTTGTTGGCTCCCGTGGCGGCGATCACGATGAGCTTGATGTCGGGACAGGCTTCGAGCACCGCGTCGTCGATGACCACCTTGTTGGTGATCACGACCTCGGCGTCGCCCACCCGGTCGATGGTGAGGTCCGGGGGCGTGGCACCGTAGGACGCCATGTCCGGCAGCGCACGATCGAGTGCGGAAAAATCGAGATCGCCGCGATCCACGGTGTCGCGATCCAGGAAGACGCTGCGCAGTGCGTCGCTCATGACAGGCCCTCGCGCTTGAATTGTTGCATGACTCGACGATCCTTCTTGCCCGGTCGCCCGTCGGCGAAACGCACCGTGCGCCGGTTGGCCTCGAGTTGTTCCTCGAGCAGGCGCCGCTGCTCGATGCTTTGCTCGGATTCTTGATACATGAGGCGCGCGAGCTCCGCGCCCACTCGTTTTTCGCGCAACTCGGCGACCCGTACCTCGTAGCGGAACCGGTCGCGGCGAATGACGAGCGTATCGCCCACGCGCACCTCGCGCGACGGCTTCGCCTTGCGCCCGTTGTGCTCGACCTTGCCGCCCTTGAGCGCCGCGGCGGACAGCTGGCGGGTCTTGTAGAAACGCGCCGCCCAAAGCCAGCGATCGAGTCTCACGGCATCGGGTGCATGCTCGACGGAATCGTTCATGGCTAACGTGACTTGAATTGAACAATGCGTGATTCTAACCATTGCGCGCTTCGGCGCTATGATTTCGGACACGCGAATCATTACGCCATGGCCACGCGCGTTCCCAAGGACGCGACGATCGGAAGGCTAACGCTTTGAATTTTCGATATCGACAGCGGACGGCGCCAACGCGGGAAGCGGAGCAGATCCTTGATCGAGGGTTAGAATACAGCCGTAGTTTACTGTAAACTAAGCAGCCCAAGGGTCAATAGGTTGGACGTTTCACGGGATCGACCGCGATGCATCATTCGTTGTCGGTAACACTATCGAGATCGTGCGTCCTGGCCAGCTGCGTGGTCGGCCTCGCGCTAGTCGGTGGTACGGCCCGTGCCGCGGATCCGCTTGAAACGGATCTTGGCCTCGACTGGTGGCACATCCCCTACGATACGAACGCTTACGACAGCGGGACCGCCGCCCGACTATTTGGCGATCCCGGTACGCCGAACGGATTCACGGAGATCTGGCTGAGTCGGCAGTGGGGCGTACGCGGCGCGCGCTACGAGTCCTCGCTCGACGACATCGGCATCGACAATTCCGACCACACCAGCATCGACTTCAAGCGCCGTTTTTTCTCGCTGAGCGACAACAGCTTCATTTCGCTGGGTGCCGGCTGGGAGTCCATCGGGCTGGACAGCGGCGAATCGTCCTCCGGCCCGCGTCTTACCGCCGGTGGGCGCGTGGGGGTCGGCGAGTCGCTGTCGCTGTACGGCCACACCAGTTGGTTGCCGGAACTCGACGACGTCGGTACCCGTTCGAACCTCGAGGGCCAGGAGTTCGAGGCCGGCCTGTCCTTCGAGCCCGCGCCGTTCGTCTCGGTGCGGCTGGGATTCCGGCGCTTCAAACTCGACTTCGACGAGGGCGGCAGTTCCAATACCGCCGAGAGCGAAGGCTTCATCCTGGGGGCGGGATTTCACTGGTGACGGAGACGAAGACCGCGCTCGAAACCATCGACCTGTCCCGCCTGAAACAATCCCTCGACAAGCGTCGGCCGGTGGTACACGCCGTCGAGCCCGCGCTTCACGCCGCGGTGGCGATGATTCTCGAGCCCGTCGGGGACGAGCATTCGGTGCTTTTCATCGAGCGCGCGCGCAAGAACGGCGACCCCTGGTCCGGACAGATGGCGTTTCCCGGCGGACGCCGCGAGCCGCGGGACGCCGACGAACAGGCGGTGGCGGTGCGCGAGACCCTGGAGGAAATCGGCGTCGCCCTGGAACCCGGGCATTACATTGGCCGGCTCGACGACCTGAAGGGTCGAACAGGCGGCACCTCCGAGGGCATGGTGATCTCCTGCTTCGTCTACGCGCTCGATGAAGCCGTGCCCGTCAGACCCAACTACGAGGTGGCCGCGGTGGAGCGCGTGCCGGTTTCCCGCCTCGTCGACCGGGGCAACCGGGTGGAGGTCGACTGGCGCGCCGAGAACCGGCGCTTTCCGGGCATCCGCGTCGACAAGCATGACCCGCGCGTGGTCTGGGGCTTGACTTACCGCTTCCTGTACCAGTTCTTCAACCGGCTCGGACACGATCTGCCCGTCGACGGGTAGCGCGCCGGGCTTCAGGCAACGCGCTAGCGGCCTTCCAGCAGTCGCGGCATCAATTCCACCAGGTTGCACGGACGCGTGCGGTAGTCGAGTTGCTGCGCGACCAGCTTGTCCCAGGCCGTGGCGCAGGCGCCCGACGAACCGGGCAGAACGAACACGTAGGTGCCGTTGGCGACGCCCGCCAGCGCGCGGGACTGCAACGAAGAGGTTCCGATCTCCTCGTAGGAGATCATCCGGAACATCTCGCCAAAGCCGTCGACGACCTTGTCGAGCAGTGGGGTCACCGCCTCGGGCGTGCCGTCGCGGCCGGTGACGCCCGTGCCGCCGGTGGTCAGGACGACCTGCACGCCGGGTTCGGCAATCCAGCGGGACACGATGGCGCGAATGTCGTAGACGTCGTCCCGGCAGATTGCCTTTTCGTGCAGCACGTGGCCGGCGTCGGTGGCGCGGGCGACGAGCAGCTTGCCCGACTTGTCCTCGGCCTCGCCGCGGGTATCGGAGACGGTCAGTACGCAAAACGTTACGGGAATGAAATTTCTTTTCATGTCAATGCATTACAATGAGCCTCGAGGCGGACGTCGATCGCCGCCCCGGGACGTGGTAAAAGAGACACCCGAACCCCTATCCGGTCATCATAACCCGTTCAGGCACGGACGAATGAACCCATGAGCGTCACCGTACGATTCTTTGCCTCGTTGCGCGAGCAGGTGGGCGCCGGTCAGCTCGATATCGAGACGCCGGCGGCCAACGCCCGCGAACTCTGGTCCCAGGCCACCGCGCTGCCGCTGGATCCTCACGTGCGCGTCGCCATCAACCAGGCCTATGCCGATGTCGACGCGCCGATCGCCGATGGCGACGAAGTGGCGTTCTTCCCGCCGGTGACCGGCGGCTGAAGGTCGCGCCGTGATCATCGAGCTTCGAGAGACGCCCTACGACCCCTACGCCGAACTGGGGGCGTTCACGCGCCGGCGCGCAGATCTCGCCGGCAAGGCCGGCGCCAACGCGGTCTTCGTCGGCACCATGCGCGATTTCAACGAAGGCGATACCGTCGAGGGCATGTTTCTCGAACACTATCCCGGCATGACCGAAAAGGAACTCGAGCGGCTGTGCACCGAGTGCAGCGAGGGCGCCGGGGTGCTGGAGCTGCTCGTGCTGCACCGTGTGGGACACGTCGAGCCCGGTGAGCACATCGTGCTGGTATCGGTCTGGAGCGTCCATCGCGCCGAGGCGTTCAGGGTCTGCCGCGACGTCATGGAGGAACTCAAGCACCGCGCCCCGTTCTGGAAGCGGGAAAACCTCGGCGAACGTCAACGCTGGGTGGAGAAGAACACGCCGGGATAGTCGCCTAGCGCATCACGCGCGGCGCGTATTCCTTTCCATAGGCGACTTTCTGCTGTTTCAGCGCCACCAGCGTGTTGCGCATCAGCATGGCCACGGTCACCGGTCCCACGCCGCCGGGCACCGGCGTGATCCAGCCGGCCACTTCCGACGCGGTGGCGTAGTCAACGTCTCCCACGATGCGATTGCCGTCGTCGCCGGCCTCGACGTTGATGCCGATGTCGATCACCGCCGCGCCCGGCTTGATCATCTCGCCGGTGATCAATCGCGCCCGACCCACGGCGACGAAGATGGCGTCGGCGCGACGCGAGTGAATGGGCACGCTGCGTGTCATGTGGTGACACACCGTCACCGTCGCGCCTTCGGCCATGAGCAGGAAGGCGATGGGTTTGCCGACGATTTCCGAGTGCCCGATCACCACCACTTCCAGTCCCTCCAGGGGAAGTCCCGTACGGCGCAATAGCTCCACGGACGCCGCCGCGGTACAGGGCGCGAGGTCCAGCTCGTTGTAGACGATGTTGCCGATCGACGCCGGATTCAGACCCTCGACATCCTTGAACGGATGCACCGCCGATTGCAGTGCCTTGATCGATATCTGCGGCGGCACCGGTCTTTGCAGGATGATGCCGGTCACGCGCGGATCCACGTTCATCGCCTCGATGCCCACCTTGACCTCTTCCTGGGTCACGTCCGCCGGGTAGCGCCGGTTCTCGAATGCGATGCCGACGCGCTCCGCGGCGCGGCGCTGGTTGCGCACGTAAACGTCCACTTCCGATTGCTCGCCGATGGTGATGGACATGAGTTTCGGACTCCAGCCTTCCTTCGCCAACCCGGCGATCTCCGATCCGATATCGTCAAGTATCTGGTCCGCGACTGGTTTGCCGCGCAGGTCACGATCTCCCATGGATTCTTATGCCGTGTAATTTCGAGGGAACGAGATCATGCCAGCACGGCTGCGGCATGGGCAAGCGCATGCACACGCGCGACGGGATGAAGTCACTCACCGTAAGTAAACAGGTGTAGCGATTCAGTCGCTATTCGAAGCTGTAACACCGTTTTTACGGCGTGTTTTTACAACGCAATCCGTGTTGAGACTCAACGCGTGGTCTATTCGCAATATCGATAGATTGAAGCTATGGTGTGTTTACTCTCGCCATCAACATCGGCACTGGTGAGCTGATCGGGACGCCGACGGACGATAGCGCCGCTGCCTTCACCTAACGCGTCGAACGCTCCACCTGCTATGTCGGTGGTCTATACGAACACGTGGTTACGACGAGCGGCGAGAAGGCGCGTTACAACGTCACCTACGGCGGTGCGGTGATCGCGGTCATCTAACACGACACGGGTGACTCCCCCGACACCCACTACCTGCACGGCGACTGCCCGGGTTCGGTCGTGGCCTTAAGCGACGAACACGGCTATCTCATCGAGCGATACCGCTACGACCCCTTCGGCCAGCGCCGCCGCGCCGTCTACGACCCGAACCTATCTTCCGCCGAGCACCTCGTGAACATCACCAGCCGCGGCTTCACCGGTCACCGCGAACTCGTGGGTGTTGGCCTGGTGCACATGGTCGGACGGGTCTACCATCCCGGCATCGGCCGCTTCATCTCCGCCGACCTCTTCATCCAGGCGCCGCTCAACACCCAGAGCCACAACCGCTACAGCTACCTGTGGAACTCCCCGCTCAACGGCACCGACCCGAGCGGATACTTCAACTGGAACCCCAACATCCCGCGACACCTGTCGGGTGCCGAGACATGGCAGTACATTGCCGGCGAGCTGTTCAACAAACCGCGGCCGACGAACGTTAACTAGACGCACTCACAGGCCAGGGCGCACGAGCGGGCGAACGACGCGAGCGCCAATATGTTGATACGGGCGGAGTTACCGCACATCAACCGCAACTTTAGCCGCGAGGAACTCTACGCCATTGGCACCGGAAAGATGGACATCGGCCTGTCGGCGGGAGCGCAAAAGCGCATCAACGGGGTGATCCACCAGGCCTGGCAGTGGAGAGAGCTGGCGCGGCAGATCAAGAAGGCGAACAAGTGGCATAAAAAGGCTCTGCCGGTAATTGCGATCGTCGCGGCGGTGGTCACATACGGCGCTGTCAGCAACACGGTCATCTGGGCTGCGGGCACATCCACCAGCGCCGCCATCTCGGGTGCTGCCTTCACTCTATGAGGCGCGGCCGGGGGTGCCGCGGCAGGCGTTATCGGTACGATGGTCGCGACTGGAGGCGATTTCACTGCGGTGCTGAAGGGCGCGGCCGGTAGCGCGGTACTCGGGGGCATCGGCGGACATTACGGCGATACCTGGACGATGGGCCGGGTAGGACTGAACACCGTAGCCAACGGTGCGATCGTCGACTGGAATGGAGGCAGTTTCAGTGATGGAGCGAAGGCAGGATTCGCCACGAGTATCGCGAGATACAGCTACAACAAGCTGTCGGGTTACGACATGGAGGTGGAAATGGAGGATGAGACAAATGAGCCGGACGGTAACAACGTCGAGAAAATGAGAGGTCCGATATATGTCTCAAAAAGCGGTAGTACCTTCGGAACCAACACACCGCTGAATCAGAATGTCACCTTCGGTATGTTTTCGTTCACCTGCGAGAACTACTGGCGGTAGGGCGGGTCGGTGTCACGAACGATCGGCACGTTACCGGGAATGCAGGCGACATCGAAGATACACGACTGGATGCAGATGGGATTCGATCGGCTGGCGGGCGAGCAGGACTCCTGGCTTCGCACCATAGGCAACGTGCCGGCCATGTTGCCGGCGGCAGGCGCAGTGGGGCTAGGATTGACGGCCGGCGTGCCGATGGGGATTTATCTCACGGTGGACGAAGCGAAGGAACGAAGATGAAGCGGGAAATGACGATATTGAAGCACTTGCGATTGGTGATGATTCTGTCGATTGTGCTGGCGTTGGGCGGCTGCCTGGCATTTTACAGCGCGCACGAGCAGTTTAAACGCGGAATGAATACGTATGTAAAGATGGGGCGTACTATTGATACTTACAATGATCCAAAATTCTCGCTCTACCGTCCGGCGAACGTCGAACACCTGACGAACATCGAGAAACTCGACGAGACGACGGACCGGTATCACTTCAAGCGGCCGCGGTTTGACTACTATTGCTACTACTACTTCGACGTCGAACGATCGACGAGAAAGGTGATCGGTTGGGGGTTCGACGAACATCTCGCCGATCCGACCGAGACATGCGGGATGTCGGGGTAGTCGGGTATTGGCACGGGAATTGGACAAGGCAGACCGGTCGAGTCCACCGGTACCGAAGATGAACGATCGCGGTGATTTCGACGCCTTCGAGGGAGAATCAAGTTCACGTGTCCAGAGAATACTGCAAGAACAGTCAACGCCGGGTCCGGTCGAATGCTTGAGTGAGAAAATGGGAGAACGCGGGTAGACGCGAGAACGGCGGACACTCGATAACATCGACGTCGTGGCGTCGATTCAGCGACGCATCGTAACCGGGCATATGGGCGCCTCGTCACTGGCCGACAGGAACCACGCCCGGCGGCGATTGTGCCCGGTCAATATCCAGCGGTCTTTGGGCGCCCGACGCCTCCGCCGGCAATCGGCGTCGTCGCCCGCTTGATTCGGGTCTAAGCGTGTCCCGGCCCGGCCGCGGCGTCGCGGGCCGCGGCCGGCACCTGCCTAGAGCGGTTTCTTTATCGTGATAGCGCCGCGTATCTGCCCGACGTCGTAGCCCGTGGCGAGATCGTTCGGATAGAGTGCCTCGAGCTTGGCGAGCACGTCTTCCGACATCTGTTCGCGTTTTCCATGGCAGTTCAGGCACAGTTCGCGGGTCGGCAGGGCTTTCATGTATCTGTACGTGCGCGCGCCGTCGATGACGACCGTTTCCGCCTTCTCCAGCGCCTTGGGGTCTGTCCCCGATGCTGCCAGGCGATCGAATTCTTCGAGGACCGCGCGCTCCCAGTCGTCGGGCACGGCCTTGGGGTTGCGGTTTTTCAGGCTCACCCGTCGAATGGACCAGCCCGTTTTCTCGGACGCGGCCTTGGCCATTGCCGGGGCCTTCTCGCTGCACGCGGAGATCGCGCCTTCGGGGCCGCCGCGGGCGATCTCCTCCTGCAGGACGCTCATGAGCTTGGGCGGCATTGCGGCGGCCACGTTGCGGGCTTCCTCGAGCAGCGCCGTGTCGTCGGCGCGTGCGGTGTACAGAAGCACCGGGCAAACGAGTGCGAAAAACAAGATTGGCTTCCTACGCATGATACCTCCGGGGCATTCGCGGGTTGGCGGCCGCCACGATGCGGTAGCTGCCGCGATGGACATTCAAGTTAGCAGCCCGAGTCGTCGCGCGCCGTGACGGCTGTCAAGGAAACGACAGCATCAACGACCGGCCGGGCTCGATGGGCAATGAGGCCCTGCCCGACGGACTGCTTGTTCCCAGGCGGTCGCGCGCCGGATTGCCGGACATCACTATGTTGGGCCAGAATCGGTGATGTACTCGGCTCTACCTCCGGACGCGCCAGATGAAGATCACCATCGGCTACCTGTTGCTGTCGCTCGTTTTCGCGCTTTCCCATGATGTGCTCGCCGCCGATCTTCACCGGATCTGGGAGAGTCGATGCGAGGAGTGCCACGGACACGCCGGCGACTTCGCGCGCAAGTATCTCGGCGTGGAGGACGGGAAACTGGTGGGACGGCACCCGGTTCGGGACGTTCGGCAGTTCCTGGAGCATCACTATCCGCCGGGTGGTGAAGTCGGGCGAGTGTACGCCATGCTACTGGCACAGGTGTCGAACGCACCACGATTCCGGGAATCGTGCGGGCAGTGCCACGGCCGCGCCGCCGATTTCGTGCGCGAGAGCCTGGTTCTACAGGACGGTGTCCTGACTGGCCGCGATTCGGGCCAGTCGGCGGCGAAGTTCCTGCCGGGGCATCGAGGTCTCGACCCGGAAGATGCCGCCTTTTTCAATTCCCTGTTCGAGCGGGTGGCGTCGGAAACCGGTGTTGCGCAATAAACGGTTGCTTCCGGGATGAATCCCGGGGCGAAGTTCGACTGTCCAGGCTACCAGTATCGCATGGCGTCCCGGTACAGCGATTCGAGCGTCGTCACGTCGACGGCAACGGGAGACAACTTCAGCAGTCGCTGCTGCTTGAAAGCGCCCTCGGCAAGGTCGGCCGCGTCGCTCTCGTCGTAATTCAGGCCGGCGAGCCCGTTGGGGACGCCGCAGGCGCGCATCATCTCGATGAGCCGTCCGGCGAGTAACTCGCCGGCCTCTTCCTCTCCGGCACCGGATACATCGGCGCCGAGTGCCTCGGCGACGGCGAGGTGGCGGCCCGGGCCGGACGGTCCGGTCAGGCGAAACGCCGCCGGCGCGTTGACGATCACCGAGAGGCCGTGCGGGCACATGCTGTGATCGTCCGGCCAGCCCTCGGGAAAGTAATCGCGGATCTTGCCGGCCACCGAGTAACTCATGGCATGGGGAATGTGAACGCCGGCGTTGCCGAAGCTGATGCCGGCCAGGGTCGCGGCGTACATCACCGCGATGCGCGCCTCGGTGTCGCCGGGCTCGTTGACCGCCCGCAGCAGGTAGCGGCCGCCCAGGCGAATCGCTTCCATGCTGCCCGCGTCGCTATGCGGGTTGGCGCCTTGGTAGGGCGGCCGCGCGGCCGGGTCGGCGCAGCGCTCGCGGCGGCTGTAGGGCACCGCGGTATAGCTCTCGATGGCGTGGGTGAGCACGTCGAAGCCGGTGGACGCGGTAACCAGCGGCGGCAAGTCGTAGGTGAACTCGGGATCGATCAGGCCGAGGTCCGGCTTGAGGCGCTTCGACGAGATGCCGGTTTTCAGGTGCTGCTCGGAGAGATCGAATACGGCGACCGCCGTCGACTCGCTGCCCGTCCCGGCGGTGGTGGGGCAGGCGATGTGCGGCAGCAGGGGTCCGGGCACGGGACGCCCGGCGCCGATGGGCGGATTGACGTAGTGGAGGAAGTCCGCCGGGTGGCAGCAGAACAGGTTGGCGGCCTTCGCGGTGTCGATTACCGATCCCCCACCGATGGAGACGATGCCATCGAAACCCTGGCGATTCATGAACGCGGCGGCGGCCAGGAAGGACTTGTCCGTGGGCTCGACCCGTGTCTCGTCGAACACGGCGTAGTCGACGCCGCTGTCGGTCAGCGACGCGAGGGCGCGTTCGGTTGCCGGCAGGTCGCGCGTGCGTGCGTCGGTGAAGACGGCCGCGCGTCGCATGCCGAGCGTACGGGCGTCGCTGCCGAGTTCGGCGGCGGCGCCGGGCCCGAACTTGATCGGGCGCGGGTCCACCTGGAACACGCACTCATGATTTTCATCAAAGGGCAGGTAGGAGTCGAACATCGCTCGGTCACCTCGGGAAGTCGGTTCGCCAATGCTACGAATTCTACCGCAGCAGGCGAGGCGCGCCGGTTTGCCAGTCCCGATGATAGTCGTTATAGTTTTTCGTCCGTCGTCGAAAACGCCACTCGCTGCGAGGTGTACGTCATGGCCGAGTCGATGAACGATATTCTGCATCCAGGCGACAACCGCGCCCCGGGCTTTCCCGATGCGCCGGCGGGTTGGACGCCGGTACAGGCCGAACGATTCGCGGAAGCGGAGAATCTCGAGATGAGCGAAGATCACTGGGAGGTGATACGCGCGTTGCAACGATTGTTCTCGCGCGCCGAGGATCCGGGGGTTCGCACCATACACGATGCCCTGGACGAGCATTTTCATTCCCGCGGCGGCATTCGCTACCTGTACCGGATTCTGCCCGCCGGGCCGGTGGCGCAGGGTTGCCGGCTTGCCGGATTGAGGGCGCCGGCGGGCAGCACCGACACGTCATTCGGGAGCGTTCAATAGCGGTCACCGGCGGGCCAGATGCTCGCGAGTGACTTTAATTTTCACGCACAACTTTTTGATGGGAGATTATGTTCGGACCAATCACCATACCCTTCGGCAGTGTCATGTTGTTCAACGTGGTCAAGCTGAAAGAAGGCGTCGACGTCTCCGACGTGGAACTGGCGCTGGGCGAGATGTGCAACGTGGTCAAGAATACCTACGGCAACGATGAAGGCGGATTCATCGGCGGACAGGTGTTCCGGTTCAGTGGCTTCGTTTCCGACGAGGGCAGCATGGGCGACGTCGAGGCTGCCGAGGACCATATCGCCATCCTGACCTACTGGAAGTCCTTCGATCAGCACGAGAAGTCGCACGCGGACGCGACATTCAACAAGAAATTCTCGGAACTGCTCGCCTATTGCTCGAAAACGTACGAAGTGGGATACGAGATGCTCTGGCAGGGCGAGCCGGAGTAACCGGCTGCTTGTCCCGGTGATCCCGATGACGGGGCGCCGGCCGTGAGGTGGCGCGGCAGGCGGCGGAGCAGCAACGTGGAAGACCGCCGTGGCGGCCGGGGTTTCGGCTTTCCACGCGGCGGGCGGCGAATTCGCGTTGGGCGTCGAACCGCGGGCGGCGGAATCGGCACCATCGTTCTGATCATTGCCGCGCTTTACTTCGGCATCGATCCGACCATCCTGATGCAGGGCGGTTCGGGCATTCCCATGGACACCGGCAGCACTTCGAGGCCGCTTAGCGAGGAAGAGAATCGGCTCGCGGAATTCGTTTCGGTGGTGCTTGCCGATACCGAGGACAGCTGGCATGCCATCTTCGAAGCCGGCGGTGGGCGCTACGAGGAGCCGACGCTGGTGTTGTTTTCCGGTTACGTTCAGTCGGCGTGCGGTTTCGCGCAGTCCGCGATGGGTCCGTTCTACTGTCCGGGAGACCGGAAGGTTTATATCGACCTGTCGTTTTACGACGACCTGAAGCGGCGCTTCGGCGCGCCGGGCGACTTCGCCCAGGCTTACGTGATCGCCCACGAGGTGGGGCATCACGTGCAAAACCTGCTCGGTATTTCGACGCAGGTGCGCCAGGCCCAGCAGGGCGTCGGACCGGCCCAGGCGAATGCCTTGTCCGTGCGACTGGAACTGCAGGCCGACTGCCTGGCGGGCGTGTGGGCCGCTCACGCGGACCGCGCCCGGGACATCCTCGAGCAGGGCGACGTGGAAGAGGCGCTGACCGCGGCGTCGGCCATCGGCGACGACCGGTTGCAGCAGCAGTCCACCGGCCGCATCTCGCCCGACAGCTTCACTCACGGCACCTCCGAGCAGCGCATGCGCTGGTTCAGGCGGGGCATGGAAGGGCGCACGGTCGCCGACTGCGATTCGTTTTCGACCAATTCGGTCTAGCCCGGCGGATGCCGGGCGCGCGGCACGGCCTTACAACGGCCTTTGCATCAACACCGTGTCCAACCACTCGTCGAACTTGTAGCCGACGTCTTTCAGCACGCCGACTTCGCGAAACCCGAGCTTTCGGTGCAGCGCGATGGACGCGGCGTTGGCGCTGTCGCCGATGACGGCGATCATTTGCCTGAACGGCTTGTTCCGGCAGTCTTCGATCAGGGCCGTCAGCAGCGCCGTGGCAATGCCGCTGCCGCGGGCGTCCCGGCGAACGTAGACAGAATTCTCCACCGTGAAGCGGTAGGCGACTCGCGGCCGGTAACTGCTCGTGTAGGCGTAGCCGAGGACGGTGTCGCCGCGGCACGCGACGAGGTGGCTGTAGCCGGCCTCCAGCAACTTCTCGTAGCGAGAAGTCATTTCCTCCACGCCTGGCGGCTCGATCTCGAAACTGGCCCGTCCCGTGGCCACTTCCAGCGCGTAGATCCCGGTTACCTGTTCGATATCCATGGCCCGAGTGGGTCGGATGACGAAATCCCGTCGGGTGTTCATGGACCGTGGTTACCTGGGCGGTCGGATTCGACGCGACGCTGGAGCGTTGAAATTCACTCGTTCCGAATCGGGCGCGACGGGCTCGAGAAGCGGTTTCAGTCCGCCCCGGCGTGCGCCTTGCCGAACTCGATCATTCGCTTGATGGAACGTTCGGCGCGGCGTCTCGTGTCCTCGTCGATGAGAATCTCGCCCTGGCCGTTCTCGAGAACCGCGAGCAGGCGATCGAGGTCGTTCATCTTCATCCACGGACAGTGCGCGCAACTTACGCAGGTCGCGCCTTCGCCGCCGGTGGGGGCGGCGATGAACTTCTTGCCCGGTGCGGCCTCGGCCATCTTGTGAAAAATGCCGTCCTCGGTGGCAACGATGAAGGTGTCCGCGTCGAGGGTGCGGGCGGCGTTGATGATCTGGCTGGTCGAGCCCACTACGTCGGCCATTTCAATGACTTCCGGGGGCGATTCGGGGTGCACCAGTACCTTGGCGTCGGGGTGTTTGCGCATCATGTCGACCAGCAGGTCGGCCTTGAACTCCTCGTGCACGATGCACGAACCCTGCCACATCACCATGTCGGCGCCCGACTCGCGCTGCACGTAGGATCCGAGGAACCGGTCGGGCGCCCAGAGGATCTTCTCTCCCTTGGCGTGGAGGTGTCGCACCAGCTTCAGCGCGATGCTCGAGGTGACCACCCAGTCGGCGCGCGCCTTCACGGCGGCGCTGGTATTGGCGTAGACGACGACGGTGCGATCCGGGTGGGCGTCGCAAAACGCCGAGAACTCGTCGGCAGGGCAGCCGATGTCGAGTGAGCAGTTGGCCTCGTTGTCCAGCATCAACACGCGTTTTTCCGGGCTCAGGATCTTGGCGGTTTCGCCCATGAAGCGCACGCCCGCCACGATGACCGTCGATGCCTCGTGCTCATAGCCGAATCGGGCCATTTCCAGGGAATCCGCAACACATCCACCGGATTCGTCGGCAAGATCCTGCAACTCCTCGTCCACGTAGTAGTGCGCCACGAGAACCGCGTCCTGGCGGGCCAGTTCGCGCTTGATGCGCTCCTTCAGTGCAACTCTCTCGGCCCCGTCGTGCCGGGCGTGGACCACGCCGCGCGCCAGGGCGGCTTCCTGGGAAATACTGTCGGCCAGGCTGTCTGGAAGAGGTTTTTCGGCGGTTGTCAGCATTGCGAGATCGGAGGTGGCGTGCCAGTCGAAGGCGGTTGTCAGTTAAATGGGAGCCCCCACGGGATCAATCAAGACCACGTACGATGCCCCGCCCCCCGGTCGCGAACCGGGTTGCGAAGCTCCCGACGGTGCATTTTACATCCAACGCAAATGATTGACAGGATTGGGATACAATCGCCAACTTGCCATTGACTGACCACTTTTCGCGCTGACAAGATGCACTGGCTCCTGCTGGCTGTCCTGGCCCTCGTGTTGATCGCTTCGGCCTCCCGTTTCCCAAAACTGGCGTTTTCGCTGCTGGCCGTGCTGGTGGCCGTGGCGGCGGGCTTGTACTACACGTCGGATCCGCCGTCGGAAGGATTGCCGGAGCGGTTGGAGCCTTCCCAGGTCGTCGTCGGCAACGTGACGATGGTTCCCTACTATGCCGGCGGCTTCAAGGCGAGCGGGGAAATCACCAACCAATCCGAACATTATGACCTGACCGACCTGGTGATTCGCTTCAGCGTGCATGACTGTCCCGACATCGATACGCCGGACGAGGAATGCGAGCTCTTGTCCCAGGTCGAGGAGCGCATTCGGGTTCACGTGCCACCGGGCGCCACGCGGCCGTTCGAGCAGCCCGTATCGCCACGACATTCCGAGGTCGAGGGAAAGCGTCGCTGGAAGTTCAAGGTCGTCGACGTTACCGCGCGAAAACCGCTGCGGTTGATCGATTAGGGTCGATTCACGCTGTTCAACGCGGACGAGAACTTGCGCCATTCTTTGCATCCGACGCGACGAATCGACGAGTCACGCCGTGTCCCTGGCGACGAGAAGCGTCGTCCGGGAACGATTGAGCAAACCCGCGGACCATGGACGATGCACCCGGCGAACCGGGTCGTATAGGTTCCATGTCGACGTTACGCCGCTTCAAGCAACGATATCGACGACGCCGGTTGCGACGCCTGGGTATCGACGAGAAGCGCAGTTGCGCGAAAACCCTCGTGGGGTCGGGCAGCGGCGCCTGGACCGCGTGCCTCGATGGTATCGACGCGCATAGCGTCGTCTACTCGTTCGGGGCCGGTACCGACATCAGCTTCGATCTCGACCTGCATCGGTTGACCGGTGCCCAGGTGCATATCTTCGACCCGACACCGCGCTCCGTCGCCTGGATGGGCGACCAGCACCTGCCCGAGGGCGTTGAGTTTCACGATTTCGGTATTGGCGATCACGACGGTACGGCGCGTTTCTATCCGCCGAGAAGGGCGACGTCGTCCCACTTCTCGCCCGTCAGGCGTTATCGTGGAACCGAAGACGACGAGGGACTGACGGCGCCCGTGTACCGGCTGTCCACTATCGCGCGAAAACTGGGCCACGATCGAATTGCCCTGGTGAAAATGGATATCGAGGGCGGCGAATACGACGTGATTGCCGATCTGGTCGCCGCACCGATGCCGATCGGCCAGTTCCTGGTGGAGTTTCATCATGCCTATGCGACGATTCCCCTGGAGAGGACGGTCAAGTCGGTGGAACAACTTGCCGCCCTCGGGCTGACCTGTTTCCACATCAGCGAACGTACTTACGAGATGTCGTTCATCAACCGCTGAAATCGAAGCGGTTTGGCCCGATTGGCCGATTCGGAACCGTGATGCGTGGTTGTTGTCTGATTCGTTGACGTGGAATCAATCGTTCCCAACGCTTCGACCATGCCGATGAAAACAACCGTAAAGGCCGTTCTGGCCGCCGTACTCCTGTCGCCTGCCGGGCTTTATGCGTTCCAGCTCACGCCGCTCGACGATCCCATGACGGCGCCCGCCATCGAGGCGCCCGACCTGTCCGGTGACTTGCACTCGATATCCGATTTCGCGGGAAAGGTCGTCGTCGTCAATTTCTGGGCTACCTGGTGCCCACCGTGCGTGAAAGAGCTGTCGTCCATGCAGTCGCTCCGGGAGCGGTTCAGGAATCGACCGTTTGCCATGGTAGCCGTCAATGTCGGCGAGGGTCTGGAAACGGTGAAAACGTTCCTGGACGACTTCGAAACCCGGATCGATTTCATCGTGTTGCTCGACGAGGAACTCGTCGTTACCAAGCGCTGGCCTGTTTTCGGATTGCCGACCAGCTTCGTGATCGATAGCGACGGTTCGGTCGTTTACAAGGCGCTCGGTGAACGTGACTGGACCGAAGCGGAGATTATCGAGACTATCGAACGGATGCTCGGCGCCGACGACGCCGTGACCGGCAACGGCATGTCGGTGGTTCGATCGAAGGTGGCGAAGAAGGTGGTCGACAGGGGGTGACAACCCCACGCGGCCTGGTTGGGGAAACCGGCCGTCTTTGCCGTCCGTGCATCTCCCGGCGAGTCGGGAGCGTATCCTTCCTTGAGTCCGCCGGCCGCAACCGCCGGCGGTCAGATGTTTACGATGGGATGATCGCTACATAAACAGAAAGGGCAGCCCATCACTGCCCTTTCCATTATTAGTCGCCTTAATTCAAGGCGTTACCGGCGCGCCGTCGACTTCTTTCGAGTCGACTTTTTGCGAGTGGCTTTCTTGCGTGTAGCCTTCTTCTTGGTCGCTTTTTTCTTGGTGGCCTTTTTCTTTGACGCTTTCTTCTTGGTCGCTTTTTTCTTGGTGGCCTTTTTCTTCGACGCCTTCTTCTTTGCTGCTTTCTTCTTCGTCTTCTTCTTGGCTACCTTGCGCTTGGTTGCTTTCTTCTTCGCTACCTTCTTCGCTGCTTTGCGCTTGGTTGCTTTCTTCTTCGCTACTTTCTTCTTCGCAGCCTTCTTCTTGGTCACCTTGCGCTTGGTCGCTTTTTTCGCAACCTTCTTGCTAGCCGTTTTCTTTCTCGCCGCCATATCGCTCCTCCATATCTAGAGTGCTTCAGGGTTACTGCTGCTCACGTCGACACCTACCGTATCCCAACGCGAACTCTAACTTGTTCCATTAAATTGACAAGCTATGAATGAATTGTGCAAGTCACAGCAACGTCAGGGCGAACTATATATACCCGATTTCAAAAGTCAAGTGTCAATATTGCGCTTGGTAGAAAAGTATGAAACGAGTTTTATGCCAAACGCGTCATTGCAAGTGTCGCCCGTAATGAAAAAGTTCTTAAAGAAACTTGTGCAACTCAATGCCGTGCACGCTTTGCAAGCTTCGGTTCAACAACGACGCTTAAAGGTTTACTCGAACTTCGCGAAGTCTATTCGCGCGGTCGACGATGCGGTAAAACTGCGCGACGCATGAACATGGTGCTTATGCTTCACCTCACAAAGCGCCTTGGCGAAACGGTTTGCCGATATTGTTATCGCGCACGCAGAAACGGTTCGAGCACGTCCAATGTCCGCTTCAACGCGCCCTGGTTGTTCTCCACCAGCTTGATACCGTTCTGCCCGCACGAATAGCGAAGATTCGCATCTTCGACCAGGTTGCGTACGACACGCTCGAGTTCTGATTCGTCGTGGACCTGTAGTCCCGCGCCGTGTTCGAGCGCCATCTGGCTGATCTCGAGAAAGTTGAACATGTGCGGGCCGAACACGACGGGCTTGCCCAGCGCGCAGGCTTCGAGAATGTTGTGACCGCCGATTTCCACCAGGCTGCCGCCGACGAACGCGATGTCGCTAGCGGCGAAAAACACCGGTAACTCGCCCATCGTATCGCCCAGGAACGCTTCGACGTGCTCGTCTATCGGTCCGGACTGGGTGCTTCTGCGCACCGTGTTCAGGCGGTTTTTCTGCAGCAGACGGTACACGGACTCGAAACGTTCGGGATGACGCGGCACGACGACCAGCAACAGCGATGGATGGCTTTGTCGAATCGAACGAAACACGTCGACGATGATCTCTTCCTCGCGTTCGTGGGTGCTGCCGGCGACCCAGATCGTACGTTCGTTACCCCACTCGCGGCGCACCACCTGGGCGACTTCCCGCAGGCTCGCGGGCAGGGTGATTTCGAACTTGATGTTTCCGGTCACGCTCAGGTTCTCGTCGCGGCCCAGCAGGCGCGCAACGCGTTCGCGATCGAGCCGCGTTTGCACGGCGAACCACTTGATGCGCCTGAACACGGAACGAGTGAACGGCAGCAGCCTGGCGTACTTGCGGTAGGAGCGTTGCGACAATCGCAGGTTGGCGACGACCAGCGGTATGCCGCGCTTGTTGCAGTGCGTGATGAAGTTCGGCCAGATTTCCGTTTCCATCATGATCGCCAGGCTCGGTTTCACGTGGTCGAGAAATCGACGTACCGCGAACGGGTAGTCGTAGGGAAGGAAGAGGTGGTCAATGCGCGCACCCATGGCAAGCCGGGCCTGGTCTGCCCCCGTCGGCGTCATGGTCGTCACGAGTATGCGCATGGCGGGGTTCCTGCGCGTCAGCGCGCGCGCCAGCGGTCCCGCCGCGTTGACTTCGCCGACCGATACCGCGTGAATCCAGACGTCATAGCTTTTCGGTTTGCCTGTGTAGCGTCCGAAGCGTTCGCCGATACGGCTCAGGTACGACCGGTTGCGCAGGCCGCGGAAAATCAGACGGGTAAATACCGCGGGCAGGAATAGCAAGATGACGATGTTGTAGACGAGGCGCAAGCGCTCAGGGCTCCGGGTTCAATGCGGTTGGCGGTGGTGTATCGACACGGTGTCGCAGGACGCCGGGACAACCGGCCGTTCGTGGTTCAATGGGTTCGATCAGTCCTGCACCCAGTCGCGCGGCGGCAGGTACCGTTCGTACAAGGCGGCTTCCTCGCTGCCGGGTTCGGGCCGCCAGTCGTATCGCCAGGTGACCTTCGGCGGTAGCGACATCAGGATCGATTCGGTGCGACCGCCGGATTGCAGGCCGAACAACGTCCCGCGATCGTAGACGAGATTGAACTCGACGTAACGACCGCGTCGATACAACTGGAACTCCCGGTGACGCTCGCTGAACGGCGTGTGGCGGCGCCGCTCGACGATTGGCCGGTATGCCTCGAGCCAGGCGTTGCCGACATTCCGGGTGAATTCGAAACAGGTCGGGAAGTCCGGCGTGTTCAGGTCGTCGAAGAACAACCCCCCTACGCCGCGGGCCTCGGCGCGATGACGCAGGTAGAAGTATTCGTCGCACCATGCCTTGAATTCGCGGTACCGTTCCGGCCCGAGCGGCGCGCAGGCGTCGCGGGCGGTGCGATGCCAGTGAATGACATCGTCGTCGAACCCGTAGTAGGGCGTGAGGTCGAAGCCGCCGCCGAACCACCACAGCGGGTTCGCTTCCCCGGGCGCGGCAAGAAAAAACCGCACGTTCATGTGCGACGTCGGCACGAACGGGTTGTGCGGGTGCATGACCAGGGAGACGCCGATCGCCTCGAACGGCTTGCCGGCAATCTCCGGTCGACGCTCGCTCGCCGACGGCGGCAGCGCTTCGCCGCGAACGTGGGAAAAATTGACGCCGCCTTTCTCGATCAATGCGCCATCGCAGAGTACGCGCGTGCGACCGCCGCCTCCGCGCTCGTGCTCCCAGCTGTCCTCTTGAAAACGCGCGCCACCGTCAAGCTGCTCGAGCTCGCGGCAGATGTTGTCCTGCAGCATGCGCATGAAAGACAGTACCGCTTGCGGGTCCGGGTGAGTGTTGGCGGGCATGGCTCGTGTCGTTTCCGGGAACTCGTCAACCGGCGCGCAACACCGCGCCGCTGGCAGCATCGCGGATCTCGGTGGGATTGGCAAGCCCGCCCACGCGACCGAAAACGACGGCATCGATGCGCCGTCCGAAATAGCGGCGCACCTGGCGCGCGGTGCGGGCCGGCGCGGCCCCATGGCGATTGGCGCTGGTGGACACGATGGCGCCGCCGAAGGCGCGCGCGAGGTCGATGACGTCGCGACAGGCGCTGACACGGACCGCGATGGTGTCGCGATCACCCGTGATCCAGCGCGGCGTGAAACGCGATGCCGGCAGGATCCACGTGAAGGGCCCGGGCCATGTCGCCAATGGTTCGGCAAGCAGCGCGGCCGCGGACGCGTCGAGATAAGGTCGAAGTTGAGCGAAGTGCCCCGCGACCAGGATCAGGCCCTGGCGCGGCGAGCGGTTCTTGAGTGCGAGGATGCGCCGCACCGCGCGCTGATTGCGCGGATCGCAGCCCAGGCCGAAGCAGGCCTCGGTGGGATAGGCCGCGACACCGCCCTCGCGCATGACGCGCGCCGCGCGTTCTAAGCCCCGCGAGCGCACGGTACGGCGCCTATCCCCGTGCGGTGCGTTCGCGCTCTATGGCGCGATGTCCGATATCGCGGCGATAGTACGCACCCTTCCAGCGAATGCCGCTGCAACGCTCGTAGGCGGCGCGTGCGGCCTCTTCGACGCTTTCGCCGAGGGCGGTTACGCAAAGCACGCGACCGCCGCTGGTGACGATGTCTTCGCCTTCCAGGCGCGTTCCGGCGTGGAAGACGCGAAGATCGTCGTCGCCCGCCGGATCGAGTCCGTCGATGACGTCGCCCTTGCGATAGTCGAACGGATATCCGCCGGCCGTCATGACCACGCCGACGCACGGCCGTGGATCCCACTCGGTATCGATCCGGTCGAGGCGCCCGTCGAGCGCGGCGTCGCACAAATCGACCAGGTCGGAGCGCAACCGCATCATGATGGGCTGGGTTTCCGGGTCGCCGAAGCGGCAGTTGTATTCCAGCACCCGGGGCACGCCGTCGCTACCGATCATCAACCCGGCATAGAGAAAGCCGCAGTATTCGATGTCCTCGGCGGCGAGCCCGACGACCGTGGGTCGCATGACGCGTTCCATGATGGTCTCATGCATGGCTTCGTCGACCAGCGGCGCGGGCGAATAAGCGCCCATGCCGCCGGTATTCGGGCCGGTGTCGCCTTCATCGCGGGCCTTGTGGTCCTGGCTCGATGCCATCGGCAGCACGTGACCGCCACCGACCATGGCGATGAAGCTTACCTCTTCACCGTCGAGCCACTCTTCGATGACGACCCGGTGCCCCGCCTCGCCGAACCGGTTGCCCTTGAGCATGTCGTTGACCGCGTCGACCGCTTCATCCACGGTGCGTGCCAGGATGACACCCTTTCCCGCCGCCAGGCCGTCCGCCTTGACTACCAGCGGCGCGCCGCGCGCGCGCACGTAGTCGATCGCTTCGGCGGCTGCGGTAAAGGATGCGTAGTCGGCGGTGGGAATATCGTGCTTGATCAGGAAATGCTTGGCGAAGGCCTTGGATCCTTCCAGTTGCGCTGCCTGCCGGTCGGGCCCGAAGCAACGCAGTTTCGCATCGCGAAACGCGTTGACGACGCCGTCGACCAACGGCGCCTCGGGACCGATCACCGTCAGGCCTATCTTGTTGGCGCGCGCGAAATTCACCAGTGCCTCGATGTCGCCGGCATCGATGGCGACGTTCTCCACGCCGGCTTCCATCGCCGTGCCGGCATTGCCGGGCGCCACGAAGACGGCCTCGGCCCGCGGCGACTGCGCCAGTTTCCAGGCGAGGGCGTGTTCCCGGCCGCCGCTGCCGACCACCAGCACTTTCATGATCAGTGCCTGAAATGGCGCATGCCGGTGAACACCATCGCCATGCCGTGTTCGTCGGCCGCGGCGATGACTTCCTCGTCCCTGACCGATCCGCCTGGCTGGATCACCGCGCGAATGCCGGCCGCGGCGGCGGCGTCTATGCCGTCGCGGAAGGGAAAGAACGCGTCGGATGCCATTACGGAGCCGGCGACCTCCAGGTTCTCGTCTGCCGCCTTGATGCCGGCGATGCGCGCGGAATAGACCCGGCTCATCTGTCCCGCGCCGATGCCGATGGTGCCGAGGTCGCGCGCGTAGACAATGGCGTTCGACTTGACGTACTTGGCCACCACCCAGGCGAACAGCAGGTCGTCGAATTGGGACTCGTCGGGTTCGACCTTCGTGACCACCTTGAGGTCTTCACGGGCAACGCGGCCGGTATCCATGTTCTGCATCAACAGGCCGCCGCTGACACGCTTGAGGTTCGGGTAACCTTCCTCGAACAGCGCCCCGCCGCCGCCTTCCAGGACACGTACCGAGGATTTCTTCTTGAGTACCGCCCGCGCCTCTTTTTGCACGGTGGGCGCGATGATGACCTCCACGAACTGGCGCTCGATGATGGTCGCGGCGGTCCTGGCGTCGAGGGCGCGGTTGAACGCGATGATGCCGCCAAAGGCCGACGTCGGGTCGGTGGCGAACGCGCGGTCGTAGGCGGCGGCGATGTCCTCGGCGACGGCGACGCCGCACGGGTTGGCGTGCTTGACGATCACGCAGGCCGGCGCCTCGAAGCTCTTGGCGCACTCCAGCGCGGCATCGGTATCGGCCACGTTGTTGTAGGACAACTCCTTGCCCTGCAATTGCTTCGCCGCCGCCAGGCTGCCGCTCTCGCAATAGTTGTCACGGTAGAACGCCGCGTCCTGGTGCGGGTTTTCACCGTAGCGCATCACCTGCAAGCGGCGGAATTGCATGTTGAGAACGTTCGGGAAGCCGCCGGGGCGATCGTTGTCGTCCAGGCTGCTCAGGTAGTTGGAAATGGAGCCGTCGTAACGCGCCGTATGGGCGAACACCTTGAACGCCAGTTCGCGGCGCGTGGCGGCCCGTACGCCGCCGTGCGTCTCGAGTTCCTCGATCACGCGCGCGTAGTCGCCGCTGTCGGTCAGCACGGTTACCGCCGCGTAGTTCTTTGCCGCGGCGCGCAAGAGGGCGGGGCCGCCGATGTCGATGTTCTCGATCGCATCGGCCAGCGTGCAGTCCTCCCGTTGCACGGTGGCCTCGAAGGGATAAAGGTTTACCGCCACCAGGTCGATGGGCGCGATGTCGTGCTCCTTCATCTGCGCGTCGTCGCGGCCGCGACGTCCGAGGATGCCACCGTGGATTTTCGGATGCAGCGTCTTCACGCGCCCATCCATCATCTCGGCAAAGCCGGTGTAGTCGGACACCTCGACTACGTCGATGCCGCTGTCGGCGAGGAGCGCCGCGGTGCCGCCAGTGGACAGGATCTGCACGCCGTGCTCGGCCAGGGCCTTGGCCAGTTCCACCACGCGGGTCTTGTCGGAGACGCTGATCAGCGCGCGCTCGATCGGGCGAATATCATCGTTCATGCACGTCGATTCCGGGTAAAGTTGGGTAACGACCGCCGCCGCGGGGGCGGCGCTACTCGATGCCGTACTGGTTGAGTTTCTTCCGCAGCGTGTTGCGGTTGATGCCGAGATAGCGGGCCGCGCGGGACTGGTTGCTGCCGGCATAACGCATGACCACTTCGAGCAGCGGTCTTTCCACTTCGGCCACGACGAGTTCGTGAAGTCCTGTCGGCTCCTCGCCCTGCAATTGCCGGAAGTAGTGCTCCAGGGCCTTCTCCACGCATTGGCAGATGGGCGCCGGTTTGGGATCGTTCATGCGGCCTGCGAAACAAGAATACGGCGTTCGAAAAACTCGTCCAGCAGCGCCAGTTGTTCGCGCGCGTGCGCAGCCTTGAGGATGATCCGGCGCTCTTCAGCGCCCGGTGCGAATGCCTCGAGTTGCCAGCCGATATGCTTGCGCGCCATGCGCACGCCCCGTTCTTCCCCGTAAAAGGCGTGCTGGGCCGCGACGAGGCGCCGTAGGATATCACGTTTTCGTATCGGCTCCGGCTCGCCCGGATCGTCCCGCCCGGCCAGCACGGCGGCAATGCGGCCGGGAAGCCAGGGACGCGAACGGGCGGCGCGTCCGATCATCACCGCGTCGGCCCCGGTCTGTGCGAGCACGGCCCGCGCGCGATGAGGGCAGTCGATATCGCCGTTGGCGACAAGCGGAACGGTTACCGCGTCGCGCAGCCGCTTGAGCGAATCGTGTTCGGCGCTGCCGGCGTAGAAATCGTTGCGCGTGCGCCCGTGCAGCGTGATCGCGGCGATGCCGGCCGCCTCGGCGAGGCGGCCGACACTGACGATGTTGCGGTGTTCTGCATCCCAGCCGGTGCGGGTTTTCAACGTCACCGGCACGTTCACGGCGTTGACCACGGCGTCGATGATCGCGCCTACCAGTTTCTCGTCGCGCAGCAAAGACGAACCGGCCAGCTTGTTGCAGACCTTCTTCGCGGGACATCCCATGTTGATGTCGATGAGGTCCGCGCCGAGATCGACATTGTAGCGGGCGGCATCGGCCATCTGGGCCGGGTCGGCCCCGGCGATCTGCACGTGCACCGGGCCGGGTTCGCCGCGATGGTCGGTGCGCGAGCGGCTTTTCACGCTGTCGCGCAACTCGGGACGCGAGGTCACCATTTCCGACACCGCGTGTCCGGCGCCCAGTTCACGGCACAGCAGTCGGAACGGCTTGTCCGTGATGCCAGCCATCGGCGCGAGAAACACCGGCTCGGGGAAGACGTAGCGACCGATACGCACGGCGGGGTCGAATCGTTACGGGTTCGACGGCGCCACCACCCGGGTCTCGAATCCCACCGCGTTCTCGTTGGGATGAGCCAGGTTGATGGAGGCAACCGCCAGAATCCCCGGATCGAGCAGCGCGGTCTCCTCGGTGTCTTCGCGCAGGTAGTCCGATGGCTGGTAGGTGCGTCGCCCCACGATGCGGCCGTCGGTGTCGCTCAAGGTCAATTCCAGGGCCGGGTAAGGTTGCGCGAACGCCGCCCGGTTGATCAGGTTGACGTTGATGCGGATCGCACCGGGCACGTCGGGGTGCAGGTCCACCCGCGTCTGGGCGATGTCGATCGCGCCGGGATCGGCGCGCTGCGGCGCCGAGCACCCGGTCAATTCACAGAACAGGCTGATATAGGGACGGGTGCCGGGGATGGCGTACAAATCGTCGACCAGGAGAAAGCGCACCTGCACCAACAGCAGGGCGACCAGGAGCAGCACCCCGCTGGCCCACAGGAACTGCGCGCCGCGGCGATTGTCGTCGGGAATGGAAATCCAGTGCACGTTGGGGTCCACGCGTTGATAGGCATTGCGCTGCGCGGGCTCGGGATCGGCATCGCGCTGCGCCGGCGAGACGGGCGACTTGAGCTGGATGGCGGGCCGGCGCTTGAGCGGCGAGCGCTCGCCGGCGTGCGAGGCGCGCGCCCGGTGAGGCAGCAGGGCGTCTTCCGCGTTGACCGACAGGCCGGACTCGGATGCCGCATCGAGCCGGGGCTCAATGCGTTCGCGCGCGCCCCGGCTGCCGGGCGGTCGGAGCGACGCCGGCGTGTCTACGGTCGTTTCCGCACGAAGTCCGGGCGCCGCGCGTTCGTCGTCGCCAGGCGGCAGGTCCGAGTCCGCCTCGTTCTCGTCGAAAGGTTGGTCAAGATGCAGGGTGCGCCGGATCTCTTCGTCGCTGATGTCGATGGAATCGTCCTCGTCGTCCAGTTCTTCCCAGGGATTGCGGTTGGTCTCCCGAATGAACCCGCTTTCCCCGGCCGGCGCCTCGAAACCGTCGCGGCGATCGTATTCCGCTTCGCGCTCGGCGTGTAACGCGGATGCATCGTCATCCTCGTCGTCGGACGAACCCGGTTGCGAATCGTCCCATTCGTCGCCTTCGTCAGCGAAGTCGAACGCTTCGCCGCGGGGGTCGTCGTCGCCCTGTTCCCGCCCGGGCTCCTGCTTGGCGGTATACGGGTCGCCGTCCCCGTCGTCGTCCCCGGTGTCCGGATCGCGCCGGGAGATGACCGGCGACGGCCCGGCGTCCTGGTAATCCTCGTCCGGATCGTCAACGAGGTTCCACGTTGCATTGAAAACGTTGTCGCAATCGCCGCAACGCACGAGTCCCGCCTTCACCGCGAGTATCTGCTCGGTGACCTTGAAAACGGTCCGGCATTTCGGGCACTGGGTGTGCATGGGTTCTCGTCGCCGCTTACGTGGCCATGAGTATCCACTCGTCCCGGGGATACACCTTGAAATCGAATTCCGGATAGGCACCGGCGACCTGTCCGCGCTGATCCGCGAGTATACCCGACAGTAGCAAGGACCCACCGGGTGTCAACGCCCGAACGAGCGTGTCCGACAACTCGACCAGCGCGTGCGCGAGTATGTTGGCGATCACCACGTCGGCGCAAATCTCCCCGCCGGCGATCTTCTCCGAGGCTTGCGCGGCGGGCACGGTTTCGACCTGGGTCGCCACGCCGTTCAGCGCCGCGTTGGTCCGTGTTGCTTCCAGCGCGCGAGGGTCCACGTCGCAGGCGACGGCGTGGGCGGCGCCGAGCCGGACCGCCGCGATGGCGAGGATGCCCGACCCGCAGCCGAAGTCGAGCACCCGCCTGCCGGCGAGGTCCATTCCGGCCAGGCGTTCGAGGCATAGGGCCGTGGTGGCATGCGTGCCGGTGCCGAACGCCATCCCCGGGTCGAGCGTCACCACCACTGCCGCGTCCGCGGGCGGTTCGCACCAGCTCGGACAGACCCATAGTTCCGGCGTGATTCGGATCGGCCGGTAGCGTTCGAGCCAGGCGCGCTCCCAGTCCCGGTCGGCCAGGCGCGTCACCGCGCAGTCGGCCGGCGCGACGTCGAATACGCGCGCGAGCGCGGCGATGACCGGTTCCAGCGGTGCGCTGTCGTCGAACAACACCGACAGGCGCGCCGCCGTGAAGTGCTGCAGCGTCGGCTCGGCAAGGTCGAAGCGGTCCGAGGCGTCGCTCGCTTCACTGCTCACGGACAGGGCGCCCATGGCTTCGACGAGATCGGTGGCGGCATCGGCGAGATGGCCGGGCAGGGGGAACTCGAGCTGCTGCCAGTAGCGCGTCGTCATCGTGTTAACCCGGATGTCCGCGGGTTGAAGCCGGTCACGGGATTCGCCCGTCAGCCGGCCAGCAGTTTTTCCAGGTAATGGATGCTCACCGGTGCGCGCCGAAACTCCGAGTCGGTCACCAGGCGCTGCTGCAACGGGATGTTGGTGCGAATGCCGTCGATGACCATTTCCTGCAGCGCGCCGTGCATGCGCGACATCGCTTCTTCCCGATTGGCGCCGTAGGCGATTACCTTGGCGATCATCGAGTCGTAGTACGGCGGCACGACGTAGTTGGAAAACAGGTGGGAGTCCACCCTGACGCCAGGTCCGCCGGGTTGATGGTACTGGGTGATGCGCCCGGGCGAGGGCATGAAGGAGTCGGGGTCCTCGGCGTTGATGCGGCACTCCACCGCGTGGCCCTTGAGCACGATGTCGTCCTGGCCGAACGACAGCGGTTCGCCCGCGGCGATGCGGATCTGTTCCTTGACGATGTCGATACCGGTGACCTGCTCGGTGACGGGATGCTCCACTTGCACGCGGGTATTCATCTCGATGAAGAAGAACTCACCGTTCTCGTACAGGAACTCGAAGGTGCCCGCGCCGCGATAGCCGATCACCCGGCACGCCTCGGCGCAGCGCCGGCCGATGAAATCGCGCTGCTCGTCGGTGATGCCCGGCGCGGGCGCTTCCTCGATCACCTTCTGGTGGCGCCGTTGCATGGAGCAGTCGCGGTCGCCGAGATGCACGGCGTTGCCGTGGCTGTCGGCAAGCACCTGGAATTCCACGTGGCGGGGCGTTTCCAGGAACTTCTCCATGTAGACGACATCGTTGTTGAACGCCGCGCGCGCCTCTCCGCGCGTCAGCCGGACCGCGTTGAGCAGCGCCGCCTCGGTGTGCACCACGCGCATGCCCTTGCCGCCGCCGCCGCCTGCCGCCTTGATGATGACCGGGTAGCCGATGCGCGCGGCGATCTCGATGAGGCGGTCGTTGTCCTCGGGCAGCGGGCCGTCCGAGCCGGGCACGCACGGCACGCCCGCTTCCTTCATGGCGTTGATGGCGGAGATCTTGTCGCCCATCAGGCGGATGGTCTCGGCGCGCGGGCCGATGAAGGCGAAGCCGCTTTGCTCGACGCGCTCGGCGAAGTCGGAGTTCTCCGACAGGAAGCCGTAACCGGGGTGGATGGCGCCGGCGTCGGTGACCTCGGCGGCTGCGATCACCGCGGGAATGTTCAGGTAGCTCTCGCCCGCGGCCGGCGGCCCGATGCACACCGACTCGTCAGCGAGACGCACGTACTTCGCGTCGCGGTCCGCCGTGCTGTGCAGGGCGACCGTCTTGATCTTCAACTCGCGGCAGGCGCGAAGAATTCTCAGCGCGATCTCGCCGCGGTTGGCGATCACGATTTTGTCGAACATGTTTTCGCCGCGTTCCTAGCCGATGATGAACAGCGTTTCCCCGAATTCAACCGGATCGCCCGAGTTCTTCAGGATCTTCTTGACCACTCCCGCGTGCTCGGACTCGATCTGGTTGAATATTTTCATCGCCTCGATGATGCACAACGTCTCGCCCTCCTCGACCGTCGATCCGACGGACACGAACGGCGGCGAGCCGGGGCCGGACGACGCGTAGAACGTGCCTACCATGGGCGAGGTGACCTTGTGGCCGCTGGTTTCCTCGGCTGCCGGGGCCGGTGAACCGACCGCTGCGGCGGGAGCCGGTGCCGCGACCGGCGCAGGGGCCGGCGGCGGCGCGTAGTAGGGGACGGATACGCCTGTCGACGGGTGTCGCGACAGGCGGATCGACTCCTCGCCCTCGGAGATCTCGATCTCCGAGAGCTGGGAATCTTCCAGCAGTTCGATGAGCTTTTTAACCTTTCGTATGTCCATCGTGCGTTACGTACCTTGCTTGAGTCGCGCCAGCGCCGCGTCGAGCGCCAGCAGGTAGCCCTGGGCGCCGAGACCGCAGATCACGCCGACGGCGATATCGGAAAAATAGGAATGGTGCCGAAAAGGTTCACGTGCGTGAACGTTGGACAGGTGAACCTCGATGAATGGAAGACCGACCGCGCTGAGCGCGTCGCGCATGGCGACGCTGGTGTGGGTGAATGCCGCCGGATTGATGATGATGAAGCGAACGCCGTTTGCGGGCGCGTCCTGGATGCGCCCGACCAGTTCGCTCTCGCTGTTGAACTGTTGCGAAACGAGCGACATGCCGGCCGATCGGGCGCGGTCCGCCAGCGCCTCGTCGATGTCGGCGAGCGTCTGGCGGCCGTAATGATCCGGCTCGCGATTGCCGAGCAGGTTCAGGTTCGGGCCGTGGAGGACGAGGATGTCGGTCATGTCGAGTGTCGTTCGGGCATGACCGCGGATTATCGACGTTTTGTCGTTTTATGTCTAATTAACGAATTTTGAGCGCCGGTTCGACGAAGTTGCGTGCCGATATAAAAGCCGGCGTCGTATTGCGCCGCCGCCCCTAGGACGACGGTATCATGGCGTCGACGAAGCGGCGTATTTCCGATTCCGAGACCCGTCCCAGTTTCTTGCCCACCAGGTTGCCCTGGCGATCGAAGGCCAGGGTGAACGGCAGCGAGCCGGGATTACCGTACTCGGCCATCAGGTCCATGCCGGCGCTTTCGCCGACGAGCGACGGATAGTTGAAGTCCATCTCGGCCATGTATTGCCGTACCGGTTCGGGACGATCCACCGCGATGCCCAGCACCTGGAAGCCACGCGGGCCGAACTCGGCCTGAGCCTTGACCAGCTCGGGAATTTCCTCGCGGCAGGGCGCGCACCAGGTGGCCCAGAAGTTGATCAACAACGCCTTGTCGCGCCATTCGTCGATGTCGCGGGTCTCGCCCTCGCTGTCCGGCAGGGTAATATCCACCAGCGAGGCGGCACCGCCCGGCGCCACGTCGCCGTCGTCGCGCCACTGCCCGGCGAAATAGCCGGCGAGGAGCGCGGCGGCGCCTACCGCCAGGAACAGGACGATCTGGCGAATCTTGAACATGCTCACGGATCAGATCTTTTCCAGGATGGACAGAAATTCGGCACTGTCGCGATAGCCGTAGAGCCGAAGATCGCGGATTTCCGTCGCGCCGTTCTCGAAGAACAGGATGGCGGGGGGGCCGTAGACGCCGTAGCGCTGCTTGATCGCCTTGCCGCCCGCGTCGTTGGGATCGGTAACGTCCACCTGCGCCATCAGGAAACGCTCGCCGAGCCGCTCACGAACGCGCGCGTCGACGAACGTGCTTTTCTCCATGCGAACGCAGTCGACGCACCAGTCGGCGTAAAAGTCCAGCATCAGGTGCTTTCCGGATTGCCGGGCCCGCGCCAATTGTGCGTCGAGTTCCTCGGGCGTGCCGACGCGCACGAACAGGGCGCTCTCGGCGTGCGGGGCGCCGCCGGCCGCGTCGTTGCCCGCGGCGAAGAACGTTCCGGCCGGGATCGGGTTGAGGATGTCGCGGTTGCCGGCGAGACCGCCGACGAGACTGAGCACGCCCCAGACCAGCGCGATGGTGCCGATTCCCTTGCTCAGGTAACGCCAGCCGCTGGCGCCGTCGGGCAGCGCCTGCGTGGCGCCCATGTACACGGCGACGATGATCAGCAACGCCGCCCACAACAGTAGTACGGGCACCGCGGGCAACGCCCCCAGGAGGTAGATGGCCACGGCCAGCAGCATCACCCCGAAGACGTGGTTGATGCGTTCCATCCAGGCGCCGGCGCGCGGCAGTATCGCGCCCGCACCGAAACCGATGGCCACCAGGAACACGCCCATGCCCAGTGCCATGGCGACCATCATCGCCGCGCCAAGCACCGGGTCGCCGCGGCCGATCGCGATGGACAGAAGAGAGATCAGCAGCGGCGAGACGCAGGCGCCGACGATCAGCGCCGACACCAGTCCCAGCACGAACACCATCGATACCGTCCCGCCGCCGAGCGCCGCGCTTTTCTCCTGCAGCCTGCTCTGGATGAACGACGGCATCTGGATCTTGTAGAGGCCGAACATGGACAGCGCCATGAGCACGAAGACCACCGACAGGATGCCGATGGCCCAGGCATTCTGGAAATAGGCCTGGAGTTGTTCGCCGGTGGCGCCCGCCACCCAGCCGATGGCGGCATAGGTGACCGCGGTGCCGAACACGTAAATGGCCGATAATGCGCCGCCCCTGGCGCGAGTCATGTTCGCGCCCTGCCCGACGATGATGCTCGACAGGATCGGGATCATCGGCAGCACGCAAGGCGTGAACGTGAGCAACAGGCCCACCCCGAAGGCGCTGGCGAGAAACGCAATGAGACTCTTGTCCACCGCGCCCGCGCCGCCGGTCCCGCCCGATCCCTGGGCCGTGCCGGATCCGCCGTCCGCGGCCGCGGCCACGCCGAGCAGTTGCGGCAGTTCGATGGTGTATTGCCTGGTGACCGGCGGATAGCAGATTCCTTCGTCCGCGCAGCCCTGGTAGCCCGCTTCCACGGTGATGGCGGCGGCCTCGGGCGCGGAGCGAAGCAGCGGGACTTCGACGTCGAAATTCTCGAGGTATACCGTCATGCGGCCGAAGTACTCGTCTTCCTTCTCCTTGCCCGGGGGCAGGATCGGGTCGCCGGTGCGCGCCGGACCGGTGAGGACCTGAAAGTTGATCTTGTCCTGGTACAGGTAGTAGCCGTCGGCCACTTCGAAACGGGCGCTGAGCGCGGTGTCTTCGGCGTGCGTAACATCCAGCTTGAACGCCTCGTCCACCGGCAGGAAATCGTCCTCACCGCCGATATTGCCCAGCAGGCTGCGCAGCTCGCTCACCGGATCCCCGGCGTCGGCCGGCGTGCTCTTCGGCGCCAGGGCCTGCGCCAGTCCCGGCACCGGGTCGGCCAGTGGCTCGGCCGCCGACGCCGTCGCGACGGGCAGCATCACCGCCAGCTCCCGGGTCATGGGCGGGTAGCATACGCCGACCGGTTCGTTGCAGCCCTGGCCGTCGACGACCAAGTTGACCGGGCCCGACGCGTCCGCCAGTTCCAGTTCGAAGGTGGCGCTGCCGACGTAGACCTCGACGTCGCCGAAGAATTCGTCGCTCTTGATCTTGCCGTTGGGGTAGGTCGCCGAGGCGACGCGCGCGTCCCCCTCGCCCCGGAAGGCGAGCTTGTCCCGGTACATGTAATAGCCGTCGGCGATGTCCCAGGTCACCGCCACGCGTCTTGCGTCGAGCGCGCGGGCGCTGACCGC
The DNA here is from genome assembly GCA_030429665.1 of Gammaproteobacteria bacterium. Taxonomy (GTDB): domain Bacteria; phylum Pseudomonadota; class Gammaproteobacteria; order Arenicellales; family CAJQKF01; genus BQJD01. Next base: position 6,608 of record JAUIEZ010000009.1, on the reverse strand, counting down.
GAACGCCTTTTCGGGCTCGAGCAATTCCTCTTCCTGGCCGAAGGCCGAGCTTGCAATCAGGGCCAGGAGAACCCAGATCAGGTACCGGGTCGTGTTCGTCATGTGATATACGCCTCGTCGCGCCGAATGCCGTTCGCCGCGAACGCCGCCGGCTCGCGGAATCGTGAGCTCATATGCCGTCCGGTCGAAAGGTAGTCAAGAGTCGTCGACGTGCGCCCGAAACGAATCGGCGTCCGCCAACTATAAGGACTCCATTATATTCCCTAAGTTCTCCGCGAAATTCTGATCCTAGCCATGTTTTCGTTCCGAGTCCTTTTACTTTTATTCATCCTCGTGCCATTCGTGGAGATTTACCTGTTGATCGAGATCGGCTCGGTCATCGGGGCGCCGTGGACCATATTTCTAGTCGTGCTGACCGCCGTGATCGGCGCCTACCTCGTGCGCATCCAGGGACTGGCGGCGCTGACCCGCCTGCAGCGCAGCCTGGACGAGGGCGCGCTGCCGGCCATGGAACTGGTCGAGGGCGTCTTCCTGCTGGTGGCCGGCGCGATGTTGCTAACCCCCGGGTTTTTCACCGACGCGCTGGGTTTCGCCTGTCTCGTACCGCCGCTTCGACGCGCGGTGGCGGGCTACCTGATCGGCCGCGGCGTGATTCGCGCCGCCGGCGGCTCGGTGCACTACCGCGGCGGCCGCCGGCCCGGTCCGGGCGATCCCATCGAGGGCGAGTACCGCCGCATCGACGATCGCTGACGCGCCGCGGCGCTGTTCGCACGATTGGGCTTGACATCGGCATTCGCGTCACTATTATTAGCACTCGCTTGGGGCGAGTGCTAGCAAGGCCCTCCCTCATCTACCCTAGAAGTTAATTAACTCACTGATTTCAATAGGAGAGTACGAATGAAGATTCGTCCACTTCACGATCGGGTCGTGGTTCGCCGTCTCGATGAAGAGCGCAAGACCGCGGGCGGGATCGTCATCCCCGACAGTGCGGCCGAGAAGCCCATGCAGGGTGAAGTGCTGGCTGCCGGCAACGGCAAGATCCTGGAAAGCGGCGAAGTCCGCCCCCTGGACGTCAAGGTCGGCGACAAGGTGCTGTTCGGCAAGTATTCCGGCACCGAGGTCAAGGTTGACGGTGAAGAGCTGCTCATGATGCGCGAAGACGACATCATGGGCGTGATCGAGTCCTGATCCGGACCGCTCGAACCCCAACAACCAGCATCCCGTTTACAAATTAGCCAAGCATTTTGAGGAATTTCGAAAATGGCAGCTAAAGAAGTCAAGTTCGGCGAATCCGCCCGCGCCGCCAAGCTGCGCGGCGTCAACATCCTGGCCGACGCGGTCAAGGTGACGCTCGGTCCCAAGGGCCGCAACGTCATCCTCGACAAGTCGTTCGGCGCCCCGACCGTCACCAAGGACGGCGTCTCCGTGGCCAAGGAGATCGAGCTGAAAGACAAGTTCGAGAACATGGGCGCGCAGATGGTCAAGGAAGTCGCTTCCAAGACCTCCGACGTCGCCGGCGACGGCACCACCACCGCCACCGTGCTGGCCCAGTCCATGGTCCGCGAGGGCCTGAAGGCGGTAGCCGCCGGCATGAACCCGATGGATCTCAAGCGTGGCATCGACAAGGCCGTGACGGCCGCGGTCGAGAGCCTGCGCGAACTGTCCAAGCCTTGCACCGACCACAAGGAAATCGCCCAGGTCGGCACCGTGTCCGCCAACTCCGACGAGTCGGTCGGCACCATCATCGCCGAGGCGATGGAGAAGGTCGGCAAGGAAGGCGTCATCACGGTCGAGGAAGGCCAGGGCCTGGAGAACGACCTCGAAGTCGTCGAGGGCATGCAGTTCGACCGCGGCTACCTCTCCCCCTACTTCGTGAACCAGCAGGACACCATGACCGCGGATCTCGAGAATCCGTACATCCTGATTCACGACAAGAAGATCTCCAACATTCGCGACCTGCTGCCGGTGCTCGAAGCCGTCGCCAAGGCCTCCCGCCCGCTGCTGGTGATCGCCGAGGACGTGGACGGCGAGGCGCTGGCCACCCTGGTGGTCAACACCATTCGCGGCATCGTGAAGGTCTGCGCCGTGAAGGCGCCGGGCTTCGGTGACCGCCGCAAGGCCATGCTGCAGGATATCGCCATCCTGACCGGTGGCCAGGTCATCTCCGAGGAAGTCGGCATGAGCCTCGAAGGCGCCACGCTCGACGACCTGGGCACGGCCAAGAAGGTGCAGATCAGCAAGGAGAACACCACCATCATCGACGGTTCGGGCAGCAAGGAAGAGATCGAGGCGCGCGTCGCCCAGATCCGCACCCAGATCGAGGAGGCCACCTCCGACTACGACAAGGAGAAGATGCAGGAGCGCGTTGCCAAGCTGGCCGGCGGTGTCGCCGTGATCAAGGTTGGCGCGGCCACCGAGGTCGAGATGAAGGAGAAGAAGGCCCGCGTGGAAGACGCTCTGCACGCCACCCGTGCCGCGGTGGAAGAGGGTGTGGTGCCCGGCGGCGGTTCCGCGCTGGTGCGCGCCATCGACGCGCTGAAGGACGTCAAGGGCGTTAACCACGAGCAGGATCTTGGCGTCGGCATCGTTCGCCGCGCGCTGGAAGAGCCGCTGCGCCAGATCGTTGCCAATGCCGGCGACGACTCCTCCGTGGTGCTCAACAACGTTCGCTCCAAGTCCGGCAACTACGGCTACAATGCCGCGACCGGCGAGTACGGCGACATGATCGACATGGGTATTCTCGATCCGACCAAGGTCACCCGTACCGCCCTCCAGAACGCTGCCTCGATCGCCAGCCTCATGATTACCACCGAGGCCATGATCGCGGAGATTCCGGAGGAGAAACCGGCCGCCGCGCCGGCAATGCCCGACATGGGCGGCATGGGCGGCATGATGTAAATCACGCCTCCATTCCGGGTCTCCATCGATCCGCAAAAAGCCCCGCCAATTGGCGGGGCTTTTTGTTTTTGTGCCGCCGGCCGGGCGTACGGCCGGCGGTTCGGCGTCGGTCGCCGATACGTAAAAAAACGTGGCGATATACGCGCAATTTGTGAAAAACCGTGAAATAATCCAATTTTAGTGGCGGTAACGGCGCAATGCGCCGGGTTCCGCGCAATGATTATGTCATTTGCCGCAATGCATAGTGGCAATTGCCGACGCGGTGAACGCGAGACGGCGAGGCCTTGCGGCAGACAGTATTGGCCCGGGTTGGGTCGATGGGCGCTGGACGGTTCGTGGCTTTGTCTGCCCAGCGTGTCTACATTTCGACAGGCCACGTTTTCTCTTATGAGTAACTGAATGTGAATATCTATGTTGGAAACCTGGCTTACGGTGTAACAGAAGACCAGTTGCGCGACGCGTTTGCACAGTTCGGCTCCGTATCGCGGGTGAACGTTATCATCGACCGCGAAACCGGACGCTCGAAGGGATTCGCCTTCGTCGAGATGGACGACAATTCGCAGGCGGATGCTGCGATCAAAGCGCTGAACGACACCGATCTCGGTGGCCGCAAGATGCGTGTCAACGAGGCCAGGCCGCGGGGCGAGCGCCCGCAACGCCGGCAGAGGTTCTGATACCCCGATAGGGGAGAACTGAATCGAGGGCGCCGCCGGAGAACGCGGCGCCAACGGATAAAAAGAGGAGGGACACGCGGACCGGAGCGACATCCGGTCTTCGATCGAATCACCCCCGGGATGAATATCGAGGGAGGCGTTTTTTCGCACGCGACCGGCAAGTCGCGCCGCGGACGAGGTTGACACGCGACCGCGAGGTAGGTTTTACTTCGCCTCGCGATGAATCACTTGACCGCCAACCTCCTGCTTTCCCTCGCCGGCCTTCTGCCGGCGCTGCTGCTGCGCCGTCAGGCGCACTAAAGACTCCCCCCACATTTTGATTCCAGTTTCCCCGTCGCCTGCCGGGCGGCGCGATGATATTGATCCAAAGACCCAGGGTCTTCGCAATCCATGGATATTCACGACAGCTTGACCAAGCGTTCGCCTTTGCCGGGTTCGGCGCGACTGCGACCGGGTCGTTCGGCCTGATGATCGCGTCCCGGCGCCCGCGCGTCCGGGGTAACCGAACGGCCCGTCGATTTTCAGCGGTAGGCAACTTGCCCCAACCCGAATCGCAAGATCCCGAAAGGTAAAACAATGATCAAACAACCCGATACCAAGTACACGGCCTTCGCGCCAATCGCCATCGAATCGCGCACGTGGCCCGATCGCGTGATCGAGACGCCGCCGGTTTGGTGCAGCTCCGACCTGCGCGACGGTAACCAGGCGCTTATCGAACCGATGAATGGCGAACGCAAGCGGCGCATGTTCGAACTGCTCGTCGCCACCGGCTTCAAGGAAATCGAGGTCGCGTTCCCGTCCGCCTCGCAGACGGACTTCGACTTCGTGCGCTTTCTCGTCGAGGGTGGACACATTCCCGACGACGTCACCATCCAGGTGTTGACCCCGGCCCGGGAGGACCTGATCCGCCGTACGTTCGAGTCGCTCGCCGGCGCGCCGCGCGCCATCGTCCATCTCTACAATGCGACCTCGCCCGTGTTCCGCGACGTGGTTTTCGGGAAAACGCCCGACGAGGTGGTCGAGCTGGCGGTGGATTCGGCCGTGTTGATCCGCGACCTCGCCGCCGAGCGTCCCGAAACCGACTGGCGCTTCGAGTATTCCCCGGAGACATTCAGTGCCACCGAGCTCGATTTCGCCGCGCGTATCTGCAACGCGGTGATCGACGTCTGGCGGCCGACGCCGGAGCGAACCTGCATTATCAATCTGCCCGCCACGGTGGAGATGGCCACCCCCAACGTCTACGCCGACCAGGTCGAGTGGATGCACCGTCACCTGGATCGTCGCGACTCGGTGGTGTTGTCCGTGCACCCGCACAACGACCGCGGCGGCGGCGTGGCGGCCGCGGAGCTGGCGCAGATGGCCGGCGCCGACCGGGTCGAGGGATGCCTGTTCGGCAACGGCGAACGCACCGGCAACGTGGACATCGTCACGTTGGCGCTCAACCTCTATACCCAGGGCATCCACCCCGGGCTCGATTTCTCCGACATCGACCACGTACGCCGCGAGGTCGAGCACTGCAACCAGTTGCCCGTGCATCCGCGCCATCCCTACGTGGGCGATCTCGTGTTCACCGCCTTTTCCGGTTCTCACCAGGACGCCATCAAGAAGGGGTTTGCCGCGCGCCGCGACGGCGATCGGTGGAACATGCCGTACCTGCCCATCGATCCCGAGGATCTCGGCCGCACGTACGAGGAGGTCATCCGCGTGAACAGCCAGTCGGGCAAGGGTGGCGTCAGCTACCTGCTCGAGCGCGACTATGGGCTCTGCCTGCCGCGCCGGCTGCAAATCGAGTTCAGCGGCGTGGTGAAACGCCACACGGACGACAGCGGGCGCGAGATGACGGCAGCGCAGATTCACGAGGTGTTCGAGCGCGAGTACCTTGCCCCGGGCGAGCCGTTCAGGCTCGTTCACCATCACATCGACGAGGACAGCCACCGCGCGCGGTGCGTTAGCCTTTCGGTCGACATGCTGGTGTCGGGCGAGCCGGTCACCTTCAACGGCACGGGTGCCGGGCCGGTGGAAGCGTTCGTCGACGCGCTTGGCCTGCCGGTGGTGGTCATGGACTACCACGAGCACGCCATCGGCGGCGGCGCCGATGCCATGGCGGCGGCCTACGTGGAGATTCGCTACGACGGCGGCGCGCCCGTTTACGGCGTCGGCCTGGACTCCAACATCGTCACCGCCTCGATCAAGGCCATCATCAGCGGCCTGAACCGAAGCGGCTGTCAGGGTCGGGAGATTGCCCGCGTCGCGGCGGCCGGTTGATGGTCGACGTGCGGCCGACGGGCTATTCCGCCGGCCGCGGACGTGCTAGTCTGGAGTTCCGTTCAACCAGATTTAAAGGAGGTGATCCATATGTCTAGTATTTTGCGACTGACGGATTTGGTGCTGGTGTCGGGGACGGCTGGCTAACCCCCTTTCGAATCCACGCCACATACGGCTGAATCCATCAGCCAGAATACGGGGGCTGCCGACGGCAGCCCCTTTTCTGTGGGCCTTCAGGCAGATCCCTTCGGCACCCGGTGCGAAGCGGCGGGTATCAATCCCTCCTTGCGTATGTCCTCGGTCGCGCGCTCGATCCCCTTGCGCAACAACGCGACGAGGGTATCCACCTGTTCCTCGTCGATGATCAGCGGCGGAGAGATCACGCACATGTTGATCAGCGGGCGCACGATCAGTCCCAGGCGCTGGCAATGCTCGTCGATGCGGTTGCCGATCTCGTAGGCCAGCGTGAGCGGCGTACGCGATTCCTTGCTGGTGACGCACTCGACGCAGGCCATCAAACCCATGCCGCGCACCTCGCCGACGATGGGCAGGTCTTCCAGCGTGCGCAGGCGTTCCTGGAAATACGGGCCGATCCGGCGCACGTGTTCGAGCAGGCCCTCGCTCTCGATGATATCCATGTTCTTCAAAGCCACCGCGCAGGCAACGGGGTGCCCTGAGTAGGTGAAGCCGTTGGCGAAGGTCGCGCCGCGATCCTCGTTGTCGCCGACTTCCTTGATGAGGCGGTCGGAGATCAGCAGCGCCCCCAGCGGG
>JAUIEZ010000166.1 GCA_030429665.1 Gammaproteobacteria bacterium | reverse complement strand
CTGACCACCGCCTTCGTGGTGGGCGGCGTCGGCGCATGGCACCTGTTGCGTGACCGTTCCAACCGGCCGGCGCGCATCATGTATTCCATGGCCATGTGGATGGCGCTGCTGGTGGCGCCATTGCAGATCGTCGCCGGCGATTTTCACGGCCTCAACACGCTCGAGCACCAGCCGGCCAAAGTCGCCGCCATGGAGGGTCACTACGAATCTCGCGACGGCGCTCCGCTGATCCTGTTCGGCATTCCCGACGACGAGGCCATGGAGACCCGCTACGCGCTCGAGATTCCCAAGCTCGGATCCTTGATCCTCACCCACGATCCGGACGGTCACGTACGCGGACTGAAGGGCTTTCCCGCCGACGAACGCCCCGGCGCAGAGATCGTGTTCTGGAGTTTCCGCGTCATGGTGGCGCTGGGGTTTGCCATGGCGGCAATCGGCCTTTGGAGCGCGCTGGCGCGACTGCGCGGCAAACTGTTCGATTCGACCTGGCTGCAACGCGCCGCGATCGTCATGGCGCCGTCCGGCTTCGCGGCGGTGTTGGCGGGCTGGATCACCACGGAGGTCGGGCGCCAGCCGTGGACCGTTTACGGCCTGCTGCGCACCGCCGACTCGGTCGCGCCGATCAGCGCCGAGGCCGTGGGTGCCTCGCTGGTGGCATTCGTGCTCGTCTACCTCGCGGTGTTCGGCGCCGGCACCTTCTACGCGATTCGTCTCATGGCCCGCGCGCCGCGTCCCGGGGAGGATGCCGGACCGTGGCTTACCCGAAGCGCCGGCATCACCCCGGGACTGGCATTCGAACGGGAGACGCACCATGGCCATTGATCTCGCGTTGATATGGGCCGGCCTGATCGCTTTCGCGGTGCTCGCGTACGTGATCATGGACGGCTTTGACCTGGGCATCGGCATCCTGTTTCCGTTCCTGGGCTCCACCGCCGACCGCGACGTCGCCATGAACTCGGTGGCACCGGTCTGGGACGGCAACGAAACCTGGCTCGTGCTGGGCGGCGGCGGCCTGTTCGCGGTGTTCCCGCTCGCCTACGCCACCATTCTCCCGGCGTTGTATGCACCGCTCATCGCCATGTTGCTTGGGCTGATTTTCCGCGGCGTATCGTTCGAGTTTCGCGGCCGCGCCGAGCGTTGGCGAATCCTGTGGGACATCGGCTTTGCCGGCGGTTCCCTGGTGGCGACTTTCGCCCAGGGCATCGCGCTGGGTGCGCTGGTACAGGGCATCGAGGTGCGTGAACGCGCCTATGCCGGCGGCTGGTGGGACTGGCTGACGCCGTTTTCGCTGCTCACCGGCGCGGGGCTGGTGGTTGGCTACGCGCTCCTTGGGGCCACCTGGCTGGTGATGAAAACCGAGGGCGACCTGGCAAGCTTCGCGCGCCGTGCCGCCATGGCGACCGGTGCCGCGACGCTGGTGCTGATCGGACTGGTGAGCCTGATCACGCCGTTCCTCAATCCGGTGTACCTCGAGCGCTGGTTCGCGTGGCCGACCGCGATCTTCAGCGTCATCGTCCCGGCGCTGGTGCTGGCCGTTGCATGGTTGTTGTACCGCGGCCTGAAGGAACAACGACACGCGCAGCCGTTCCTCGCCGCGCTTGCCCTCTTCGTGCTGTGTTACGCGGGCATCGCGATCAGTTTCTTCCCTTATATCGTGCCGCCCGCCATCACCATCTGGGAGGCTGCCGCGCCCGAGAAAAGCCTCGCCTTCCTCCTCGTGGGCGCGGCCGTGTTGATTCCGATCATTCTCGCCTACACCGGTTACGCCTACTGGGTGTTCCGCGGCAAGGTCGACCCGCACGAAGGCTACCATTGACCGACGACGGAAATCGCCCGCCGCGCGGACGACGCCTGCTGTGGTTCATCGTACTGTGGCTTGCGGGCGTCGGCGCCGTGTTCCTGCTCGCCTGGGTGATCAGGCTGGCAATCGGTGGTTGACCACGGCGGGGCCCGGACGATGCCCCGGCGATTCGCCGCATGCGTCGATCAGGCGGCGACGCGAAGCTCGCTCACGGCCGACGAGATCACGCCCGCGGCGGAACGTAGCAACAGACCGGCAAGCGCCAGCGCGACGACGGTATCCGGCCACGGTGACGCCATCAGCCACACCGCCCCGGCCGCCACGAACACCGAGAGATTGGATGCGATGTCGTTGCGCGAGCACTCCCACACCGAGCTCATGTTGATGTCTTCATGTCGATGGCGCCAGAGCAGGAATAGGCAGGCTGAATTGGCCGCCAGGGCGATCAGGCTGAATACGCCCATGATCTCGAACACCGGGACGGTGGGAACGATCAACTTGTAGACAACCTGCGCGATGACGACACAGGCCGCCAGCAGGATCAACACGCCCTTGAACAACGCCACCCGGGCCTTGGTAGCCGCGCCGCGGGAAACGGCGTACAAGCTCAGGGCGTAGGTCAGCGCATCGCCGAGATTGTCGACACTGTCGGCCAGCAGCGCGGACGAACCCGCGTGGAGGGCCGCGGCGGCGATGACGACGAACATCACGGCATTGATGCCGAGCACGATGCGCAGCGTGCCTCTTTGCCGGCCCTGCATGGCCTGCGCGGTACAATGGTTGTCGCAACAGGCGCTCATCGGTTCAATTCGCAGCCGCGTACGCCAGCGCGGAAGCCGTGTTCCGGCCCACGATCGCGGGCGCCTCGCGAACGAGCGCGTCGTTCTCCAGCGCCTCCACCATGAACAGGGCGAAATCCACCCGGCGCGTGAGGTTGCTCTTCAGAACCGGGTCTCCGACGTGTCGACTCCACACCGGCAGTCCTTCGCTCTCGCCTTCCTCGAGGTCGCTGCCGCGCACCACCGTCCAGCGCGTGTCGCTGGCGAAGATTTTCCTGCACGCTTCGACCTGGTCGTCCAGTTCCACCAGCCGAAACAGCCTTGCCACCACGCCGAACACCCGCACCAGCGCCTTGAATTTCCACGAGTAGACGTCCTTGCCGTCGCGGCTGATGTGCCAGCCACAGGAAAACACGAGGCGCGCGCCGGGCTCGGCCAGATCCAGCACGGCCTGCGCCGTGCCCGAGGAATACTGCTTCACGCCCCAGGGCACGAGTACCACCAACACGCCGTCGCAGCCGGCGACCGCCTGTCGGATGACGCCCCGGTCGTCGGTGGCGCCCGGAACGACGCGGATGCGTCCCTCGAAGTCTTTCAGCTTGCCCACGCTTTGCTCGCGGCACACGCCGACCACTTCGTAGCCGCGATCCAGCGCGTGCCGGACCATGTACCGGCCGAGCTTTCCCGAGGCGCCGACGATGCAGACTTTCTTCATGATCCTACCGGTTTGGCTGCCGACTGCTTCAACACGGGCCTGAGGTCTTCGAGCGTGTCGAACAGGTGCCAGACGTATTCGCTCGTGCCGTTCTCCCGGTGCGGATGCAGGTCGGCCAGCGCCGGGTCGTTGCAATAATCGTCGAAAGCCTGCCTGGATTCCCATTCCACGAGAATCAGGACGCTACGGGGTTCGATGTCTCCGGCCACCGCTTCCCTGAACTTTCCAAGCGCCACGACCCGTCCGCCATGCGCGGCCACTTCCCTGGCCGATCTTCGCGAATACGCGAGGTACTCGTCCCTGTCGGACACGTTGAACAGGTTGAGAGCGAATACGGGTTGAGCCATCTTGATACTCCGTGAAAGCGCCGTTCGGCCGCGAATTCGCGACCCCGACTAGTGTACCTACCCGCACGTCGGACCGGAAACCGCCCCGAGCCGGCTACGACCCGTCGACGGCGCTCGCATTCGGGATTGCTACCGGCAAGTCGTCACCGGTTCGTAGAGATAACATCTTTCAACCCGGATCGGCACGACCGGGTTCGCGACGGCATTTCATCGCGAGCAGCCAGTACAAGCCGGCAATCGCGAGCCCGTGAAAGCCGCACAATGTCACGAGGTACGAGAACAACGGTGCCGAGACGGCCTGGGAATTGAGTTGGCCGATCGCGAACGAAACGAACGCTCCCGTCATGCATCCGGCTCCCGCGCCGGCGAGCGCGGCCTGCCAAAAGCGATTCCAGCGACGCCGCGTGAACAGCACGACGAGCGGCACGCCCAGCAGCAAGCTCATCGGGTAGGCGACGACAAGCGCCAGAGCGCCCCACCTGGCACTTCCCGTGTGCGCCGCGTGGACAACGCCCGAGATGAGTGGCGCCAGGAGAAAACCGGCGAGTACGGAGCGTCTCGGCACCATCGAACGTTCGAACCGTCGACGTCTTTCGACGCGCCCATTCTACCGGATTCAAACCATGAACCCATCGTACGTCGAGCGCGTCGGTCAACGATCAATCGTTCATCGTCAAGTCGATGACCAACTTCCCGACATGCCGTTTCGACTCGAAATCTTCCTGCGCCCTGGGGATCTGCGACAGCGGGTAGGTGCCCGCCACGACAGGCGCGACATCGCCCGCTTCGATGCGCTGGACGAGATTCCGGAAAACCTCGCGATCCAGCACGGTGCATCCAAACAGGCTGAGGTCCTTGAGGTACAGCGTCCGGACATCCAGTTCCACGAGCGGGCCGCCGATGGCGCCCGCGACGGCGTACCTGCCGAAGGGCTTCAGTACCTCCAGCAACGCCGGCCATCCCGGCCCGGCAACCAGGTCGATGACGACGTCGACACTGGACCTGCCCAGCGACTCCAACAAGCCGGCGTTTCTGTCGACGACGCGATCGGCGCCGAGGTCCAGGATTCTGTCCGCCTTCGACGCCGAGGCCACGCCGACGACCCGGGCGCGCCGCGCCCTCGCCAGTTGAACGGCCGCCGAACCTACGCCGCCCGATGCGCCGGTCACCAACACGACATCGTCGGGACCGACATTGGCGCGACCCAGAAGATTCTCGGCCGTGGAATAGGAACACGGAAAGGACGCGAGTTCCACGTCGCTGAGCTCGCTGTCGACGGGATAGGCATGCCTCGCGGCGACCACGACGTAGTCTGCGAATCCGCCGTCGCATTCCGAGCCGAGATACCATGGCTGATCCAGGGTCTCGCCGTTCGCCTCCGCGAGACAAGGCTCGACCAACACCCGCTTGCCGAGAAGATCGGGATCGACCTCCTCCCCGCAGCCGACGACCTTGCCGCAGACATCCGCGCCCTGGATTCTGGGGAACTGCAAGGCATTTCCCGACCAGCCCGCGTCGCTGGTGTCACCCGGCGATTTCGAGTACCAACCGATCCGTGTATTAAGGTCGGTATTGTTTATGCCGGCGGCGAGCACTTGAATGAGCACGTCGCGCGAACCCGGTGCCGGTACGGGAATGTCGGTTCGATAGTCGAGCATTTCGAGGCCGCCATGTCCGGTCAACCTGACGCCCCGCATCGTTCCCGGGATTCCGTTCATCGTCATTTGCCACGACCGCGGTTCGTTAGCGCGCGATCCTCCGTCATTCGAACGTTTTCCCGCATGAATCAGATCCTCCAGTTCGGTGAGTTAAAGACCCCGGTTAAACGTCAGAGCGCTCATGTGCGGGTCGTGGATCGCCAGTTTGCGCGCACCCGATGGCTTTTGGCTGAGCGCGGCGCGCTGGCGGAATTTGACTGCCTGTTCATAGCCGCAAAACAGGTTTTCGACGGACTCGGCGACGAATCGTAACATCGGTCGCCGTACGGTGAACCGACAATCCCGGACCATCGCTGAACACTTGGTTCGAGTCGCTCCCGGCGCCTCCACGCAAAAGTCCCTCCCCCAGCAGGGTCGGACGGTGTTCAGTTTCCTGGCGTCGTATTCGATGCGATCCCGGACCCGACCGTGGCTTCGAACAAGGTTTCAGACAATTTCGCCCCGCCGACCTCGACCAACCGCGTGGATTCCGTGCATTGTTCGAATCCTACATGCTGATAAAACCCGATGGCATTCGAGTTCTCGGACAGGACCCGGACCTGGCAGCGGCTGAATCCCAGGCGCGGAAACTCTCGAAACGTTTCACGCACGAGTTGCCGCCCGACGCCCCTGGACCATTGACGCGGATCGACGTACAGGGCGTAGATTTCACCGGTGTACTCGAGGGCACCGTTTTCCCGGGAGGCCCCAAAAGATATGAAGCCGTATATCCGGTCCTTTTCGATGGCCAATCGCGTGCAGGACTGATTATTGCCGACGATCCGACTCCAGCGTGCTTCCCGCTCCGTGACCGACATTTTCGACAAATAGGCCTCGGGAATGATATCGCGATACGCCTCGCGCCACGACGACACCTGGATGCGCGCAATCTCGGAACATTCCTCTATCTTCGCGCGGCGGACGATCATCGATGCAAGCACAATGGCGGCGTTTCCAGGTGCGCGCCCCGCCAATGACGATGCGCTCGTTTCTCCCCAAGACCCGATGAAAAGGAGTTCGTGCCATGCGCACGGCGCATTGCCGACTGACAAGCGCCCCGACGCGGCGGCCATGCGTTGCCGGCAAGCCGGTCCCGGTCTGCCGGCAACGCGCCGACGGCTATCAGGAATCGTGCGGCATACCAAGCATGTCGAGCGCCTTGTGCAGGGCGTCGACGGACTCGGCGTGGTTACCGGCTTCGTGTTGTGACTGGCCCTCGTCTCGAAGCGCCCTCACCTCGGCGAGTTGCTCATCGGTGAGGCTGGTGCCGGCTTCGAGCGCAGCGTCGATTTTCGCCACGTCCGTGGGACAGTGGCTGGCAATTGCCGGGCAAGCAAACAGGGAAAGCCCAAGAAACAATGAAGAATAAACGGTTTTCATGATCAATCCTCCATCGCTGTTGTGGTGCGGGACGACGTTGGGGCGAACAGTCCCGACGGGGTGTGCCAACCCGGCGTAGGGATCACAACGACGATCCCGCGGCGCAATCGGGTTGGTGAACGCAGTCTACCACCGCCGCCAAATCGATTGCTGTAGCCCGGTTGTTAAACGCAGTTAACAGAGCGTCCGGTATCGTCTGCCGAGTGTACCGACCGGACGGCCAGCGTACCGCCGCCGGACGCACGTTCGGCGCGATCACCGGCCATCTGCCCGCGCGGCAACGGGCGCGGGCCCCGGCGCATCGGCGGATGATCAACCATTGTCGGAAATTTCCGGCTCGACGAGCCGGGCGAGCTGCTCGAGCGATTCCTGCCAGCCGAGGTAGCACATTTCCACGGGAATGGGCGGCGGAATGCCTTGTTGGACGATACTGACCTGCGTTCCGCAGGATAGCGGGTCGAGATCGATCGATACCGACATCTCGCCGGGAAGGTGTGGGTCGTCGAAGCGGTCGGTATGCCGAATGCGCCGACCCGGCAAGAGCTCGACATATTCAACGGTGAAGGAATGACTGTTCCCGGTGCCAAAATTCGTGAACGACATCCGGTAGCCGCCGCCGACGCGGGCATCCATTTGGTGTATCGTGCCCGTATAGCCGTACGGCGGAAGCCAGCGCTCCAGCGCGCTCTTGTCAGTGAACGCCTTGTAGACGCGCTCCGCCGGCGCTCGCAACACCCGGTGCAATTTCACCGTGCCGGTCGTATCGGTCATCAGTTAACCTCCCAAGTGCCAAGTCCGGTCAGTCATCTCCGGACTGTGCGTTGCCAGCGGCCAACCGGGGCTGGTCGACGGCGCGACGTCGTCAAAGCCGCTGCGGGTTTCTTTCCGCACCCGCGTAAAGCACATCGCGCAACGCTTTCGATGCTTTTTCGTGAAACGCCATCGACGCTGGATCGAAGTCGCGTTCGGGCGCGGGCGTGAGCGCGAAGTTGCCGTGACGATCCTCACCGCGCACCAGCGCCGCGCAGTCCCAAGCGCCCACCACTTGACGGGTCTGCGGCGGCATGAAATGCATCGACACGCCGATGCGACGGTCGTCGGTCAGGTTGGGTCCGGAACCATGGGCCAGGCAATAATTGTGCAGCGACATCTCACCGGCGTTTAGCGGCATGCTGACCGCCCGCGACTCGTCGACGTCCTTGATCGACTGCCCGCGAGAGAGCAGGTTGTCGTCGTCGTAGGTATCTTCATGTTCCAGGGCCCGGCCCCGGTGCGATCCCGGCAATACGCGCATGCACCCCGCTTCGACGCTCGCGTCCGACAGCGCAAACCACGCCGTGACGACGTCGCGGGAAGACAGTCCCCAGTAGGTGTTGTCCTGGTGCCACGACACGAAGCTGTTCGACCCCACCTCCTTTATCCAGAAGATGGTGCTCCAGCACAGGATGTTCGGTCCGATCAGTTGCTCCACCGGATCGAGCACGCGCGGATCGCGGATCAGGTCGTCGAGCCACTTGAACAGTAGGAACGCGCGGGCACGCTGGGTTGCCGGAATCCGGCCGCCCTGAGCGACCTCGTATGCCTCGAGCTGCCCGCGCAACCCGACGGCCTCTTCGGTGGACATGACCGAAACCGGGTATACGAATCCATCGCGCTGGTATTGTTCGATCTGGTCGGCCGAAAGCAGCATGGGTTTCCTCCTCGATATCGGTCGTCGGGCACAAGGGATTCTAGATCAGGTCGACACGATGCCGACAGGCCGATTGACGCAAGGCTGTCGCCGGCTCGCGGTGCATGGCACTACCACTCGACGACGTCGCCCGCGTCGAACACCATGCCGGAATGCGCCTGTCGATAATTGACGAAGATTCCTTCTATCGACACATCGATGCGCGTGGAGATACTCCCGGCAACCACGCGAAGCATTTCCCGGACCTTGGCCGGAGAATTGAAATCGGGCGCGAGGATGTCGACGAGAACCGGGAACGAACCGCGCCCGCGGCGCGACGCCACTTTACCGCCGACGGCGTACGCATCCAGATTCATGATCTCCCAGGTAACCGTCACATGCTTCACGTCGATGTTCGCTTTACCGGCGAAGTCGTGGGAAAGTCCCTCCACGAGAGACGCCAGATCCGTGTCCGAAGGAAGAGACAGCGATTTGACGTGAATGAAAGGCATAAAAACGGCACGCCACCCGGCGCTTGTGTCAGTTTTCCGGTATCGGCAGGCCATGCTGCCTCAAAACGCTGAGCCTGTCCAAGTAACCGCGCTGAAACGCGATCTTGCCGTCGCGAACCTGGAAGAAACCGCAGCCTCTGAGTCCCAACGGATCCTTCCACTCGAGGATCGCCCACTCACCGTCTTCAAACAGGTTCTCGACGATACAAACCATGTCTGCGGTGGAGAACTCCCGCTCGAACATTTTCCGAATCGCCTGCCGCCCCTCGACCGGTTGATTCGCGACCTGGTGGTTGACCGCGTCGTCGGTGTAAAGCGCCGCCAGCGCCGGCGCGTGGGCATCGTTGAATGCCCTAACCCAGGACCGAACGACGGACTTGGGCGACGAACTGTTTGTCATTGGATTCTCGTCTCGATTGAACCGGCAATTTCACACCCGGCAATTACGGCATTCCGGCGGTTACGGCATTCCGGCGGTTTTCTCAGAAAGGCGCCTTATCGACCCGGTCAAACTTCTCGCTGACGTCCCCCGACAGATCGATATTGTCCGGGTCCAGCATCATGACGGGCGCGCCCGAGCCAAGGTCGAACTTCGAAAGATCGGCCCAGATCACGTTGGGGCTGGTGGTCAATTCGAAGAAGTAGCGCTTGTCGGTCAGGTTGATCGCCGTTCGGTACTCGGTATTGTAGATTCCGAAGCCCTTGTAAGGCGCGCCGAACGGTACCGACACGTTTCGCGCGATGGCCAGGATGCCGGCGATGGCTTCGCGTTCGCTACGCGGTTCCGGAAGCATAGCCGCGTAGTACGCGGCCCGCTGGAAGCGGTCGGTTGCCTTGACGTTGCCCGGCAACGGCGTATCGCTGCTGGGATGGGAAAAATCGTGCTGCTTCAGCAGCGCGAGCTGTTGGTCGTAGGTCGGGTCGTTGGTCACGATCCGGTAGTCGCGGCCGTGGTGAATTACCGGTTCACCGTCGATGTACTCGACGACGGCCGAATCGCCGCCGGCGTCCTCGAGAACA
>JAUIEZ010000165.1 GCA_030429665.1 Gammaproteobacteria bacterium | reverse complement strand
GCTCATGGGAAGCCTGGGAGAAGGAGAAATGGAGGCGCTGCCCGTCGGACTCGACGAAGCAAGCACCTTTTCCGATGCGTTCTACTGCGCCATCGCCGCGTGCAACCTGCCGGACCAGACCGTGGTGGGCGGACGTAGCGCCGATCTCGACCGCCTGTCCGCGGCGTTCGCCGAGGCCAATCCGCGCCGCCGCCCGGTTCGGCTCAAGACAGAAGGCGCGTTTCATACCTATTACATGGTCGGCGCGGCCCGCGAGTTTCGCGCTCATCTGGACGAAGTCCCTATCGCCGTGCCGACCTCACGGGTACTGTCGAACTATTCCGGCGGATTTCATGACGACGATGCCGGCGCCATACGTACCCGGTTGTTCTTCCAGCTCTTCCATCCGGTTCTGTGGCACCAGAACCTGGTTGGTGCCGTCGAGGCCGGTGCGCGCCGCGTGGTGGAGCTGGGCGGCGGCATCGGAAAGGGCGAATCCGCGGCCGAGAAGCGCCCGAATCTCGAAAGCATCGTGAAGAAAACGTTTCGCGGTAGCGAAGCGCCGCCCGAGTACAACGCGGTAATCAACGTGGCCTCTCTCGAGGCCACGGCCGGCCAGTTGGCCTGAGTACCGCCAACCGTAGCGGGCATTTTATGTGCTTCGTCCTCGTCGCCTTTCGGACTCATCACGAGTATCCGCTGGTTGTCGCGGCGAATCGGGACGAGTACTACCAGCGGGCCGCCACCGCGGCACGCTGGTGGGAGACCGAGCCGCCCATCCTCGCGGGACGCGACGAAGAAGCCGGCGGAGCGTGGTTCGGGGTGCGCGGCGACGGTCGCTTCGGCATCGTCACGAACCGACGAGCTCCGTCGACCCCCCGCGACGGCATCCGTTCGCGCGGCGAACTGATCCCATGGCTATTGTCCCATTCCGGCATACTCCCGGCGTTTCATCGACACCTCGACGAGGCCGCCGCGCAATTCAATGCCTACAATTTGCTCTACGGCGACCTCTCGTCCCTATATTTTTACGACAACCACCGCCAGCGACACGAGGCGCTCGAGCCCGGCATCTACGCCCTCTCCAACGCCTTTCTCGACACACCCTGGCCGAAGGTCGAAGCGGGTCGGCGCCGCTTCGCACAACTGGTGTCGGCACCGCGCCTCGACCAACAGGCTTTGTTCGGTCTGCTTCGGGACGATCGCGTATACCCGGCCGAGTCCCTGCCCGACACCGGCATTGGGACCGCCCGCGAGCGGGCGCTGTCGGCCATTTTCATAGACGACGGCGACTACGGCACCCGCTGCTCGACCGTCTTGACCGTCGACGCCCGGGGACGAGTTAGATTCGAGGAGCGCAGCCACGCCGGCGCGAGGCGGGGAGACGACGTGGCGGCCTACGCATTCGAGCTCGATTCGGTCGCGGCGGGCGGCGAGTAGTAACGCCGCCACCGCCTTCTGATGCATACTACCGTGGTGGGGCCCCGGACGGTCTGGCCCGGAGGTCGAAAAATGGCGCGAACGGCGCCCGGCGACGAAATCAACGAACAAACATTGATCTGCACAGATTCACGTTAATGCCGATGCGCGGGTGTGCGCGAGGCATTCGTTCGCCGGGTCGGCGTGATGCCTGGCGGCGAAAACGCCGACCCTCGCCTCATCGGCGCGAGGAAACGAAAGCCGGGCGCCGGGACCAGCCCGGGAATGGGATAGGCCGATGAGCTTCATGAAAAACGCCAGGCAGGCGCTTCTGGCGGGCATCTGGCCGGAGGAGTCGATCAAGCAAGTTCAGGTCCAGATGGTGTACGACCAGTTCACCGAAAGCATGGGCCTGTCGCTGTTGGTGGCGTGGAGCCTGGCGCTCATGATTCATCGCCACGTTCCGCCATCGACGCTGCTGGTCTGGCTGGGCCTGCTCAGCGTCGTCCTGGTGACGCGCTACCTGCTCGCGCGCCGCTATATGACCTCGCCTGCCTCGGGTCCATGGATCGTTATTCTCCTGCTTGGCGCCGCGGCGACCGGTCTGCTCTGGGGTAGCGCAGGCCTGTTCCTCTACCACGCGCCGGCCAATATCGACATCGTCATCATACTCGCGGTCACCATGGTAACCGTCTCCGCGATGGCGTTCCTCGGTCAGTACTTGCCCGCCTACCTGACGTTCCTCGTATTCGCCACGGTGCCGATGATCGTCTTCGTCACCACGAACCTGGCACCGGGCTCGGCGATATCGGTGCTGCTGTACGTCGTGTTCATGGTGGCAGCCGGCGCAACGTCGTTAAGGTTCAATTTTTTCATCAGCGAGCGAGTACGACTTCAGGCCGAGACCATGCGCCTGAATGAAACCCTGGAGACGCGAAACCGCGAACTGGAAAACGAGTTGCAGCGGCGACGCGAAACGCAGCGGGAACTCACCCGCAACAAGGAATATATCGACGCCATTTTCGCGAATGCGCCGGTGGAAATGTACCTCAAGGACCGCCAAGGTCGATACATCAAGATAAATCGGCAGTTCGAGCGCATATTCGGCGTCCACGATGCCGACGTCCACGGCAAGCTTCCGTTCGACGTGCACGACGCCGAACTGGCGCGACGCACCCACGAACACGACATGGCTGTCCTGTCCAGAGGCATTACCGAGGTCATCGAACAACCGTGCCGGCTTCCGGGTCTGCCCGACGACGGCGAGCACACGCTGCTCACGGTGAAGTTTCCCGTCGAGACAGCCCACGGCGAAGTCAACGGCCTCGGCGCCGTGGTATTCGACATAACGCACCAGAAGAACATCGAAGCGCAGTTACGTCGTTCGCGCGAACGATTCCGCGACTTCGCCGAGATCGCGTCGGATTACTACTGGGAGGCGGACGCGGAGATGAACCTTACCTACACGTCCACGCATGGACGGCACTTGAACGGCGTGCCCATGTCGGAATTGATTGGCAGCGTGGACGGCCAGGTGTCGGGTGGACGAATCGTGATCGACAATGCCTGGCTCGATCACGTCACCAGGCGCGAGAACCGAAACGCCTACGAACTCGAGGTGTCGTACGTACGGAACGATGACAAGGAGTTTCGCATTTTCATCTCCGCCAGGCCTGTTGTCGACGCGGACGAGGAATTCTTGGGATACCGCGGAATCGCCCGCGATATCACGCGTGAGTATCGGCTACAGCAGGAATCCGTTTACCAGGCGAACCACGATCCGCTGACCGGACAGTACAATCGTCGCAAGTTTCTCCATTGCGTCGACGAATTCCTCGAGGATGCGCGAGGGTCGTCTCGAGTGCACCTGCTTTGCTACCTGGACCTGGACCGCTTCAAGTTCGTCAACGACTCGAGCGGCCACGTGGCCGGCGACGCGCTGCTGGTCGAGGTCAGCAACGTCATTCGCAAGCACATCCGGGACGAGGACGTGCTCGGGCGCATCGGCGGCGACGAGTTCGGCATCCTGCTGCGCAACTGTTCCACAACGCGCGGCAGCAGTATCGCCAACCAGGTGATCAAGAAACTGCAGGGTATCGACTTTCACTGGAATGGAAGGCGTTACTCGATTTCGGCAAGCGTCGGTATAAGCATCATCGACAGCAGCGTCGCCAGCGCGACCACGCTGCTCAGTGACGCCGACCAGGCCTGTTACCGCGCCAAGGACCTTGGCGAGGGCCGGGTGTTCGTCAGCAGCCGCACGCGCGGCGCGCCAAACGCGACCCGTCACTACCGTCATACAGACTGGCTCGATGCCTTCGACAAGTCATTGATCGAACTGTACGCGCAACCCATCGTTCCGCTCGGGAACCGACAGGCACCCATTCGCTGGTACGAACTACTGATTCGACTGGTGGACACGACCGGCGAGATCCACGTGCCCGAGTACTTCGTTCCCTATGCCGAACGCTTCGGACAGATCACCCGCGTCGACCAGTGGGTGGTGGTCAATGCCTTCGAGCAGATCCGCGACGTCCGCGGATGGCGAGACTGCCGCTTCTCCATCAACCTGTCCGGGGCCTCTTTGCACAGCGACAAGCTGCGCCGCGACATACTTGACCAGTTCGTCGACGGCGGCGTGCCGCCGGAAAACATCTGCTTTGAAATCACCGAGACCTCCGCGATCAAGAACCTGTCACTGGCTCGCACCTTCATAGAGCGGCTTCGCGGCGAAGGATGCCACCTCGCACTGGATGACTTCGGCACCGGGCTTGCATCGTTTTCCTACCTGAAGCACTTTCCCGTGGACTTCGTGAAAATCGACGGAAGCTTCATACAGGATCTTCAGCGAGATCCGTATAACCCGGTATTCGTCGAATCGATCTGCTCGGTCGCGTCCGCGATGAACATCAAGACGGTAGGCGAGTGTGTCGAATCGGCGGAATTTCTCGAGCGCCTTGCCGAGATCGGTGTCGATTTCGCGCAGGGCTATGCAATCGGCGAACCGCGCCCGCTGAGCGAGCTTTGAACGACGTCTTCAGCTCACGTACTGGTAGTACAAATTCTGCGGATGGTTGGCTTGGGCGAAGAAATACCACCGCTCGGCGACCAGCCCGGCGAGTTGAAGCACGCATGCCGCCGCGAACAACGCCGTTGACGACAGCATCACGCCCGGGATCAGCAAGGCGAGTGGTGCTACAAACGTCAAGACCATGAAAACCAAACGCATCGATCGGTAGATCCGCGGCGCGGCATGGTGGAAGAACTCGCGGGTATTGAACGAACCTGCCGTGGCGCCTTGCGCGCGCTGTACGATCTTAGAATGACGAATGCCGATCGCGCTTTGCAGGCTGGAGCGCGGTTTCAGCCGGTCATTTCTCAAAAGGGACGCGAAACGCGTCAACGCCCCGGTGAACGTGAGCGCCATGGCCCAGGCGCCGAGAATCGTGGTCATCGCCTCTCCCTCGAGCCACGAAGAAAGCGCGGTGGCAAGAGTGAATCCCGATGCGCTGCCGAGCAACGTAAAGTTCAGCACGGTGAGCGGCGTCGCCCACTCCGCGACGAACTTGATGCACGCATAGATCATGCCCGTGCACAGGAACAGCGCGAACGTGACGACGATGCCGGCTGCGCCGATTACCAGTGACAGATCGAGCGGCCGCATCGAATCGATGCCGAGTATCGACAGATCCCAACCGACGGCATGGGCAATCGTCCAAGCGGCCGTGCAAGCCATGGCGGCAGGAAGCGCGATGACCTCGCGCGACAACCATGAGGTGCGCCAACATGTGGCGGTGCGCCACGCCCGCTCGGGGTGCCCAAGATGAAAGAACGAGGCGGCCAGTCCGGCGGCCAGCAGCGCCACGGATAACACGCCACCGGCGACGTATAAACGTCCGTCCGGCATGTTCAAGCCGCCGGACGACGCCAGGAGTTCGGACAGGTACAAGGCGAGAAACAGTCCCTGCCCGGCACCGATGAGGATGGTGAGGAAAATTACCGAGAAAGCCGGATGCATGATTCGTGCTGCCTGCCCTACCAGGTCGTGACGTCGTCCAGGGTATGGCCGCGGACGGGTTCGTGCTCGTCATCCCGCTCTTTCTTGAGGGGGTTGTCGGCGCGAACCAGTTCGTCTTCGTGGACCGTGATGTTCGTTCGTCGCCGCGGCAGGTAGTGGTTGGCCGGTCGGGTTCCCCACTCGGGCATCAGCGGGTAACCACCCTGCTCGCGGATGGCGCGGGACACTTCCGATTCCGGGTCGTGGATGTCTCCGAACAACCGCGCGCTGGTGGGACAGGCATTGACGCACGCCGGACGCCGTTCGGCCGCCGGAATCGACTCGTCGTAGATGCGGTCGACGCACAGCGTGCACTTTTTCATTACTTTCTGGTGTTCGTCGAGTTCTCGCGCGCCGTAGGGGCATGCCCAGGAGCAGTACTTGCAGCCGATGCACTTGTCATAATCGACCAGAACGATGCCGTCTTCGGGCCGCTTGTAACTGGCGCCGGTGGGACACACGGGCACGCACGGCGGGTCCTCGCAATGCAGACAGGACTTCGGAAAGTGCACCGTCTCCGTATCGGGGAACTCGCCGACCTCGAAGGTCTGGACACGGTTGAAAAAGGTCCCGGTGGGGTCCGCGTCATAGGGATTGTCGTCGGACAGGTAACCGGCGACGCCGGAGGTGTTCCATTCCTTGCAACTCGTCACGCAGGCATGACATCCGACGCACACGTTGAGGTCGATGACCAGGGCAAGCTGGGTCATTTCGCGTCTCCCGATCGAACGCGCCCCGCGAAATATCCCAGCCACCCGGGACGCTCGCCCGCCTGACCCGGCACCGCGCGCAACGGCTCGAACCGCGGCGCGGTCTCGCGGGCCTCGTCTTGCTCCGAACGGTAGACGCGCACTCTCACGTCGTACCAGCCTGCCTGTCCGGTCACGGGATCGGAGTTGGAGATTCTCATGTCGCCCGCGCCCGGCAACTCATCGCTGATCACGTGATTGAGCAGGAACCCCCTGCGCGATTCGTCGGCATCGGGTGCCAACGCCCACGCGCCCGGCGACTTGCCGATGGCGTTCCAGGTCCACACTGTTCCCGGCTCGACCGCCTCGGAGAAGCGGCACATGCAGCGCACCCGGCCCCACTGGCTCTCGACCCATATCCAGTCACCGTCGTCGAAGCCGTGCGTACGCCCCAGCGCCGGGCTCACGTACAGGTAGTTGTGACTGTGGATCTGCCGCAACCAGGCATTCTGGGAATCCCAGGAGTGATACATGGCCATGGGCCGCTGCGTGATGGCGGACAACGGGTATCGTTGCTTGTCCGTCACCTGGGCCTCGAGCGGTTCGTAGTAGAACGGCAGCGGATCGAAATAGTACGCCACTCGATCGCGCAGGTGATCGGGCGGTTGGCGGGTTTCGCTCTTGCCCTGGGCGGCGAGGCGGAACTGCTGGAGCACCTCGGAATACACGTGCACCAGGATGGGTTCGTCGTAACGTACCAGTCGGTGACGCTTGGCCCAGTCCAGGTAACCGCGATTCCAGTTGCGCATGTATTGGTACGAGCGCGGCAATTCGTAGTGGAAGACGCAATTGTTCTTCTCGTACATTTGCCACTGGTTGGGATTGGGCTCGCCGGCCATGAATTTCTCGCCGCCCTTGCCGCGCCAGCCGGCCAGGAACCCTATGCCCGACCCCGGCTCGGTTTCGTACCTGACGATGAACTCGGGATAGTCGCGGTATTTTCTCTCGCCTGTTTCGTCGACGAAGGATGGCAGCTTCAGGCGCGAGGCGAGTTCGATGAGCACTTCCTGGAACGGCTTGCATTCGCCCTTCGGCGGCACGACGGGAATACGCACCGAATCCACCGGTCCGTCGAACTCCGAGATCGGACGGTCGAGAATGGACATCACGTCGTGGCGTTCCAGGTACGTCGTGTCCGGCAATACGAGGTCGGCAAAGGCCACGGTTTCGGACTGGAAGGCGTCGGAGACGACGATGAACGGAATCTTGTACTCGCCGTTCTCGTCCCGCTCGTTGAGCATCGCCCGCACCCCCTCGGTGTTCATGGTCGAGTTCCACGCCATGTTCGCCATGAACAGCATCAAGGTGTCGATGCGGTAGGGGTCGCCGCGCACGGCGTTGGTAATGACATTGTGCATCATGCCGTGCACGGACAACGGGTATTCCCAGGAGAAGGCCTTGTCGATTCGCACCGGCCCCCCGTTTTCGTCGACGAACAAGTCGTCGGGCTCGGCGGGCCAACCCAGCGCGAGTCCCTCCAGTGCCCGGTTCGCCCGCACCGCCTCCGGCACGCGGGGCGGCTTCGCGCACGGCGGTATCGGCCGCGGGAACGGCGCCTTGTGTCGAAATCCTCCCGGCCGGTCGATCGTGCCGAGCACGGTCATCAGTATGGAAAGCGCGCGAATGGTGTGAAAACCGTTCGAGTGGGCGGCCAGCCCGCGCATGGCGTGGAAGGCCACCGGGTTGCCGGTGACGCAGTCGTGGTCGTTGCCCCACGCATCGGTCCAGGCGATGGGCAGCTCGATCTTCTGGTCGCGCGCGGTGACACCCATCTCGTGGGCGAGGCGGCGTATGCGGTCGACGGGGATTCCGGTGATACCCGCGGCCCATTCCGGCGTGTAGTCGGCGAGCCGCTCGACGAGAAGCTGGAAGGCGGTCTTGACCGGCGTGCCGTCCTTCAGTCGGTATTCGCCCAGCAAACGCGGATCGGCGCCTTCGCTATGGGTCAACACCTCGCACTGGCGGTGCCGGTCCCACCACAACTTGTTCTGGGGATCGAAGCATCCCTCTTCCTCGGGTACCTCGGTGCGCACGAACATGCCGAACTCCGGACTCGACTCGTCCATATTCACCAGTTGCGCCGCGTTGGTGTAGCGAACGAGGAACTCGCGATCGAACAACGCGTTGTCGACGAGTTCGCGGGTCAGCGCGAGCAGCAGCGCGCCGTCCGTACCGGGACGAATCGGCACCCATTCGTCGGCAATCGCCGAATAACCGGTGCGCACGGGGTTGATGGAGATGAATTTGCCGCCGGCACGCTTGAACTTCGATATGGCGATCTTTAGCGGATTGGAGTGGTGATCCTCGGCGGTGCCGATCATCACGAACAACCGCGCGCGATCGAGGTCGGGGCCGCCGAATTCCCAGAACGAGCCGCCGATGGTATAGATCATGCCCGCGGCCATGTTGACCGAGCAGAACCCGCCGTGAGCGGCGTAGTTGGGCGTGCCGAACTGGCGTGCAAACAGGCCCGTCAGCGCCTGCATCTGGTCGCGGCCGGTAAACAGGGCGAATTTCTTCGGATCGGTTTCGCGCAGGTGGCGCAGCCGCTCCTCGAGAATGTCGAACGCCTCGCCCCAGGAGATGGGTTCGAAGTCGTTGTCGCCGCGCGCCGCACCCGCCTTGCGGCGCAATGGACGGGTGAGCCGCGCCGGCGAGTATTGTTTCATGATGCCCGACGCCCCCTTGGCGCATATCACGCCCTTGTTCAACGGGTGGTCCGGGTTCCCCTCGATGTAGCGCACTTCGCCATCACGCAAGTGCACGCGAATGCCGCAACGACAGGCGCACATGTAGCAGGTGGTGTTCCGCGTCTCGCTGGAGCCGCGGGACAGGCAGGCATCGGGCGTGTAGTCCATTCAGTTGGAGTATCGGGCAAGGGAACAACCACGATAGCCAAGCGGGAACGGGATCTCAAATCAGGATTGTTTATCCCGCCCCATGTGCCACTTAACCGCAAAGTCTACGATGCAATACATTCATGAAGCGGCTTAACATGGTTACCCACAGCTGGTAAACCGTCGTCCGTGCGATCCGCGTCGCGCGGTCACACCCAGCGGAATACGAAACCCGCCCAGATGAGCGAGAGCGCCAGCCCCCCCCACAGCGGTGTGCCGTAAACGCCCAGCCACCCGAGGAAAATGAACGCCGAACCCACCAGGGATATGAACAGGCGATCGCCGCGCGTCGTGTCGAGGCCGAGTATTCCGCGTCGCGGACCGCCACCGGGCGAGGCGCGTTCCCAGAACACCATGACGGTGAGCGCCGCGGCGATAAAGAGAAAGAACGCGGCCGTCGGCCAGGTCCATGCCATCCAGGACAACATGTCTAATCCTCCCTAGACGCGGCCGAGGGCGAAGCCCTTGGCGATGTAATTGCGCACGAACCAGATCACGATGGCGCCGGGAATGATGGTCAACGCGCCGGCGGCCGCCAGAAGCCCCAGCTCGTAACCCGAGGTGCTGGCGGTTCGCGTCATGGTGGCGGCGATGGGCTTGGCGGCCACCGAGGTCAGCGTTTTCGCCAGCAACAACTCCACCCACGAGAACATGAAGCAGAAGAACGCCGCCACCCCGACGCCCGACGTGATGCTCGGCAGGAAGATCTTGACGAAGAAACGAGGGAAGGAGTAACCGTCGATGTACGCGGTCTCGTCGAGCTCCTTCGGCACGCCGGACATGAATCCTTCGAGGATCCACACGGCGAGCGGGATGTTGAACAGGCAATGCGCCA
>JAUIEZ010000164.1 GCA_030429665.1 Gammaproteobacteria bacterium | reverse complement strand
CCGGTTAACGGGTAACGGCCCGCGGGTCGTGCCTTCGCGGCGTCAGATCCGCCGCAGGTACCACTGGTACTCGGTGGGCGTGACCTCACGCTCGAACAGGCGCCTTTCGTGCTCCTTCACGCGGGAGTACACGGTGGCGAATGCCTCGCCCAGGTAGTCGCGAATGAACGCCGACGCGTCGAAACAGTCCAACGACTCTTTCCACGTCTCGGGCAGCCCGGGCAATTCCTGCTTGTAGGCATTGCCTTCGACTCGCGGCGGCGGATCGACGCGTCGCGAGATGCCGTGATGAATCCCGGCCAACACACCGGCAGCTAACAACCAGGGATTGACGTCGGCGCCCGCCACGCGATGCTCCACGCGGCGCGAGGCGACGTCGCCGACCGGAATGCGCAATGCCACGGTGCGGTTGTTGACGTCCCACGACCGGTGCACCGGCGCGAACGCGCCCTTGACCAGGCGGCGGTAGGAGTTTGCGCCCGGCGCGAACAGCGCGGTGCAATCCGGCATGGTCGCCAGCAGGCCGCCGATGGCATGGCGCAGCACCCCGCTGCCAGCCTCGTCGGCATCCGCGAAGATGTTGCTTCCGTCCGAGTCGAGCACGCTCACGTGGACATGGCAGCCGTTTCCGGCCCGATCCGGGAACGGCTTGGGCATGAACGTGGCGCACATATCGTGCGCGGCGGCCGCGTGGCGTACGATGTGCTTGAGCATGAGCACGTGCTCGCATGCAAGCACCACGTCGTCGGTGTGATGCAGATTTACTTCGAACTGTCCGGGCGCATACTCGGAACTGGCGGCGGCCGCGGGAACGCCCTGCTCACGGCAGAAGCGCTCCACGTCGCCCAGGAAATCGCGAAAATCCCAGACCTCGGTCATGCCGTAGACCTGGATGCCCCATTCCCGTTCCCCGCTCACCGGTGATCGCGGAGGGCGCGGCGCCAGCGCGCGCCCGTCGTACTCGGTCAGGTAGAACTCGAGCTCCATCGCCAGCACCGGGGTGTACCCGTCCTCGGCGAAACGCGACAGGACCCGCCCCAGGACGTGCCTGGGGTCGGCGAAGAACGGTTCGCCGTCGAGCGTGTACATGGACATGAGCACCTGCGCGACGCCCGCGTCCCAGGGTACCGGGCACAGCGTGGACGCCTCGGGCCGGCACAGCAGGTCGGGATCGCCGACCAGCAGCCCGAGATCCTCGAGCGAGACGGTAGCGCCGGTGATGTCAGTGGTGAAAACCGTGCCGGGGAGTTGCAGACCGTGGTCGCGAAGCTTGTCGTACTCGTCCACCGACAAGCGCTTGCCTCGGAAGACGCCGTTCAGGTCGGGGATCAATGCGTCGACATGGCGGATGCCGTCGAACCAGTCGGGATTGCTCATGACGCACCGGAACCGGGCAAGGTGCGAAACACAAAGAAAGTCGCCATAATTCGGCCAACCGGAGAACAAGCCTTATTTTATGAGTACTGAGAACAGCATATCCCACCAACGCGCCAACCCGGCGCTGATCAATCCGATCAGGGAATGGCTTCGCGAAAATCGCACCGACGAGGTCGAGGGAATCATACCAGATATGACCGGAATCGCGCGGGGCAAGATCATTCCGGCAGAGAAGTACAGCGAGGAAGCCGGCCTGCGCCTGCCGGAGGCAATCTTCCTGCAGACGGTCACCGGTGAATACCCCGAAGACTTCAGCGTGGTCAGCCCGACCGACCGCGACATCGTGTTGTGGCCGGATCCCAACACCATCCGGCCGGTACCCTGGGCCTCCGATCCCACCGCCGTGATCATCCACGACTGCTACTACTCCGACGGCACGCCGGTCCAGTTGTCGCCGCGCTACGTGTTGCGCAAGGTGATCGATCTATATGACAAACGCGGGTGGACTCCGGTGGTGGCACCCGAACTCGAGTTCTACCTGGTCAAGCCGAACATCGACGCGGACTACCCTCTCGAGCCGCCGGTGGGCCGCTCGGGGCGACCGGAAATCGGCCGCCAGTCGTTCAGCATCGACGCGGTCAACGAGTTCGACCCGATGTTCGAGGATCTGTACGACTATTGCGAAAAACAGAATATCGCCATCGACACGCTCATCCACGAATCCGGCGCGGCGCAAATGGAGGTCAACCTGCTGCACGGCGATCCGCTCGAACTGGCCGACCAGGCGTTCCTGTTCAAGCGCACCCTGCGCGAGGCGGCCCTGAAGCACAACATGTACGCGACGTTCATGGCCAAACCCATGGAGCGCGAGCCCGGCAGCGCGATGCACATCCATCAGAGCGTGATCGAGCAAGACTCGGGAAGCAATATCTTCTCGAAAAGTAACGGCGAACCGTCCGACCTGTTCTTCTCTCACATCGCCGGCCTGCAGAAGTACCTGCCGGCGGCCATGCCGATGCTTGCGCCCAACGTGAATTCCTACCGGCGCATCACGCGTTACTACGCCGCGCCGATCAACCTGCAATGGGGCTACGACAACCGTACCACGGGATTGCGGATTCCGGTGGCGGCGCCCCAGGCGCGGCGCGTGGAAAACCGCCTCGCCGGCGCCGACGCCAATCCCTACCTGGTCATCGCGGCATCGCTGGCGTGCGGCTATCTCGGCATGGTCGAGGATCTTGCGCCTTCGGAACCGATTTCCGGCAGCGCCTACGAAATGCCCTACGAACTGCCGCGCGCACTGCCCTCCGCCCTCGACCTTCTCGCCGCCAGCGACGTGATGAAAACGACGCTGGGCGAAGACTTCGTTCGCGCCTACACGGCGGTGAAGGAATCCGAGGTCGCCACCTTCCTGCAGGTCATCAGTTCCTGGGAGCGCGAATACCTGTTACTCAACGTCTGAGGTGACAATGTCCGACTACGAACGTAGTACGCGCCAGTGGCAAGCGCTGGATCGCGATCATTTCCTGCATCCGTTCACCGATTTCTCCGAGCTCAACGCCAAGGGATCCCGGATCATCGCGCGCGCCGAGGGCGCCTACATCGAGGATACCGACGGCAAGCGCTACCTCGACGGCATGTCGGGCCTTTGGTGCGTGAACATCGGCTACGGTCGCGAAGAATTGGCCGAGGTCGCGCACGCGCAGATGCGTGAACTGCCCTTTTACAACGCCTTCTTCCAGACCGCCCATCCGCCCGCCATCGAGTTGGCGCGAAAACTGGCGCAGATCTCTCCCGGGGATCTCAATCACGTGTTCTTCACCGGTTCGGGCTCGGAAGCCAACGACACCGTGGTTCGCACCGTGCGCCTGTACTGGAAGCTGCTCGGGCAGGCGGACAAGAACGTCATCGTATCGCGCACCAACGCCTACCACGGCAGCACCATGGCGGGCGCGAGCCTGGGCGGCATGCGGTTCATGCATGACCAGGGTGGACTGCCAATCCCCGACATCGTGCATATCGGCCAGCCCCATTGGTTCAAGGAAGGCCGCGACGAGGATCCCGGCGAGTTCGGCGTGCGCGTCGCCCGGCAACTCGAGCAAAAGATCGACGAACTTGGAGAACACCGCGTGGCGGCGTTCATTGCCGAGCCGATCCAGGGCGCCGGCGGCGTGGTCATTCCGCCCGAGACCTACTGGCCGGAGATCAAGCGCATCTGTCGCGAACGCCAGATACTGCTGGTGGTCGACGAGGTGATCTGCGGATTCGGCCGTACCGGGCAATGGTTCGGCAGCAACTACTACGATCTCGAACCCGACCTGATGCCCATTGCCAAGGGACTGTCTTCCGGCTACCTGCCGATCGGCGGCGTCATGGTGTCCGATCGCGTCTCCCGGGTACTCACCGAGGAAGGGGGCGAGTACGCTCACGGCTTCACCTACTCCGGCCACCCGGTATGCTGCGCGGTGGCCAGCGCCAATATCGACATCCTCGAGCGCGAGGGCATCATCGAACGCGTCCGCGAACATACGTCCGCCTACCTGCAGAAGCGATGGCGAGAGCTGGCCGATCACCCGCTGGTGGGCGAAGCGCGAGGACTCGGGTTCCTGGGGGCGCTTGAACTGGTTGCCGACAAGTCGACCGGCGCGCCGTTCGAGAAGCCGGGACGGACCGGGCTGGCGTGCAGGGAACATTCCTTCGACAACGGACTCGTCATGCGCGCGGTCGGCGACACCATGATCATCGCGCCGCCGCTCATCCTCGACGAAACGCAGATCGACGAGTTGGTGGAAAAGGCGCGCAAGAGCCTGGACGACACGCTGGCGTCCATGTCCTAGGGCACGCGTCGTCGGAGAAGTGAAACCCGTCCGGTCGTCTCGCGCGCGAAAACCGGCCACCGCGTCATGAGTATGCGATACTGATGCGCTATCGCCCGTAATCTGTTGTCCCCCCCATGAACGATTCCGTTTCCGCGCCGCACGGCGGCGCCATCGATGATGACGCCGGTCTTCGCGACGACGTGCGCCTGCTCGGCATGCTGCTCGGCGAGACGCTTCGCAAGCAACACGGCGAGCGGCTGTTCGAAACCGTCGAGGAAGTACGCACCCAGGCCAAGAGCGCGCGCCAGGGAAAACTCGCCGACCCGGATGCGCTCTACACGATGCTTTCCGGCATGGATGCCGATGAGATGCTGCACCTGGCGCGCGCCTTCAGCCAATTTCTCAACCTCGCCAATATCGCCGAGCAGCACCACCAGATTCGCGTCCGCCGCCGCCGGTACGCCCAGGGCGGCGACAGCCGAAGCGGCGATTTTCTCGACGACGAGCTGGCATCGCTTCGCGATTCCGGCATCGGCAAGGCGAAACTGTACAAGGCCATCGCCAACCTGCGCATCGAGCTGGTGCTGACCGCTCACCCGACCGAAGTTACCCGGCGCACCGTGGCTATGAAGTACCAGCGCATCGCCGCCCTGCTGGATGAACGCGACCGGCCCGATCTCAGCCGCCACGACCAACAGGAACTCAAGCGCGCGCTGATCCGCACCATCACCGAGATCTGGGAAACCGACGAGATTCGCCGCACGCGTCCCACTCCCATCGACGAGGCGAGAGCCGGCCAGGTCGTGATCGAGCAGAGCCTGTGGGACGTGGTGCCGACACTGCTGCGCAACCTCGACCTCGCCTGCCGGCGCCATACCGGCAAGGCGCTGCCGCTCGACGCGACGCCCATTCGATTCGGCTCGTGGATGGGAGGCGATCGCGACGGCAATCCCAACGTCACCGCCGATGTCACCGAGCAGGTCTGTCGCTACTCGCGATGGAAGGCGCTAGACCTGTACGCACGCGAGATCGACGAGCTGCGCCGCGAGCTGTCCATGCGACATTGCTCGGACCGGTTGCGCGCCATTGGCGGTACCGGGCACGAACCGTACCGCGAGGTCCTCCGCGGCGTACTGCGGGGCCTGCGAGCGTCACAGGCGCACGTCGAGGCCGCCATCGACGGCGCCGCGCCGGGACCGGCGCCGGCCCATACCTCCGCCGACACGCTGCTCGCGCCGCTGATGGCAATTTACGACTCGCTGCACGAATGCGGCGACGGCGTCATCGCCGACGGCCGGCTGACGGACATCATCCGCCGCCTTCACGGCTTCGGACTGAATCTCATGCGCCTGGACATTCGCCAGGAAGCGTCGCGACATGCCGAGGTGCTGGACGCCGTCACCCGCTACCTGGACATGGGCTCGTACCTGGATTGGGACGAGGAGCGTCGCATCGCGTTCCTCGTCGGCGAGCTGTCGCGAAAGCGGCCGCTGATTCCCGATGACGTACCGCTCAAGCGCAACGCCCGGGAAGTGCTCGACACGTTTCACATGCTGGCGCGCCAGGATCCCGACGCGCTCGGCGCCTATGTCATCTCCATGGCGTCGACCCCCTCGGACGTGCTCGCGGTGGAGTTGTTGCAGCGTGAATGCGGCATACGCCGTCCGTTGCGTGTCGTGCCTCTTTTCGAACGCCTCGACGCGCTCGAGGGCACCGCCGAGTGCATGACGCGGCTGTTCTCCATCGACTGGTACTTCAAGCATATCGCGGGGCGCCAGGAGGTGATGATCGGTTACTCGGACTCGGCCAAGGACGCCGGCCAGCTCGCCGCCGCGTGGGGCCTGTACCGCGCCCAGGAGGCACTGGTGGAAACGTCGAAGCGCTTCGGCGTGGAGTTGACCCTGTTCCACGGCCGGGGCGGCACGGTCGCGCGAGGCGGCGCGCCGGCCTACTCGGCGATCCGATCCCAGCCGCCCGGCTCGGTCAACGGCTCGCTTCGCGTCACCGAGCAGGGCGAAGTGATCCAGGCAAAATACGGCATCGGGGCGATGGCGCGGGAAACGCTGGAGACGTACGTGTCGGCGGTGCTCGAGGCCACGCTGCTGCCACCGCCCGTGCCGCGGCCGGCTTGGCGCGGTCACATGGACAACCTCGCCAGGCTCGCCATGGAGGAGTTCCGTTCCTTCGTGCGTAACGAGACGGACTTCGTCGAATACTTCAACCACGCCACACCCGAGAACGAGTTGTCGAGATTGAAAATCGGCAGCCGCCCGGCGCGCCGGCGCAAGGGCAAGGGCATCGAGCACCTGCGCGCCATTCCCTGGATATTCGCCTGGACGCAAACGCGCATGATGTTGCCGGCGTGGCTGGGCGTGGGCAAGGCGATCCGACTCGCGGTCGAGCAAGGCGAGCTTGCGGCACTGAAGGAAATGCACGCGGAGTGGCCGTTCTTTCGCACCACTATCGGTTCCATCGAGATGGTCATGGCCAAGGTCGACCTGGGCGTGTCGGCGCTTTACGACCGGCGACTGGTGCCGCCGGCGCTGCGCGCCATGGGCGAGGAGCTCAGGCGCCGCTGTCGCGTTACCGAGGAGCAACTGCTGAAGGTCAGCGGCCATCGCGTACCACTGCAGAACGAACCGGTGGTTCTGAAATCGGTGAGCCTGCGCAATCCATACGTCGACCCGCTCAACGTGCTCCAGGTGGAATTGCTGTCGAGGCTTCGCAACGGCGAGAAAGGCGCCATCGAGGACGCTCTGCTGGTGGCCATCAACGGCATCGCGGCGGGCATGCGAAACACGGGGTAACGCCGCACTCGATGCCGCTTACGGTGACGATGGTCGACGTCAACCGCTCCGCTTACCGGGTTCTCGACCACTGGCCGGCCGGGGCCGCGCCGTAAGCCCGCGATGCGCTATCATCGGAACCCCTTACCGGGACCACGGGACCATGACGACAACTTTGAAAACGAACGAATCCGCCGAGCGTGTGTGCGACTACGCATTCGTGCGCACACGACTGCTCGAGCGCCGGGAAATCGCCTTCCTCGACGTGCGCGAAGAGGACCCGCATGCCCGGGGGCACCCGCTGTTCGCCGCCAACCTGCCGTGCTCGCGCATCGAGCTCGACGCGTATACCAAGCTGCCGCGACTCGACGTACCCGTGGTCACTCTGGACAATGGCGAGGGCCTGGCACGAATAGCGGCGAACACGCTGCGCGACCTGGGCTATACGGACGTCGCCGTGTTTCACGGCGGCGTGGACGGCTGGCAGGCCGCCGGCGGCGAACTGTTCATCGACGTGAACGTGCCCAGCAAGGCATTCGGCGAACTGATGGAGGCGACCTGCCACACGCCCTCGCTGTCGGCCACGGAGGTGAAGTCGTTGATCGAAGCCGGCGAGGACATGGTCGTACTCGACGTTCGGCGTTTCGACGAGTACCGCACCATGTCGATTCCCACCGCGGTCAGCGTGCCCGGCGCGGAGCTGGTGCTGCGGGTGAGAGACCTGGCGCCGAATCCGAACACCCGCGTAATCGTCAACTGCGCCGGCCGCACCCGCAGCCTGGTCGGCGCGCAGTCGTTGGTCAACGCGGGCCTGCCGAACCCGGTGGCGGCGCTGCGCAACGGCACCATCGGCTGGCTGCTCGCCGATCAGCAGCTCGACTTCGGCAAGGATCGGACCTTCGGCGAAACCGCCGCGGGCTCGGCGCTGGAGGCGGCCGCGCGCGCTCGCGCGGTGGCCGACCGCGCCGGTGTCAGGCGCGCCTCGTTGCGCGACCTCGACGCGTGGGCGCGACAGCAAGATCGCACCACCTACCGCTTCGACGTTCGCGGAACGGCTGAATACGACGCCGGCCACTTGCCGGGGTTTTTCTCCATTCCCGGCGGCCAGCTCGTCCAGGAGACCGAGATGTACGCGCCGGTGCGCGGCGCGCGCATCGTGCTCGCGGACGACGACGGCGTGCGAGCGAACATGACGGCATCGTGGCTTGCGCAGATGGACTGGGACGTGTACGTGCTGGACGATGTGTCCGCCCGTGATTTCTCCGAGACCGGCCCGTTCACGCCGCGCCTGCCCGCCGCGCCCGACCACCGCATCGTCTCACCCGGCGAGCTGAACGACTGGATGAATGCGGGTAACGAATTGCTCGTGGCGGATCTGTCCAGGCACGCAGTGTATCGCCGGGGTCACGTGCCCGGCGCGTGGTTCCTCCTGCGCTCGCGCCTCGCGGAGGATGCGAACAGGCTGCCGCGAGCGGCGCGCTGCGTGGTGACCTGCCCCGACGGAATGCTGTCCGCCTTCGCGGCGCCCGAAATCGAGGCCGCCCTGACGACCGAGGTCTTCGTGCTCGACGGCGGCACGGCAGCGTGGTCGCGTGCCGGCTTCGAACTCGAGTCCGGCGAAACCCGGCTCGCCTCGCCGCCCATCGACCGTTACCGTCGTCCCTACGAGGGCACCGACGCCAGCGTCGAAGCGATGCAGGCGTACCTCGACTGGGAGTTCGGGCTGATCGAGCAGTTGAAGCGAGACGGCACGCACCACTTCCGGCCCGCACCGCTGCGGGAGGATTCGTAGAACCTGTTCACACGATGCCGGCTGGACGGGATCTCGTCCGACCGGGCGCTTCCCGATTGCCGTGAACGGGCAGTGCCCGTGCCTCTACTCCGACGTCGCCGCGCTCTTCTTGCCGCCCGGAGCGTCCTTCGCTGCCTTGGCCGGCTTCGACGAGGCCCCCTTGGCGTCGTCCGTTTTCTCCGGCTTCGACGAGGACTCCTTGGCGTCGTCCGCTTTCTCCGTTTTCAATGCCGCCTTGACCTGCGCGGCGCCGCCCGGCAGCGCGATGTTGAGTTCGAGCAACTCGCGGTTCTCCTCGCGGCCGACCTTGAAGCTGATGGCATCGGGTTCGACCTCGACGTACTTCTTCACCACCTCGAGAATGTCGTTCTTCAGGTCGCCCAGCCAGGACGGCGCACCGCGGGTCGCGCGCTCGTGGGAGACGAGGATCTGCAACCGCTCCTTGGCGACGGACGCGCTCGGCTGCTTCTTCTTGAAAAAGTCGAACAATCGCATGAACTATCTCCCGAACAATCGGCCGATCAAGCCGCTCTTCTTCACTTCCAGGAATCGGTGCGGCAGCGTCTCGCCAAGGTAACGCTTCACGCAGTCGCGGTACGCCTGCCCCGCCTGGCTGGCCTCGTCCATGACGACCGGCGTGCCGAGGTTGGAGGCGTTGAGCACCGATTCGGACTCGGGGATCACGGCGAGCAGCGGAATCGACAACAATTCGCAGATGTCCTCGACGTTAAGCATCTCGCCGGAGTTTGCCCGGTTCGGGTTGTAGCGGGTGATCACCAGGTGCTCCTTGATCGGATCCTCGCCCTTCTCGGCGCGCAACGTCTTGCTGCCGAGCATGCCGAGCATGCGGTCCGAGTCGCGCACCGAAGACACTTCGGGGTTGGTCACGATCAGCGCCTCGTCGGCGAAACGCATGGCCATGACCGCGCCTTGCTCAATACCGGCCGGGGAATCGCAGATCACGTAGTCGAACCGTTCCGAAAGTTCCTTGATGACGCGTTGCACGCCCTCCTCGGTGAGCGCCGCCTTGTCGCGGGTCTGGGATGCGGGCAGGATCGATAGCCTGTCGACGCGCTTGTCGCGGATCAGCGCCTGGTTGAGGTTGGCCTCGCCGTTGATCACGTTGACGAAGTCGTACACCACGCGGCGCTCGCATCCCATGATGAGGTCGAGGTTGCGCAGCCCGACATCGAAGTCGACCAC
>JAUIEZ010000163.1 GCA_030429665.1 Gammaproteobacteria bacterium | reverse complement strand
CCATCGTCATGACCTCGGCGTGCGGCCGGTCTACAAGCGGGTGGATTCCTGCGCTGCCGAGTTCGCCACGCCCACCGGCTACATGTATTCCACCTACGAGAGCGAGTGCGAGTCCGACCCCGATGCGCGGCGCAAGATCATCGTCCTCGGCGGTGGTCCCAACCGCATCGGCCAGGGCATCGAGTTCGACTACTGCTGCGTGCATGCCTCGCTGGCGCTGAAGGAAGACGGCTTCCAGACCATCATGGTCAACTGCAACCCGGAGACCGTCTCCACCGACTACGACACCTCCGACCGGCTCTACTTCGAGCCGCTGACGCTGGAAGACGTGCTCGAGATCATCCACGTCGAGCAGCCCGAGGGCGTCATCGTCCAGTACGGCGGGCAGACCCCGCTGAAGCTGGCGCGCGACCTCGAGCGGGCCGGCGCGCCGATCATCGGCACGCCGCCGTCGGCGATTCACGATGCCGAGGACCGCGAGCAGTTCCAGGCCCTGCTCAACCGCCTGCAACTGCGCCAGCCGCCGAACCGCATCGCCACCGACCCGGAGCAGGCGCTGGAACTGGCCGAGGAGATCGGCTATCCGCTGGTGGTGCGCCCGTCCTACGTGCTCGGCGGCCGCGCCATGGAGATCGTCCACTCCCGCGAGGACCTGCAGAACTACATGCAGGCGGCGATCAACGTGTCCAACGATTCGCCGGTGCTGCTGGACCGTTTCCTCGACGATGCCATCGAGGTCGACGTGGACGTGATCTGCGATGGTGACGACGTGCTCATCGGCGGCATCATGGAGCACATCGAGGCCGCCGGTGTGCATTCCGGCGACTCGGCCTGCTCGTTGCCGCCGTTTTCCCTCGGCGAGGACATCCAGGCGGAACTGCGGCGGCAGAGCCGCGAGATGGCCTTGAACCTCGGCGTGCGCGGGCTGATGAACGTGCAGTTCGCCATCAAGCAGGGCGACATCTACGTGCTCGAGGTCAACCCGCGTGCCTCGCGCACCGTGCCCTTCGTGTCCAAGGCCACCGCCCGCCCGCTGGCCAAGATCGCCGCCCGGGTGATGGCCGGCCAGTCGCTGGCCAGCCAGGATGCGCTGGTGGAGATCACGCCGTCGTACTACAGCGTCAAGGAGGCGGTGTTCCCGTTCATCAAGTTCCCCGGCGTCGACACCGTGCTCGGCCCGGAGATGAAGAGCACCGGCGAGGTCATGGGCGTTGGCCGCAGCTTCGGCGAGGCCTTCGGCAAGTCGCAGCAGGCCAGCGGTCTTCTGCTGCCGTCCTCGGGCACCGTGCTGTTCAGCGTCAACAAGGCCGACCAGCGCCACATCGCGCCGGTGGCGCGACGCTTCGCCGAGGCCGGCTTCTCGCTGGTGGCCACCCGTGGCACCGGCGCCGTGCTGCGCGACGCAGGACTGGCGGTGACCCTGGTCAACAAGGTTGCCGAGGGGCGCCCGCACGTGGTCGACAGCATCAAGAACGGCGATTACGACCTGATCATCAACACCACCGCGGGCAAGCAAAGTCTGGCCGATTCCTATACCATCCGCCGGGAGGCGTTGAATCACGCCGTCCCCTATTACACGACCCTTGCCGGTGCCCGCGCCGCGGCCGAGGCACTGGGCAGTAGCGGAGAGATCCAGGTGGAACGACTGCAGGACCTGCATGGTGAACTGGCATGAATGATCGCGTGGTGCTGACCCGCGAGGGCGCCACGCGCCTGCGTGGCGAACTCGATCGCCTGAAGAAAGTGGAACGTCCGCGCGTGATCCAGGCCATAGCCGAGGCACGCGCCCACGGCGACCTGTCGGAGAACGCCGAGTACCACGCCGCGCGCGAGGAACAGGGCTTCATCGAGGCACGCATCCGCCAGCTCGAAGGCAGCCTGTCGGCGGCCGAGGTGCTCGACCCGGTGGCCCTGAACGCCGGCAGCAAGGTGGTGTTCGGCGCCCACGTGACCTTGCTCGACATCGATACCGACAAGGAAACCCGCTACCAGATCGTCGGCGAACTCGAGGCCGACCTTGCCCGTGGCCAGATCTCCATCGGTTCACCCATTGCCAAGGCCCTGCTGGGCAGAAACGAGGGTGACGAGATCTCGGTACAGGTGCCGGCGGGGGAGAAGACCTACGAGATCGTCGGCGTCGAGTACCACTAGGCAGCGCCGTCATCATCGGCTTTCCGCGCCGGGAAAGCCCGCCTCAGTAGACCGACGCCTCGCCCGGCGGACGCGTCTTGAACCGCTTGTGCACCCAGAAATACTGGGACGGCATGGCCGCGATGGCGCCTTCGATCACCCGGTTCATCTTCTCGGTATCGTTACGTTCGTCTTCGCCGGGGAAGTTTTCGATCGGCTCGAGAATGCGGATGCGCCAGCCGCGCCCCCGCTCGAGCTGCTCGGTAATGCAAGGTATCACTGTCGCCCGGCTCAGGCGCGCGAAGCGCGACAGCATCGGGTAGGTCGCGGTTTCGACCCCGAAAAACGACACGAAGATCCCCTTTTTCGGTCCCGGGTCCTGGTCCGGCAGGTAGTAGAACAGTTTCCCGGAACGAATACGGCGCACGAGATGGTGCATGGATGCCTTGCGTTCGACCAGCTCGATCCCGAACCGGCCGCGGCCCCGCCGGATGACCCGGTCCATGACCGGGTTCTTGACGTACTGGTACATGCTGATGGTGGGATACAGCCGTGAAATATAGATGCCGCCGATTTCCAGCGCGACGAAATGCGGCGCCAGCAGTATGACGTTGTCACCTCGCCCGATCGCCGCGTCCAGGTGCTCGCGGCCATCGATCCGGAACAACCGGTCGAGGCGAGGGCCCGGTGCGAACCAGTGGATGCCGGTGGCGAGTATCGACCGGCCGAGCTGGACGAAGTGGTCGTGCACCAGCTCGCGTTGCTCCGCCTCGGAAAGGTGCGGGAAGCACAACGCGATATTGATGGCGGCAATGCGCCGCCGGGATGCGTACACGGCGTGGATCGTCCGCCCCAGTGCGGTACCCAGCGCGGCCAATACGGGCAGGGGCAGGACTGCCGTGATGCGCAATACGACGACACCGAGCCAAGTCGGCCAATAGCGCGGACGCAACAGGGTTGACAGCGTGGGCTCGGTGGCCATGATCTTCGATGGTCGCGATTCGTGGTGCGCCGGTAGTGGGCAGGCGAGGCGACGAGGTATTCGTCGGGCCGGATTATATCAGTGCGACGAGTGACAATCCGGCCTTCACGGGGGACTGGCAACTCATGACAAACGAACCAGGCACCATGGATATCGATCGAGTACGGGCGGAGACACCGGCGTGCGAACAAGTCATCCACCTGC
This sequence comes from Gammaproteobacteria bacterium, assembly GCA_030429665.1. Classification (GTDB taxonomy): domain Bacteria; phylum Pseudomonadota; class Gammaproteobacteria; order Arenicellales; family CAJQKF01; genus BQJD01. Next base: position 6,714 of record JAUIEZ010000163.1, on the reverse strand, counting down.
ACAACTGCGGCTCGTCTTTGATGCCGCAAGCGGTCTTCGAGGCGACGCGCAATCACCTCGAACTGGAGTATCGGATAGGCGGGTACGAGGCCGCCGAGCGGGCCATGGAGGACATTGCCCGGGTCTACCACGAGGCCGCCCGCATGTTCCGCTGCAATCCGGCCGAAATCGCCTTCATGGAAAACGCCACGGCGGCATGGAACGCCGTGTTCTACGGTTTTGCGCGCGGCCTGGGTCCCGGCGACCGGATTCTGACTGCCAACGTGGAATATGCGTCGAACTATATCGCCTACCTGCAGGTCGCCGCGGCCACGGGCTGCGCGATAGACGCGGTGCCGGACGATGAACACGGACAACTCGACGTGGCCGCGCTGGAGTCGATGATCGACGAGCGGGTCAAGCTGATCAGCATAACCCATGTTCCGACCAATGGCGGCGTGGTGAATCCGGCGGCGGCGATCGGTGAAGTCGCCCGCCGGCACGATATCACCTACCTGCTCGACGCGTGCCAGTCGGCGGGTCAAATGCCCCTGGACGTGGACGAGTTGGGTTGTGACGCGCTGAGCCTGACGGGGCGCAAGTACCTGCGCGGCCCGCGGGGCACGGGATTGTTGTATGTTCGGGAATCGTCCATGGACCGATTACCCCCGGCGACGCTCGATTTATGGGGCGCGCGCTGGTCGGCTCCCGGCGTTTACGAAATGCACGGCGGAGCGCGCCGATACGAGAATTTCGAGAACAACGTGGCCGGGCAGGTGGGTCTTGGCGTGGCGTTGCGCTACGCCAACGACCTCGGGCTCGACGTGATCTATCGACGAATTCGTCTTCTGGCGGCGAAAGCGCGGGACGAACTCGCTCGCATCAACGGCATCGTGGTGCGCGACAAGGGCCTCGAGCAATGCGGTATCGTGACGTTCACGCACGAATCCACCGACGCGAAGACGATTCAACGGCGAATGAGAACGGCGGGCATCAATGTCGGCACCTCCGGCGCCGCGTCGACGCGGCTCGACATGGAAGGGCGAGGCATAGACATGCTGGTCCGTTGCGCCGTGCACTACTTCAACACCGAGGGTGAACTCGATACGTTTTGTGAGCGTCTCGAGGACATCGTGAGCTGATCCTCACGGATCCCCGGCGGCCGCCCGCCGTCGACGGAACGGTTGTCGGGGCGTTCGCCGGCGTTCGTCGGATCCTGGACGCTAATCGAACTCGTACCCGGAAATCCGGTGATCCATGTCGCGTGACGGCTGGTCGCCGCAAGTGCCGACGCGTCGGGCGGGAACGCCCGCCACCGTGCAGTGCGAGGGAACGTCGGCGAGTACGACGCTACCCGCCCCGATCTTGGCGCAGTCGCCGATCGTGACATTGCCGAGGATCTTGGCGCCAGCGCCGATCAACACGCCGCTGCCGACCTTGGGGTGACGGTCGCCGGTGTCCTTGCCGGTACCGCCCAGCGTCACTTCGTGGAGCATCGAGACGTTGTCACCCACGACGGCCGTCTCGCCGATCACCAGGCCGGTGGCGTGGTCGACCAGGATGCCGGAGCCGATGCGGGCGGCGGGATGTATATCGACGCCGAACACCTCGCTGCAGCGGTTTTGCAGATAAAGCGCGAGCTCGGATCTTCCCTGTTCCCACAGATAGTGTGCGACCCTGTAGGTGCTGATGGCGTGAAATCCCTTGAAATACAGCAAGGGCAGGGAGTAGCGGTCGCAGGCCGGATCGCGTTCGCGGATCGCCTCGAGGTCGTCGCGGATCGCGGCGCCGACTGTCCGGTTGGACGTCAGGGCCTCCTGCAGGATCTCGTTCAGGACGATCTCGCCGAGCACCGGGGCGCCCAGCTTCTGGGCCAGGTGCAGGCTAAGGGACTCCTCGAGCGTATCGTGCCTGAGCACCACCGCGTGCAAAAAGCTCGCCAGCAGAGGTTCGCCGAGTATCTGCTGCTCGGTTTCGTGGCGAATCTCGCGCCAGATGGGATCGGTTTCGCGATTGACTTGAAACAATTTGCTCATGTCGTCCAATCTCCCGGTGTTACGCCAGGGGCGCCATGTTCGGGCCTGCGCGGTGCGAGTCGGTTCCGTACGCGGTGAAACCGCGAGTCCCATCATACACCCGACGAGCCCGTCCAATCGATGCCGTCATGTTGCGGGCCCCGTCGAGTGCGCGATCCGGCCACGGCCTGCACGGTCGAACCAAGGAATGGTTATGGCGACACAACTTGCGCTTTGCAAGTCACGGCCGCGGGAGACGGCCAAACACCGTTTGGCCCTGGGCAAACGCGGCGGCGCCGTCCTAGACGGTCGACGCCTGCAGCGCCTTGACCTGGCTGATGGCGACCGAGAGCATGGCGAAATCGACATCGCGCGACGCGCGAAAATCGGCGATCAACTGCGCGAAACGGTCACAGGCGTTAGCATTGTCTTCAAGCCAGTGGGCCAGCGCCCGTCGGCCGTGCGGCTTGGCGCCGGACTCGATAACCAGGCGTGCAAGGGATTTCTGCTGGTCGTGCAAGTCATTGCGAAGGCTGAACGCCGCCATTGCCTGCCAGTGGTTGCGAACCTGCAACTCGCTGACCAGTTCGCGAAGCCAGTGCAGCGACAGGCGGTCGCCGAGACCGTAGTAGATGCCGGCGGCATGGGCAACGTCGGCATCGGTCTCCTTTGCCACCTCCACGATGTCCAGCGCCGACGACAGGGCGATTACGTTCGAAACACGCAACGCCAAATCGCGGGGCACGCCGGCGGTGGTGAGTTTCTGCGCGCGCTTCTTCTGCTGCAGTCGGTTGCTCGCCGCCAGGCTGCGCGGGTAGCTCTCGACGAGCGAGCCGACGCCGTCCTTGAAAAACTCCACCGTTTCGCTGATGTTCATGCCCTCCGGCCGGTTCCTGATCAACCACGCGGTCGCGCGCTCGATGAGGCCGTTGATGTCCGACAGCATGGACTTCTGCACCGGATCGCTCACCTGGTTGTCGAGCGCCTCGACCTCGGCACACAATCCGCGCAAGCCGAACACCTCGATGGCGACGGTGTAACCGCGCGCGATGTGCGGGTAGCTGGCGCCGGTCAGTTCGTTGAGGCGAAACGCGAATGTCGGCCCGGCGCGGTTGACCATCTCGTTGACGATGTGCGTGACAATGATCTCTCGCCGCAGACGATGCTCGGCCATGAACGTCGGGAATCGCTCCTGCAACTTCTCCGGAAAGTATTGGAACAGCGTGGATGACAGGAACGGGTCTTCGGGAACGTCGGACTCGATCAGCCTGTCGTTCATGGTCAGCTTGCTGTAGGCGAGCAACACGGCTATTTCCGCGCGAACCAGTCCCTTGCCGTCCTGTATTCGTTCGCTCACGGTCTCGTCGTCGGGAAGGTACTCGAGCTGCCGATTGAGGACGCTGTCCCGTTCCAACGCGCGAACGAAACGCATCTGCTGGCGGATCAGCGACGGCGCGTCCCGCGCGGCCAGGCTGATGGCCTGGGTCTGGGCGTAGTTGTCGTGCAGCACGAGGGCGGCGACTTCCTCGGTCATGCTTTCGAGCAACTCGTTACGCTGCTTCTCCGTGAGGTCTCCCGCGGTAACCACCCGGTCGAGCAATATCTTGATGTTGACCTCGTGGTCGGACGTGTCCACGCCGGCGGAATTGTCGATCGAATCCGTGTAGCAAAGACCGCCTTTCTGATTGAACTCGATGCGTCCGAGCTGGGTCATGCCTAGGTTGCCGCCTTCGCCGAACACCTTGCAGCGCAGCTCGTTACCGCTTACGCGCAAGACGTCGTTCACGCGATCGCGAACTTGTTCGTGGGTCTCGCCGGAGGCCTTGACGTAGGTGCCGATGCCACCGTTCCAGATCAGGTCGACCGGTGCGAGCATCATGGTGCGAATGAGTTCGTTGGGCGTGAACTTCTCGGTGTTGGTGCCGAGTGCGGCGCGCGCCTCCTCCGACAGCGTGATCGATTTCAGCTTGCGGCTGTAGACGCCGCCGCCTCGCGAGATAAGCTTGTCGTTGTAGTCCTCCCAGGTCGAGCGAGGCATTTCGAACAACCGCTTGCGCTCGGCGAATGAAGCCGCCGGGTCCGGGTCGGGGTCGATGAAGATGTGCATGTGGTTGAATGCGCCGACCAGCTTGATGTGTTCGGAAAGCAGCATGCCGTTGCCGAACACGTCGCCGCCCATGTCGCCGATGCCGATCACGGTGAAGTCCTGGGTCTGCGTGTCCTTGCCCAGTTCTCGAAAGTGGCGCTTGACCGACTCCCACGCGCCGCGCGCGGTGATGCCCATCTTCTTGTGATCGTATCCGGCCGAGCCGCCGGACGCGAACGCGTCGTCCAGCCAGAACCCGTATTCGCGTGAGACGCCGTTGGCGATGTCGGAGAACGTCGCCGTCCCCTTGTCGGCGGCCACCACGAGATAGGGGTCGTCGCTGTCGTGGCGCACGACCTGCTTCGGCGGCACGATGTTGTCGTCGACGATATTGTCGGTAATGTCGAGCATGCCGCGGATGAACGTCTTGTAGCAGTCGATCACCTCCGCCATCTGGGTGTCCCGGTCGCCCTCGGGCAGTCGCTTGACGACGAATCCGCCCTTGGATCCCACCGGAACGATGACGGCGTTCTTGACCATTTGCGCCTTGACCAGCCCCAGCACCTCGGTACGAAAGTCTTCCGGCCGGTCCGACCAGCGCAGGCCGCCCCGGGCTACCGGACCGCCGCGCAGGTGAACCGCCTCCACCCGCGGCGAATAGACGAAAATCTCGAACATCGGGCGCGGTTCGGGCATGCGCAGGATGTTGCGCGGATTGAATTTGAAAGACAGGTAGTCCTTGATCCCGCCGCCCGCGGCCTCCTGGTAGTAGTTCGTCCGAAAAGTCGATTCGATCAGGTTGACGTAAGCGGAAAGGATGCGGTCCTCGTCGAGGTTCACTATGCGCTCGAGGCCCTCCTTCAATTCGGCGAGCGCCGCCTCGCAGCGTGACTCGCGGTCGGATTCGCGAGCGGGGTCGAGCCGGTCGTGGAAGTATCGCAGCAAACGGGCGCACATTTTCGGGTTGCCGTTCAGCGTCTCGATGATGTAGTCCTGGCTGTACCGGATGCGAATCTGTTTCAGGTAGCGTGAGTAGGCACGCAGCATCACGCACTCGCGCCAGTGCAGGCCCGCGCTTAGCACCAGGCGGTTGAATCCGTCGCTATCCGCCTCGCCGTTCCAGATTCGAGCGAATGCCTCCTCGAAGTTCTCGCGCAGGTGCTCGACATCGATCTCCCGGCCCTTCTGTTCCGTAAGCGTGAACTCGTGAATCCAAACGGTTCCCTCGTTCTCCAACTCGATCTCGTAGGGCTTCTCGCCGAGGACCTTCAGGCCCATGTTCTCGATCACCGGGATCACGTCCGAAAGCGCCACCTCGTGGCCGAGCGAATACAGGCGAAGCCTCACGCTGCCGTCGAGTACGTCCACCGGGCGGTAGAAGTAGATGCCGAGCCGATTGTTGTCCAGCACCTCGTGGACGCGCTGGATATCGTACGCGGCGCGTCTCGGGCTGAAATCGTCCTGGTAGCCGCCGGAGAAGGCGTTGCGAAAAAGATTGTAGTCCTGCGTGCCGGTCTCCTCGCCGAACTGCTCCACCAGCGTCGAGCGAAGCCGGTCACTCCAGGAAAGCGCGGACTCCTCGATCTGTCGGGTCAATATGGCCAGGTCGGGGTGCCTGTCGTTATCGGGTTCGGTGTAGACGAGGAAATGGATGCGTGCCAGCACCGACTCGGTAAACAGCACGTTGAATTCGATGTGTGTGCCGCCGAATGCATCCATGAGCAGGTTCTGAATGCTCATGCGCAGGTCGCTGTGAAACCGGTCCCGGGGCACGTAGATCAGGCAGGAACGAAAGCGGCCGAAGGGTTCGTTGGCGACGAACAGGCGGATGCGCTGGCGCTCCTGCAGGTGCAGGATGCCGCGCAGTATCGGGCGAAGCTCTTCTTCGGGAACCTGGAACAGCGTGTCGCGCGGATAGGTCTCGATGACGTTCTGCAGCGCCTTTTGCAAATGCCCGCGTTCGGGCAGGGCGCTGGCCTTCATCAAGCGCTCGACCTTGTTTCGAAGGAATGGTATCTCGCGGGTGTTGCGATTGTAGGCCGCGGACGTGAACAAGCCCAGGACGCAGCCGAGTTGCTCGCTCTTGCGCGAGCCGCCAACGCGTACCGCCACCAGGTCCAGGTAGGCCGGCCGGTGGACCGTGGAACGGCTGTTGGTCTTCGTCACCGTGAGCAGGCCCGACGCCGCGAGGAATCGCTCCGGCGCGCAGGGCAACACGCGCTCGCTGATCCGGGCGCTGTCCCCGCCGGCCTTCTTGAGTACGCCGAGGACGCTGTCGGCATCCACGGAAAGCGCGCCGCCGTCCTCGATCGAGTACTCGCAATAGCCAAGCAGCGTGAAATGATCGTCGGCGATCCATCGCAGCAGGTCCGCGGCTTCGGGCTTTTCCGTGTTGTCCGGAAAGGTCGGGATGGCGTCGACGCGCGACTTGATCTCGTCCATCACCTCGGCGACGTCGTATTCTGACATCACTTCCACCTGCACGGTGCCACTGCCGCGGCGCGCGGTGGAGCTGAGCTCCTTGATGCCCTGGATGTCCTGGATAGCCTCCTCGATCTTGATCAGGATGCCTTCCTCCACGTCCTCCGGACTGGCGCCCAGGAACGGCATCGAGACGGTAATGAAATTGGTCTC
>JAUIEZ010000162.1 GCA_030429665.1 Gammaproteobacteria bacterium | reverse complement strand
CAAAAAGCATTATCCGCAATCCCGATGCGCTTTCGTACATTATCCACCTCAAGGCATTCAACCGACAAACCTACAGCCTGGCCATATCCAGCTGCGTCATGACAATGGCCTTCGCTCGTTTTCTGGGACTGAATGACTCGGAGATACGAATCCTGGGCACGGGCGCGCTGCTTCAGGACGTCGGCATGATCGGGCTGCCCGCCGCTTTGCTCGACAAACCCGATCGACTCACCAAGGCGGAACACAAGGTCGTGCAGCGGCACGCGCGACGGTCAACGGAGATCGTCAATGCCATCGAAGGTATTCCGAGGGAAGCCCTGGAAATCTGCCTCTACCATCACGAGCGATTCGATGGCAGCGGTTACCCGGAAGGTCTTCGAGCCGACCAGATTCCGCTAATGGCCATGATCACGGGCATCGTCGATACCTACATGGCGCTCGTGAGTTTCAGACCCTACCGCAAGACGGCAACTTCCTACGAAGCGCTGAGCGAGTTGACCCGACTCAAGCACACCAAGTTTCTTGGCGCTCTCGTCGACCGCTTCGTGCGCCATATCGCCATTTTTCCCGTCGGCAGCTTTGTCAAGCTAAACTCGGGGCATGTCGGCATCGTCGTCGGTCGCAACCCCATGCACATTCTGGAACCCAAGGTCATGCTCGTGCTTGACCCGGCGGGAAAGCGCATGTCCGAGCCCATGACGGTCAACTTCGCGGCGGAACGTCCGTCGCGATTTCTAAAGGGCATCAAGATAATCGGCGAAGTCGTTCCCAACGACTCGGAACTCGAGTTGGCGGATTTCTTCACATGACACGGCGAAGCGCCAAGCCGGCAGGGCACGTCGTGGCGCCCTACCCGCAAGGTTCGACCAGGTTTCGTCCCGGCGGCTCGATTTCGTGAAAGAACCCGGCCGATCCGGCGACCTTGTTCAATGGTCCGACAAGGATGCCTTGACCGGTCTGCTCTCGCGTTCCGCGTTTTTATCGATTCTCGACTGGGTACTGTCCAAACACGCCTACAACCCCGGCCGCATCGCCGTCGTCGTGGCCGACATCCAGGATTTTCACCGCATCAATCGTTCCTGCGGCCTGGGCGGGGGCGATCTGGTGCTCTGCCAATGCGCCCAATGGGTACGCTCGGCGTGCCGCGCCAAGGACTACTCGGGTCGTGTCGGCGACGACCAGTTCGCCTTGCTGTTGACCGACATCCTTGGAGAGGAGCACGCCATGTTGGCGGCGCACAAGCTGCTTTCGCTGTCGAGAATGCCTGTCGACCGGCTTGAAGGACAGGTCCGGGTCAGGCTCAGGATTGGCCTGGCGCTGTCGTCCGAGTCGGCCGGCTCCGCCGACATGCTAATGCAGAACGCCTTCACCGCGCTCTACCAGGCAAAGAAGGAAAATGAGAATCCGGTCGTTTTTCATGAGACGGCCGACGAGCGACACGAACTGGATTCACTGCTGTCATCGGATCTGCAGCGTGCGATCGACGACAAGGAGACGCGGCTGCTATTCCAGCCCAAGAAGCACCTGCGCTCGAACCGTATCTGCGGCGCGGAAGCTCTGATCCGTTGGAAACACCCCGGTCGCGGTCTCGTTATGCCCTCCGAGATCATCCGACTGGCGCAGACTACCGGCATTCTCGACCAACTAACCTTCTGGATCGTCGACCAGTCGCTTCGCGCTTGTGCGGCCTGGGGCGAGATCGGCTTCGACATGCCGGTCTCGGTCAACTTCGAATCGGACACGTTTGCCGACCCCGACTTGCCCGAACGGCTTCTGGACGCGCTGGCGCTTTGGCGGGTTCCTTCCTGCAACCTGGTCATAGAACTGACCGAATCCACGCTCATGACGACGTCGGGCCGGGTTCCCGCGAATATCGAGCGCCTCAACGAATCGGGCGTCAAGATCGCCATCGACGACTTTGGTGCCGGTTACTCGTCCCTCGCCTATCTCAGCCAGCTGAACGCGCAGGAACTGAAAATCGACAAGCGATTCATCGACACGATCGAAAACTCGACGCGCGATCTGAAACTCGTCGAAACCATCATCAAGCTGGGTCACAATCTCGGGCTGTCGGTGACGGCCGAGGGTGTGGAACGACGCGCGCAGTACGAACGGCTACGTCAGATCGGCTGCGACGTCATCCAGGGATATTTCATCTCCAAACCCACGACCCTCACCGACCTGGAGGCGCAACTGCGGGACGAGGCAGAATGAGGCCTCAGGCTGCCTGCTCTCGATAGTAGTCCATGAGTATATGAGCCACCTCGGGGCGTGCGAACTCCGGTGGCAACTCTTTCCCGGCCGCCAACATCTCGCGAACGCGCGTACCCGACAGGAGAACGAAATCTTCCTTGGTGTGGTCGGGTGCGTCGCGCATCATGACCACCTTGCCGAGCTTCTTGGAGTACGCCGTGTGATCGGCGCGGAATATCTCGATCTCCAACGCGTCGGGCGGCACTTCCTGGTCGAAGATTGCCTGGGCGTCGAACGCGCCGTAGTAGTCCCCGACTCCCGCATGGTCGCGGCCGATAATGAAGTGGGTGCAACCCGCGTTCTGACGAAACACGGCGTGCAGCACCGCCTCGCGCGGGCCGGCATAGAGCATGTCAAAACCGTAGCCGGTAATCATCACGGTGTTTGGCGGGAAGTACAGTTCAACCATCTTGCGGATGGCGGCGTCGCGCACCGGCGCCGGAATGTCGCCGGGCTTCAGCTTGCCGAGCAGCATGTGGATCAGCACGCCATCGGCGCCCGTGGCGTCCCGCGCCATCTTGCACAATTCCTCGTGTGCACGGTGCATCGGATTGCGGGTCTGGAACGCCACCACCTTGCTCCAGCCGCGCTCCGCGATCTCGGCGCGAATCTGGCCGGCGGTACGGAACGTTTCAGGAAACTCGCTGGCAAAATAGCTGAAGTTCAGCACCTCTATGGGCCCCGATACGGCCACCGCGCCCTGGCCGCGGAAGGCGGCGACGCCCGGATGGGCGGTATCAAGAGTACGGTAGACTTTCTCGGTAACCAGGTCCAGGTCGTGCGCTGAGAATGTTTCCACTTCGGCGACGGTCTGCACCGCCACGACGGGCTCACCCGGCACGTTGGGGTCTCGCAGGGCAATGCGATCGCCAGCCTTCACGCCAGCGGCGTCGTGGCACAGATTGAGTACCGGCACCGGCCAGAACAAACCGTCGACGGTATGCATGCGCTCGGCCACGGACAACGCGTCGGCGACGTTCATGAATCCGGCCAGCGGCGTGAAGTAACCGGCGCCGAGCATCACCGCGTTGGCCGCCGCGGCGGACGAGACCCGAATCGACGGCAATTCTCTCGCCTCGCGCTCCAGCTCGGCTCGCCGGCCGTCGTCGGCCACGAAAAGAGGGTTGAGCTCGTCGGCGCCGTGGGGCTTTATCATGTGGACATCCTCCCGGGGTGTTGTCGATACAAATGCGCATCAGCTTAGCATCGGCGACCGGCGACGTCGGTGCCGGGCCGCTAAAAAATGCTGATCGGGCTATAAACCGCGCGCCGAGGTACGCGCGGCTTCCTCGCCTAGCTCGCTTGCCGGTTGATGTTGCGGCGCCGCTCGACGACCGCGCCGGCAAGCTGCTCCATCACGCGCACGTTGTCGTCCCACCCGATGCACGCGTCGGTAATGCTTTGGCCGTAGGTCAGTTCGTCTCCCGCCTTGATGTCCTGGCGACCGGCGACAAGATGGCTCTCCACCATGACACCGAAGATTCTGGTGTCGCCGTCGGCCACCTGGTGGCTCACGTCGGCGCACACTTCGATCTGGCGCTCGGGGATCTTGCGGCTGTTGGCGTGGCTGAAATCGATCATGATGCGTTCCGGCAGCCCCGCCTTCTCGAGCAGGCGCGCCGTCTCGTCGACGTGCTCGCGACTGTAGTTCGGCTCGACCCCGCCGCGAAGAATGATGTGCGTGTACGGATTGCCGGCGGTTTGGTAGATGGCCGAGCGTCCGGCCTTGGTGAGAGACAGGAAATGATGCGGATGCCGCGCCGCGCCAATCGCGTCCACGGCAATCTGCAGGCTGCCCTTGGTGCCGTTCTTGAAGCCCACCGGACAGGACAGCCCGGAAGCCATTTCTCGATGCACCTGGCTCTCGGTGGTGCGCGCCCCGATAGCACCCCAGCTGATCGCGTCGGCTATGTACTGGGGCGTGATGATATCGAGGTACTCGGTCGCCACCGGCACGTCCAGCTCGTTGATGTCGAGCACCAGTCTTCGCGCGAGGCGCAGCCCCTTGTTTATATGGAAGCTGTTGTCGAGGTCGGGGTCGTTGATAAGCCCCTTCCATCCCACCGTGGTGCGCGGCTTTTCGAAGTAGGTTCGCATGACGATCATCAGATCGTCGCCGAATCGCCGGCGCTGCTCGGCGAGACGTTCGGCGTATTCCAGCGCCGCCTCCGGGTCATGGATGGAGCAAGGACCGGTAACGACCACCAGCCGGTCGTCCTTGCCGTCAAGGATGTCCTGGATCTGCCGGCGCGACTCGAACGTCACGCGTTCGACATTCTCGGTTGCCGGGAATTCCTGGCACACCGTCAGGGGATTGGCGACTTCCTTGATCTCGGCGATACGCAGGTCGTCGGTATGGTATTTCTGGCTCATGGCGTCCAACGGGTAATGGGAACCGGAGGAGAAACGGGCCTCGGCATGGCTCCCGGAAACGGCTGAACACGCTATTCTATCGCAACGACACCACTTTTATTAAGCATGCGGGGTCGCGGCCGGCCAGAAACGGTCCGGGCGCGGGGCCGGCATGAATCGCTCGATGGCGTCGACGCCGTGTATCCGGATACCCGCCACGTGCACGCGCGAGCGCGACAGCAGGACGCCCCGGTAGCCCGCCGCCGCGATGACATCGGTCGTGGCACGGTCGAAGTCGCCGACATCCCCGAACGGAACGGAAAACCAACGACTGACGCGCCGGCCGTCGAGAGTGGCGAGCAGGTCGTCGGTTCGACCGACCTCCTCGGCCTGGCGCGCGCGATCGAGCGAGCTCATGACATAGTGGTGATGGCCGTGATTGCCGTAGCTCACCAGTTCGTGACGCGGCAGATCGGCAATGTCGTCCACGCAGTGGCGCGGCAAGCCGGGGGCGACGCGGCGATGAGCGAGGTAGCGATCCAGCTCGGCGTCGACTCGCTCGCTTGCGATGCCGGGATCCTTGGTGTAGCGGTAAAAGCGTCGCGAGGCGGGCGGGTCGATCCCTTCCATGAACGACTCGAAATCCTCCACCCAGCCCATCGACTGCACGAGTCTTACCTTGTCGCGCCAGAATACAGCGCCCTCGAAAAAGGCGCCGTTGAGGTACACGGTGAACGGAATCCCGAGCGCCTCGAATACCGGCAACGCCTCCTCGAATACCGAGCGATAGCCATCGTCGAACGTCACGGCGGCGTGTCCTCGCGGATCGGGCATCGCGCCGAGGGTGTCGATGTCGACCCATCGAAAGTACCTGCCAATTCGTTCGAGTTGGCTTCGAATCAGCGCGGGCGGCACGTTGTGCAAGTCTCGGGCAAGGCTTGACGGCAACGACGTCCACGCGCCGTGATACAAGAGCACCAGGGCACTCGTTTCCGCCAACCGTCGAAGGTCCTCGTCAGCCTCCATCGGCTATCGCGCGAGGAGTTCCCGCGAATGCCGGCTGAGCCGTTCGTTGCCGCCGTCGCCGACGATCACCGTCTCGCCGAGGGTCATGGCGCGTCCGCTATCGCTGTTCATCAGTATCATGTGCAGGAACATGACCATGCCCCTCTCGATGACCTGCTCGTTTCCGTCGTGGAACATGGGGTAGTCCATCCAGCTCGGCGTGAACCGCGCGCCGAGGCTGTAACCGCAGGCGTTGAGGCGGTGCGCGGCGAACCCCGCCCGGTCGAGGACGCTGGCGTGGGCATGGAACACGTCATGGGCGGTGGCACCCGGACGCAGGGACCCGTCGCAAGCCTCGAGGGCGTCGGCGGCGGCGTCGAACATCGACACGTGCTCGGAATGCACCTCGCCGATGAGAACGGTGCGCATCAGCGCCACGTGGTAGTGGCGGTAGACGCCGGCGAACTCCAGCGTCAACTGGTCCTGGTCCTCGAGCCGGCGACGACCCGACGCGTAGCGGCACAACAGGGCCCGCTCGCCCGAGCCGATGATGAATTCGTTGCCGGGATAATCACCGCCGCCGGCGAACACGGCACCCTGCATCGCCGCCAGGATCTCCCCTTCATCCGCGCCGGGCGCGATCCGCGCCAGGCCGGCATCGAGGGCATCGTCGGCGAGCACCGCGGCGCGGCGTACGTGGGACAGTTCCGCGGGAGACTTGACCATGCGCAGGAGACTGACTACCTCGGAGTGGTCTTCCAGGGCACAGAATCCGGCCATTGCGGCCTCCAGTTCCCGCCCGCGACGAGCGGTCAGGCCGTAGCTGTCGAATTCGACGCCGAGCCGGGAACCCTTCAATTTCCGCGCTTCGAGAAGATTGCGCAACTGGGGCGCCGGCCCGCCGCCGACGCCGTCCACCCAGACGTGAATCTCGTCGATGACCGACGTCAGCCGCGCCTGGCGCAGGTCCGCCGATCGGGTCAGCAGGAACATGTCGCCGTCGGCGGCAATGTACAGGCACTGGAAGAAACAGAAGCCGAAGGTCTCGTAACCGGTGAGGTAGTACATGCTTTCCTGGCGGAACAGCAGCATGCCGTCCAACCCCTGGGCCACGAGGACGCGACCGAGCCGCGCCCGTCGCGCTTCGAATTCTTCGGTGGAAAAAGGTAACATCACGGCCTGGTCAACCCGTCGCCGCGAACAGTTTCAGGAAGAACGGCATCCAGGCGCCGACCAGCACGGTCAACAGCACGACGTCGAATGTCAGCACGGTGGTCAATCGTGCCCGTTCGGCTCCCTCGGCACAGGCCCGTCCGATCGCTGTCATGGTCATGTCCAGTGGAAGTACGAAGACGAAGATCGGCACCAGGGCGGGCGCGATGAGGGTCGGCCACATCGCCCACCCGCTGCGGGCGCTTTCTCCGCCGGCGAACGGCGCCGATAATACGAGCACCAACAGAAACAACGCGTGCATCACGCGCAATGGACCGATCTTGCGAAAAAGGCTGAACATACGTCGTTTCGGGGCACGTCGGAGAACGGCCCCCTATTCTACTCGACCCGCCGGCATGCTTCGCCGGCGCGCGCGCAAATCGTTCCTCGCGGCATGCGCCGTGCCCCTGCTGGGTGCGGCGACATCCGTAACGGCAGCCGAACCGGTCGTGCGGGTAAGGGTGCAGCCGCTGTCGGAGATTGCGGTCACCTTGTCCGAATCGGCGCCGGCCACCGTGGTCAGCCTCAACCAGGCCCGCGTCTCCTCCCAGCTCGCCGGCGTGATCGAGTCCATTGACGTTGAGGTGGGCGAGCACGCCGCCGCCGGCGAGGTCCTCGCAACGCTGGACTGCACCGACTATCGACAGAACCTGGCCCGCGGCGAGGCGCAGCTCGAGGCCCTTCGCGCGCGGCGCCGCTTGGCCGATGAGCAGCTCAAGCGTGCCCTCAAGCTGCTGCCCACGCGCAACATCTCCGAGGAACAGGTCAACCAGCGTCGCGCCGAATACGACGCCGCGGCGGCCGAACTGGTGGCGCAACGGGCGCAGATCGCCATCGCCGAGCGCCAGGTCGACAATTGCCGCATTGACAGTCCCTACGACGGCGTCGTCATCCGTCGGCACGCCAGCAAGGGGGATTTCGTTTCCCCCGGCAGTCCCATCGTCGACGTGCTCGACACGGCCGATCTCGAAGTCAGCACGCGCGTCCCGCTGGCAGCCGTCGAACGACTCGAGGAACAAAGGCTGGTATTCCGTACCGAGCGCCGTGACTACCCGGTGCGCCTGAGGACGCTGCTGCCGCTGGTCGACGAATCCAGCCGCAGTCGTGAAGCACGGCTCGTGTTCGAGGGCGAATCCGCCCTCGCCGGCACGCCGGGACGCCTGGTCTGGTTGACCGACCGGCCGGCGATACCGGGTCACCTGATGGTCGAACGGGCGGATGAACTCGGCTTGTTCGTCGCCGTGAACGGCCAGGCGCGCTTCGTTCCCCTGCCCGGCGCGCTTGCCGGCCGACCGGTGCAAACCGATCTCGAACCCGCCACGCGCATCGTCACCGAGGGTCGCCATTTGCTCGAGCCTGACATGGCTATCGAGATCGTCGAAGACTAGCAACCGCCAACTCCTGCAACAACGACGGGCATGCTGCGCTCCATCCTCCACAACCACGTCCTGGCCAATGTGACGTTCGTGCTTGTACTCGTGCTGGGCACGCTGACCTACGTCACGCTGCCCCGAGAGCAGGATCCCACCATCAATTTCAACTGGATCGACATCACCACCGCGTTCCCCGGGGCATCGGCCGAGGACGTCGAGAAGCGCGTCACGGACGTCATCGAGGACGCCGTGAGACGGCTCGACGACGTGCGCTTCGTCGCCAGCACCAGTCGCGAAGCGACGTCCAACGTGGTGGTGCGCTTCAACGAGATCGAGCCGGCCGTGTTCGACAAGCGGGTGAACGACCTGCGCCGGGAAATCCAGAACGAGCAAGCGGAGCTCCCCGAGGAAGCGCTCGACCCGGTCATCTTCGAGGTGACCAGCGCCAACGCCTATCCCACCGCCACGGTGGTCGTGTCCTCGGCGGTTTTCGACGAGAACCTGCGCGAACTGGCGCGACTGGCCAGGGACGAACTCGAGCAGATGCGCGGCATCGACCGCGTGCTGGTCACCTCCCTGCCCGATCCGGAAATCGTCATCAACCTGGACCCCGACCGGCTGCAGGCGCTGGGCCTGACCCCGGTGGACATTGCTTCGGCGGTACAAGGCAATTTTCGCGATGTCGCCGCCGGCAGCGTGACCGTGGACCAGGAACGCTGGCTGGTGCGACTGATGGGCACCAGTCGCGAACCGGAATACCTGACCGGAATCCCGGTCACGCGCGGCGGCAACGAGGTGCTGCTCGGCGACATCGCCACCGTCGAGCGCGGAATGGACGAGATGCGAACGATGGTTCGCTACCGGGGCAGACCCGCCGCCATGCTGTCGATCATGAAGAAGGCGGACACGAACAATATCGAACTGGTCGAGCGGATCACCGACTATACGCGGCAGTTCAACGAAACGATGAGCCGGCGCGGCGTGCGCGCCGACCTCGTGGACGATCAGACCCAGGTCACCCGCGACGCCCTGCGCGTGATGCAGACCAACGCGGCGCTGGGCTTCTCGCTCGTGCTGGTGGTGACCTGGCTGTTCGTCGGCGCGCGCATCGCGGTGCTGACCTGCATCGGCATCCCGTTCATTCTGGCCGGCACGTTCTGGGCCTTGTCGGCGCTTGGCCAGACACTCAACGTCACGGTTCTGCTCGGCGTGGTGATCAGCCTTGGCATGCTGGTGGACGACGCGGTCGTCGTGGTGGAATCGATCTACTACCGGCTGCAGCGCGGCATGGAAGTCATGACGGCGACCCTCTCCTCGCTCGCCGAGGTGGCCGCACCGGTGACCACCGCGGTGCTCACCACGGTCGCCGCGTTCCTGCCGCTCATGCTGCTGCCGGGCATCCTGGGCCAGTTCATGCTGGTGATTCCGCTGGTGGTCACCATCGCACTGGTGGTGAGCCTGGTCGAGGCGTTCTGGATGCTGCCCGTTCATATCACGGCCATGAAGATCGACCTGTCCAACCCCGGCCCCATCCAGAGGCTGCGCGCGCGCTTTCTGCATCGAACCCGCGTCATCTACACGCGCATGTTGTTGAAGGTGATGCGCCACCCGCTGATCTCGGCGGTGTTCATCCTCGCGCTCATCGCCGGCGCCGGCGCCGCGGTGGCCACCGGCGCCATTCGCGTGGACTTTTTCGCCAGCGATCCGTTGCGCATCTTTTACGTCAACATGGAAATGCCCAGCAGCACGCCGCTCGAGAAGACCATGAACAAGGTGGCCGAAGTCGAGAACGCGGTGCGATCGGGGCTCATGGACGGAGAGGCGCGATCGGTGGTCAGCTACGCGGGACAGCAAT
>JAUIEZ010000161.1 GCA_030429665.1 Gammaproteobacteria bacterium | reverse complement strand
CTTCGCCGAACTGCTGGCGCGGACGGAAGCGCTGAGCCGGCGCAAGGACCAGGACACCACCATCACCGAGCTCGAAATTTCCGATCTCTACCTCAACCGCCTGACCCGCGAGGTGCGTCGCGGCGGCCAGAAGATCAACCTGCAACCGAGAGAATACCGGCTGCTGGAGTACCTGATGCGCAACAGCGGGCAGGTGGTCACCCGCACCATGCTGTTGGAGAACGTGTGGGATTATCACTTCGACCCGCAGACGAATATCATCGACGTTCACGTCAGCCGATTGCGCGGCAAGATCGACAAGGGATTCGAAAAGCCGTTGTTGCACACGGTGCGCGGAGCCGGCTACATGCTGAAGGCGTAGCGCCCGGTGTCCTGCCCCGCGGGCACGATCGCCTTCCGCGCGGCGGGACGCTAGGGTCCGGCGCATGGCACGGCCGCTGCTACGCAGCTCCACCTTCCGGCTGACCCTGCTCTACATCAGCCTTTTCAGCACCTCGGTGCTGATCCTGCTCGCGTTCATCTACTGGTCGACGCTGAACTACATGACCGAGCAGGCGGACGAGGCACTCAACCTGGAGATTCGCGGCCTCAAGGAACGCTACGAGGACACCGGCCTCAATGGCCTGACCCAGCTGATCCGCGAGCGCATTCGCAAGCAGCCGCCGTCTGGATCCACCATCTACCTGCTGACCAATTTTCGCTACAACCGGATCATCGGAAACCTGGATCGCTGGCCGCGCGGTCGCGACAGCGAGGACGGCTTTCTCGACTTCGAACTGGAGGACACGCGATTCGATCCCAAGCCGGTGGTGCACGTGCGCGCCCGCGCGTTCATGCTCGACGGCGGTTTTCGCCTCCTGGTCGGTCGTGGCATCGAGGACCTGCTGGTCGCGCGAAACCGCGTGATCTGGACCCTCGGCTGGGGCCTGGGCATCATGGTGTTGCTGGGCGTTGTGGGCAGCATCCTCATGAGCCGGGGCATGCTCCGGCGCATCGACCAGATTACCGCGACCAGCGAGAAAATCGTTTCGGGCGACCTCGGCCGGCGCGTGCCGACGCGCGGCACGGGCGACGATTTCGACCGCCTCTCGGAACAGCTCAATCGCATGCTGGACCAGATCGAGTCGCTGCTGGAAAGCGTGCGCCGCATCTCCGACAACATTGCCCATGACCTGCGCACGCCATTGACCCGGCTGCGCAATCGCCTGGAATCCATTCGAGCGCCGGGCGACGAGCAGATTCACGACCTGGACCTTGCCATTCGCGAGGCCGACGGGTTGCTTTCCACCTTCAATGCGCTGCTTCGCATCGCCCGCATCGAGACCGATGCCAGGCGCGAAGGATTCGCCGACCTGAATGTCGGCGAGGTGTTGTCGGACGTCGTCGAACTCTACGAGCCGCTGGCGGAGGAGAAAGACCAGACGCTGTCACTGCGCCTGCCTGATACCGCGCTGATCCACGGCGACCGCGACCTGATCTTCCAGGCGGTGGCCAACCTGCTGGACAACGCGGTCAAGTACACGCCGAACGAGGGATCCATCGCGGTGACGCTGAAAAGCGAGGGTGGCGAGGCGGCGATTACCGTCGTCGACAGCGGTCCCGGCATCCCGAGCGCGATGCACGAAAAAGTCGTGCAGCGGTTCTTCCGCATGGATAGCAGCCGCAACGAGACCGGCAACGGCCTCGGCTTGAGCATGGTGGCGGCGGTTTGCAAGCTGCACGGCGCGCGGTTGGAATTCGAGGACCTCGATCCCGGGCTTGGCGTGCGCATGGTGTTCCCGCTGCGCCGCAAAGAACTGGTCATGCGGGCAGCGGCAGGGTAAACCGGCAGACGCGCCGCTAGCCTTTCTCCCTGGCGCTGGCGCAGCGGATACAATAGCGCGTGGTGGGCAATGCGCGAAGGCGTTCGTGCTGGATTTCCTCTCCGCACGATTCGCAATACTGCCACTCGCCGGTGTCCATCCGGCGCAGGGCATGCTTGATTTCCTCAATCTCGGAACGCGTAATATCGTCAAGCGCCTCGGCGACCTCGTCGTTTTCGCGAAAGGTCGCCAACTCCTCCCAGTCGCTGGGCGGCGTATCGCGCAGGTGCTCGGTGATACGACCGGAGCGCTGCAGCAACGCGGCCAGCTTGTTCACGAGTTCGGATTTGATCTGTTCCACTTGCATCACATGCTCCCCGCTATGGCGCTCACACCAGGGCCTCGGTCGAGAATCGCAAACTCCGCTCGCCACGTGCCCCTAAAATGGCGCCGGTCGCGACTCGAAGCACCCTTGCGGGCACAGCCGTCACGTCCCAAGCATTACGTCTCGACGGGTCATATCGACTCGGGCCGCGACGTATTCTAAGGGGTCGGAAAATCGCCGAGCGAACGGATTGTCAGACAGTTTACGCGCATCCCGCGCATCATTGTATACCCGACCGTAACACGGGAACGGAAGAGTTGAAAATCGTTGAGCCCGGTCAAGCCGGCGCACGGTTTGGTTACGACGGCGGCCTTCGTCAGGCGGTCGGCTAGAACATTTCGAAGTACTCGCGCTGCTCCCAGTCGGTGACCTCCGACATGAATCGCGCGATCTCAGCCTCCTTGATGGCCGCCACGTAGTCGACGAACCCCTCGCCCATGGCGCTTCGCATCACCTCGTCGGCCCGGGCCGCCTGTACCGCCTCGACCAGGCTGGCCGGCAGGCTGCGCGCGGGCGTCTCGTAGGGCGCGTCGCACGGTTCGGGCGGTTCCAGGCCTCGTGAAATGCCGTCCAGCCCCGAATGTACCTGGCAAGCATAGTATAGATACGGGTTGGCGGCCGGTTCGGCGACCCGGTTCTCTATTCGGGTTCCCTGGTCGCCCGCACCGCCGATGACGCGGATCATGGCGGCCTTGTTGTCGCGGCCCCAGTGCACGCGGTCCGGTGCCAGGGTGTAGGGCCGATAGCGCTTGTAACCGTTGATGGTCGGCGTGGTGAACAGGCACGAGGCGGCAGCGTGCTCGAGCAAGCCGGCAACGAAACGACGCCCGACGGGTGAAAGCAGCTCCCCCGCGTCGGGCGGCACCATGGCGTTGTCCCCGTGCTCGTCGACCAGGCACTGGTGCAGATGCCAACCGCTGGAGAACACGTTGGGAAGCGCCGGCCGGCACATGAACGATGCATGATAGCCATGGCGACGGCAGACCTGCTTCACGGCACTCTTGAACAACACCATGTTATCGGCCTGCTCCAGACCGTCCGCCGGATGAAACGTGAACTCCACCTGGCTTGGCCCGAACTCGACTTCCATCGAACGCACCGGCAGGCGCAGCCCTTCCGCCGTGGCGCGAACCAGTTCCATCACCGGCTCGAGTTCGTCGAAACGCGACTCGGTGAGGTACTGGTAGCCGTGGGCGAGCAAGGTCACTTCCGGCGGCGCCGCCGGATGGGTGGCGTCTACCGCGGACAGTTTCGGGTCCACCAGGCGCATGACGTGGAACTCCACCTCCAGGCCCGTGCGGTAGGTATAGCCGGCGCCGGCAAGCGCGGCGATCGCGTCGCGGGCCACCCGGCGACTCGACAACGGCACCGGCGTACCGTCCGGAAAATACAGGTCGGCAAGCATCCAGCCGCTCGACGGCGCCCACGGCAGCACCCGGAAGGTGGCAGGGTCGGGCACCATGATGAAATCCGACGCACCACGCAACGAGTCCAACCCAAGCACCGCCTCCGCCTTCCACACCGGGAACACGGTGCGGTGGGACGTGTCCTTGAGCAGCAGCGTTGTCGTCATGCTGACGCCGTTTTCCAGGGCGTCGCCTATCGCCTCCGCGGCGACGGTCTTGCCGCGGAGCAGGCCGTGCTGATCCGCGAATGACACGCGCAGCGACGACAGGCCGGAGGCGCCAACCTGCTCGGCTACCTCCGCGGCCAGCGCGACGCCGTCGGCGTCGCGCAGTCCGAAACGCGAAACGAACCCGGCGCGCCCCAGGCTCCCGCACGTGCCCGGGCCGCTCACCGCGTGGCACCCGCGACGCTCCAGGGAGCGCGCTCTCGCATGACGTTGGCGCGCGAACGCCAGGTCTGTTCCCAGTCCTCCTGGTCGAGAATAACGTCGGCGATCAGCGGGCCGTCCACGGCAACCACGTCACCGTGCGTGTCGTAAAGCGGCGTGGCCTCGTTGCGATCGAGGGCATCGAGGGCGTTTTGCAGCAACCGGCGGTACTGGATAATGCCGATGTCGCTGCGTCCCAGGTGTTCGCGCGTGCGATCCTGGATGGGTCCTTGCGACTCAACCGCCCATTGGTCGTGGACGTTGATGTCGTGGCCCATCCCGGTATAGGTCCGGGTGCGCTGTTCGTTCGGGTCGTATCCGTAGTTGTTGCGCTTGTTGACGCGCGGCGTGTAGCCGGGCAGTTCGTACAGTTCGACGCGCTGCTTGTACATGGTTTCCTTGTCCACCGGTTTGCCGTAACTGGTGAAGATGGCATACCAGTAGCAGGTGACGTCGTCCACCGGCACGTGCCACTGGGTGATGGTCATCTCCCGGCTCATGGGGATGACGATGGCGTGCGGGAACACCTGGTTGGTGACGCGCACGTGCACATCGGTCTCGTTGAGTCGCCGCAGCGCCGTGAGTCGCACACCGTATTCGGTGCGCTCGGCGCGAATCTCGGGTCGAGCGAAATCGCGCAACACCCGGGTACCGGCCATGTCGCCGCCTTCCACGGCATCGCGAAACTGCTTGCCGTAGGTGTCGTTCGGATCCTCGTCCTCGATGAAACGGTGCAGGAACGAGGCGTGGGCCGGATCGATGCCGACCTCCAGCGCCTGCAGCCAGTTGCACTCGATCAGGCCCTTGAAGGCGAACGTGTATGCATCGGGCGCCGTGAAGCAGTCCAGGGACGGCAGCGGCGGCGGCTCACCGCCGCCCATCCAGGCGAACACGATGCCGTTTCGCTCAACGACCGGATAACCAGTAAGCTTGACGCGGGTGAAAAAAGCACTCTCGGGCGGCTCCGCCGGTTGCTCGAGACATTGTCCCGTCCGGTCGAACAACCAGCCATGGAACGGGCAGCGCAGTCCGCCGTCCTCCAATCGTCCGAAGCAAAGGTCGGCGCCGCGATGCGCGCAGTGACGTTCGATCAAGCCGAGATCGCCGGATTCATCGCGAAACAGCACCAGCGACTCGCCCAGCAACCGCACGGGCACCACCGGGCGCTCCGAGTCCAACTCCCGCGCCAGTGCCGCGGGCTGCCAGTAGCGGCGCATCAACCGGCCCGCGGCGGTGCCCGGACCGGTTCGAGTCATCAGTTCGTTCTGCGATGCTCTCAATGGTATTTCCTCACTGGTAGCGAATAACGGTCCCTGGCAACCGGCCCGCTCCGTGGGCGGCGACTTGGTCGTCGAGTCACTCCGTGAAACATCACGGCACCGGGAGACTGCAGGCTCGGGCATGCCGTCACCGGGGCGGCGCGCGGATTGCTCCGGCACGTCTTGCGCCCCGGGCGCCCTTCGAATGTTGTTTGTCCGGGATTTTATACCGATGCCGCGGATTGACAACGACCGGGTTACAATAGCGAGAGGACGTTCGTCCGAACGTCGCATCAACCGACCATCGAAATGCCAATGTCGCCACCGCAAGCCCTGATGGCCGCGTGGGGACGCCTTGCCCCGAACACGCGCGGCGCCGTCTGGATGCTACTTGCGTCTCTGTTCCTCTCGGCCATGGCGGCAACACTGAAGTCCGCCGCCCAACTCATGACGGTGTGGGAGATGCTGCTTTTGCGCAGCCTCATCGCGCTGGCACTGCTGTTCCCGGCCCTGGCCTCCTCGCGCTTCGCCGCGGTTCGCACGAGGCGACCGTTGGGACACCTGGTGCGCGCCTTGCTGGGTGCTTGCGGTTTCAGCCTGTTCTTCCTCACCGTCCGCCACATCGACCTGACCCTGACGATCACGCTCGGTTTCACCCGAAACCTGTTCGTCGTGGTGTTGGCGGCCTTGTTCCTGGGCGAGGTGATTCGCCTGCGGCGCACGACGGCCACGCTGGTCGGCTTTCTCGGCGTGATCGTGTGCATGCAGCCCACCGCGGACGCGTTCGACCCCTGGGTACTCGGCGGTATCGGGTCTGCCCTGGTCGCCGCATTCGTCACCGTCGCGATCAAGCAACTGACGCGTACCGAGGCACCGCTGACCATCGTTTTCTACACTTACGTCTACATGGCCGCCGCGGCGTTGGTGCCGGCAACGCTGACGTGGCATACACCATCGCCCTTCGGGCTGTTCCTCGTGCTCCTGGTGGCGCTGTTCTCGATCCTCGGCCAAACCTGCATGGTGCACGGCCTGCGCGCCGGTGAAGCCACCGCGGTCATGCCATTCGAATACACGCGCATTCTCTACGCATTCGCCTTCGGTTACATCCTGTTCGGCGAACTGCCGTCGGCCAGCACGTGGGCAGGCGGCACCATCATCATCGCCAGTACCGGCTACATCGCCTATCGTTCCCGAAAAACCGGGGCGGCCGCCTAGATTCCGCGGGAGGTGCACGCGTCTTACGCGTTACGCGCCTTGTCGATCGGCAGTTCGGCCAGGCGTCGATACTCGTCATCGTCGAATACCGCCGGATCGGCAAGGTACTCGACGAACATGTCCGTGGAATCCACGCCCCAGAACGTCGCCGGGCCGCAGACGAACGTGGGAACGCCATAGATGCCGCGCTCCGCGGCGGCCTCGGTGTTGGTTCGCAGGCGCGACTTGACCGCCTCGTCGAACGTATTGCGCGCGGAGAGCTCGAAACCCGACTCCCGCGAACACCACGACCAGAAATCCCTGTCGTGAGGCAGCATGCCCTGCTCGAAAACGCCACGAAACAAGGCATCCACGACGGCCGGCGGACAATCCAGCCGGAGGCATTCGCGGAGAAGCGGCAGCGGGTTGAACGGGTGGGCACGGGGCATGCGAAAGGGGATGTCGTATCGCTCGGCGTACCACCGACAGTGGCGATAGGTGTGTTGCCGCTTCAGCGAAATCTCGGCGGGACCCTTGTGACCATGGTGCGCCAGCAAACCCGCGAACAGGACCGGAACGTAGTGAATATCCAGGTCGGCGGGCAATTCGTCGAACCGTCTTAACTGCAGGTAGGAAAACGGCGAGACGAAGTCGAAGTACCAGTCGGCAGTGGTCATGGCGGAATCGAGGGCGTCAATCGAACCTGTCACTGCGAACGATGGTAGCACGAGTATCCGCGCCCTCGCTCCACGACGAGCATGAAGGCATAATCGCGCACGAGGTTCACCGGCGAGACGGTGCACCCGGGACACAATCGAATCACAACCACGGGTCGGGACCGCTTGCTCTCGAAAAACCTGCACGCCCGCGGACTGGTCATCGTCACCGTCGGCGTCGTCATTCTCAGCTTCGACGCCTTGCTGGTGCGCATGGCGGCCACGTCGGCATTCAACGTCGTGTTCTGGCGCGGCCTTTTCATCTTCTTGTCCGTCGGGACGATTCTTCTCGCCGGCGGGCTTGGACGAGTCAACGCGCAACCCTTCTCCAGCCTGGCGGTAACCGCTCTCGTGGCCGGCCTGGGGCTGGTGTTGTTTCCGGTGTCGGTCACCCACACGCAGACCGCCAATACCGTGGTCATCCTGACGTCCACGCCGCTGTTCGCCGCGATGTTCTCGCGCTGGTTCCTCAAGGAGGATATCCCGCGACGAACCTGGATCGCGACCATCATCGTCCTTGCCGGCATCGCGGCCATCTTCTCCGGGTCGATTTCCACCGAGGGCCGTTTCGGTGACGCCATGGCACTGGCGGCCGCGGTCAATTTCGGCATCAACATGACGTTGTTACGCGCGCGACCGGAGTTGTCGCGGCTCGCCGTGACGTGCCTGGGCGGCCTGGTGGCCTGCCTGCTCTGCGTCCCGCTATCGGAACCGTTCGGCCTGCCCGCGGCGTCGATGAGCGTGCTCGCTCTCACCGGGCTCGTGCAAATGCCGGCGGCGATGGTGCTGATCACGATCGGCACCCGGTTCCTGCCCGCGGCGGAGGTCAGCTTGCTGTTGTTGATCGAAACGCTGCTGGCGCCGGTGTGGGTATACCTGGTGTTTGCCGAAGCGCCGTCACGGACTACCGTGTATGGCGGAACGGCGATTCTGGTGACACTGCTGGCGCACTCCTGGCTGGGGCTTCGCGCTCAATCGGGCAACAACGCATAGGCAAGGGTAGCGGTCGCCACCGGCTCGTCACGACCGGCGGCACTGAGCAGCGCCTGCCCGAAGGCCATGGTACGCCCCAGCCTCAGGACGCGGGTCGCCGCGAGCACCTCGTCACCGGACACCGGCTTCATCATGTGCGTGGTGACGTCTACCGTGGTCATCGGCCGATAGCGGCCGCAGGCGCCAGAGACCGCGAAGACCATCGACGTGTCGGCCAGCGCCATGAGCGCCTGGCCGCAGATCACCCCGCCTTCGCGACAGAACGCCTCGTCGTACGGAAGGCGCACCACCGCGCCGTCGTCGTCGACCGACTCGACCGACAGATTCAGCGCCCGCACCCAGGGAGCAAATACATCGTCGAGCAGGCGCCGGGCGGCATCCAGGTCAAAGGCGCCTTCGGGCATGTCGCGGCGCCTCGTTAGAAACGGGCGGAGGAGTCCACGACGACGCAGCCACCTACCATGGCAATGAATAGGTCTTCACGGTCGTGAAACTCTTCATTGCCTCGATGACGCCTTCCTTGTACCCCAGTCCCGAGTCCTTGACGCCGCCGAAGGGGGACATCTCGATTCGGTAGCCGGGCACCTCCCAGATGTTGACGGTACCCGTGCGAAGCTCGGAAACGAATCGCGTGATGTGATCCCAGCGATTGGTGCATACGCCCGTGGACAAGCCGAATGCCGTGCCGTTGTCCACCGCTATGGCGTCGTCGATGTCGCGAACGCGAATAATGGGAATCGGTGGACCGAAGGTTTCTTCCACCACCAACTCCGCGTCACGCGGCACACGATCCAGCACGGTGGGCGAGTACAGGGCGCCCTGGCGGTCATTGCCGTAGAGAAGCTCGGCACCAGCCGCTATGGCGTCGTTGACCCGGCGCTCGAAGAGCTCCGCCGCCTGCTCGCTGACCACCGTGCCCAGGTCGGTTTCCGGGGAGCTCGGATCGCCGTACCGGATCTTCTCGGCATGTTTCACGACCAGCGGTACGAACTCGTCGGCGACTTTGTCCATGACCAGCACGCGCTTGACCGCAGTACAGCGTTGCCCGGAGTTCTTGGTGGCGCCCTGGACCGCCATCAGTGCCGCCTTGTCCAGGTCGGCGTCATCCATGACGATAAGCGAAGAGTTTCCGCCGAGTTCGAGTACCGTGCGGCGGTAGCCGGCCGCGCGCGCGATATGTTTACCGACCTTGACGCTGCCGGTGAAGGTAACCAGTTCGGCGTGCTCGTTGGTAATCATCTCGTCACCGATATCCGCGGGCAGCCCGGTGACGACGGAAAACATCTCCGGCGGCAGGCCCGCTTCGTAAAGCACGTCGGCCAGCAGAAGCGCCGTCAGGGGGGTCAGCTCGGTCGGCTTGCACACCATGCAGTTGTTGGTGGCGATGGCGGGCGCCACCTTGTGCGCCACCATGTTCAGCGGGTGATTGAATGGCGTGATCGCGGAGATGGCGGTGAGCGGGTCCCGCTGGGTGTAGATCCGGCGCTTCTTTCCGTGGGGCGTCAGGTCGCAGGAGAAAATCTCCCCGTCGTCAATGATGCAAAGCTGGCCCGCCAGCGAAAACACGTCGAATGCACGGCCTACTTCGTACAGGGAGTCCTGCTTGGAGATCCCGAGCTCGGCCGTAATGAGATCGGATACCTGTTCCTTGCGGTCGGTCAGGATCTGGGCCGTCTTCACCAGGATCTGTTGTCGCTGGTAGCGCGTCAGGCTCGGCTTGTAGGCGGCGGCGATGTCAAACGCGCGACGCACGTCCTCTGGCCGCGCGCGCGGCACGGTACCGACCACGGCGTTGTTCCAGGGGTTGACGACGTCGATGCGCTCGTCTCGGTCGATGCGCTCGCCGGCAATGCGGAGCGATTCGTGGATGACGT
>JAUIEZ010000160.1 GCA_030429665.1 Gammaproteobacteria bacterium | reverse complement strand
CGTGACGACATTGGGAATATGTACCTCGTGGTAGGACTCCTCGAGGTAGCGGGTTGCTACCTCGCCGGAGTTGGCGGGCGAGTCGGGATCGCCGAACAGCGGCATGTCCAGCGTTCCATAAAGAAGGACTGCGCCGGTAAGCGCGACCACCGTCAGCGGCAGCAGTTTCTTGTGCGTCGATGGGCGCTCCCAGCGGTCGGTGAGCACCAGCGTCGCCAGCATCAGTATCGTCGACACCCCGGCGCCTACCGCGGCCTCGGTGAAAGCCACGTCGACGGCGTCCATGACGACGAACATGGATGCCGCGAGCACGCTGTAGATGGAGAACATAATCACCACCGCGAACAAATCAGTCAGCCGAATCGCCGCCAGCGCGATGATGATCATCATAACGAACAGCGCGCCGAGAATCGGGTCGGTCATCGCGTCCCCGTGGAATCGTCCCGCCACGGTGTGCGTTCGTAGTGGACGACAGCCCGGGCCAGCGCATGAGAGGCGGCCGGATTGGTGAATACGAGCACCAGCAAGATCAGCAGCAGCTTGACGGTAACAAGCGTAAATCCCGACTGCGCCATCAGGCCGAGAATGATAAGCGTAACCCCCATCGTGTCGGTGATCCCCGCCGCGTGAAGCTGCGTCAACGCATCGGGCAACCGCAGAATGCCGATCGTGCCGATGATAACGAACGCCGCGCCGCCCAGCAGCAAGGCGCCGCTGAGAATGTCGATCAACAACGTCACCGACCCTGATCCTCCTCGTCCGCCATGAATCCTCCGTATTTGACACAGCGCAGCACGGCCACCACGCCGATGAACCCGATCACCGCGTACATGAGCGCGATATCCACGTAGTCTTCGGGAGAGTCGGCCAGGAAACCGGCAACGGCAATCATGAGCAGCGTCTTCGTGTTGAACGAATTCGCCGCCAGTATCCGTTCGAAAACCGAGGGACCGCGCACCGCGCGGATCAGCGCGAGCGCCATGCCCAGCAGCAACGCACCGGCGACGACTTCGACGATCATGCGCTGCCTTCCAGTTTCAGGACCTGCCGATCCATCGCCCCCGTGGCAAGGTCGTCGGCGGCTTCGCGCGTCAGTGCATGTACCTCGAGTTCCGCGCCGTCGACCGCGAGGGTGACCGTACCCGGCGTCAGCGTGATCGAGTTGGCGTAGGTCACGCGGCCAATGTCGTCTCGGGCGCCGGAGCGGACCTGAAACCGCGAAGGCTCGATTTCCAGTTCGGGGCGGGTGATCAGGCGGGCCACGGCGAGGTTGGACTCGATGATCCGGGCGGCGAGCCACAGGTGATAGCCCAGGGCACGAAACAGCAGGTGAACCGGGAAACCCTCGCGGTCGATGACCGCCATTCGCGCGCAGAGCCAAACGACCAGCAGGATCGACACGCCGCCGAGGGTCAATATGTACCACTCGGTATGCCCCGACAAGGCGAACCACACCCCACCGAGAAATATTGCGTACGCCACCTTGATCACAACGCCAGCCGTCTGCCCTATTCTGGTTGCCACGAATCTTCCCGGACGGCCTGCCGCGGCCTTTCCGCATGCTGTCCGCAAGTAAACTACCAAATGCGTGGGGATCCGGCAAATTAACCCGGATTCAC
The DNA here is from genome assembly GCA_030429665.1 of Gammaproteobacteria bacterium. Taxonomy (GTDB): domain Bacteria; phylum Pseudomonadota; class Gammaproteobacteria; order Arenicellales; family CAJQKF01; genus BQJD01. The sequence goes on along the minus strand of JAUIEZ010000160.1, from coordinate 8,451 downwards.
ATGGGACGTTCTCGCGAAGCGTTATCTGGTCCATTTCGATTCGCGCGGCTGGCACTATTTTGTCTCCGGATGCTCCACTATCGTGCTGAATCTGTCACTCGCCCATGGCGCAAGGAGACGCAAGGTTAGGCGCGACGGGTGGTCTACTCCTCAACCCCATTGAAAGGAAAAGGAAATATGCTTATTGGCGTTCCGAAAGAAATCAAGAATCACGAGTATCGCGTCGGTATGGCGCCGGCCAGCGTACGCGAAGCGGTGAAGCACGATCATCAGGTCATCGTCCAGAGCAACGCGGGCGAAGGAATCAACTGCAGCGACGATGACTATCGCGCCGCCGGCGCCGAGATCGTCGACGACGCGGCCGAGGTGTTCGCCCGCGCCGACATGATCGTCAAGGTCAAGGAGCCGCAGGCCGTGGAGCGCGCGATGTTGCGCGACGGCCAAGTGTTGTTCACGTACCTGCACCTCGCCCCCGACCCCGACCAGACCCGCGATCTCGTCGAGAGCGGTGCGGTATGCATCGCCTACGAAACGGTAACCTCGCCGCGCGGCGGCCTGCCGCTGCTGGCGCCGATGTCCAAGGTCGCCGGGCGCATGGCCATACAGGCGGGCGCTTACTGCCTCGAGCACCCTCACGGCGGTCGCGGCATGCTGCTTGGCGGCGTGCCGGGCGTCGACCCGGCCAAGGTGGTCATCCTGGGCGCCGGTGTCGTCGGCACGCACGCCACCCACATCGCGGTGGGAATGGGCGCGGACGTGTGGGTCATCGACCGTAACCCCGAGGTGCTGGAGAGCCACTGGCAGCACTTCGGCCGCAGCACGAATACCGTCTTTTCCACCGACGACGCAATCGAACGTCATGTCACCGAGGCCGACCTGGTAATCGGCGGCGTGCTGATCCCCGGCGCGGAAGCACCCAAGCTCGTAACCGCCGAGATGGTTCGCAACATGCGTCCCGGCGCAGTGATCGTGGACGTCGCGATCGACCAGGGGGGCTGCTGCGAGACGTCGCGCCCGACCACCCACGCAGAGCCCACCTACATCGTCGACGGCGTCGTCCACTATTGCGTGGCCAACATGCCCGGCGGCGTACCGTTGACGTCGACCTACGCATTAAACAATGTCACCCTGCCCCATGTCCTCACGCTCGCCAACAAGGGTTATGCCCGGGCGCTGCTCGACGACCCGCACCTTCGAGCCGGCCTGAACGTCCATCGTGGCCGGGTCACGCAGCGCGAGGTCGCCCACGACCTTGGCTACGAGTACGTCGATCCGGAACAGGAACTCGCCGCCGCCTGATCACGACCGGCAAGCGGGTATGCTGCGCGGTCCGTGCAGGCTTCTCCAACCGGCAGCATTGATTCGACGCGGGGCACCCGGCCCCGCGTTTTTTTATGGACGATGGCCGGGCTCAATCCCGGCGACCGTACCCCTTGAACTTTTCGACAACCTCGGCCATTTGTTTCCTGCCAAGCCGTTTGGGTTCGCCGATGACGAGCGCCAGGAGATACTGTCGGGCGAGGGTCTCGACCTCCGCCGCGAGCGCCAGTGCGCGATCGAGATCTTCGTGAAAACAAATGATGCCGTGGTTGGCGAGAAGGCAAGCTCGTCGTCCATCGAGCGCCTCGATCATGTGTGAGGACAGTTCGCTGGTGCCGAAAGTCGCGTATCGCGCGCAACGGATATCCGTTCCTCCGGCCACGGCGACCATGTAGTGGAACGGCGGTATCCCGCGCCCTTGGCACGCCAGCGCCGTCGCGTGGGGCGGGTGGGCATGCACGATCGCGCCGGCGTCGTCGAAATGGCCGTAAATGTCGGTGTGCATTCGCCACTCGGTCGATGGCCGCACCTCCCGCGACGCGCCGCGCGGCGACCCCAAAACGTTTCCCGCGAAGTCGATGTGCACGACCTGCGCCGGGGTCATCGTCTGGTAGTCGACGCCGCTGGGCGTGATCAGGCAGCCCGAGGGCGTACGAACGCTGACGTTCCCCGAGGTGCCCTGGTTGATGCCGAGACGTTCCATGCGCAGGCAGGCGTCGATGACGGCGCGGCGCGGCGTCATGTCACACGACCCGCCGGTAGAGCATGACCGACACGCCCAGAAACAGCACGAGCGGGATCGCGGCGCCCACCACCGGCGCCACGTCGTAGGCCAGCACCACGTAACCCAGTGACTTGTTGGCGGCGTAAAAGCCGAGCCCGAGCATGATGCCAATGAAAAGGTTTCGCCCGGTGGTACCGCTTCGCAGGCTGCCGAACACGAACGGTATCGCCAGCGCGATCATTACGCCAATGGAAATCGGCAGCACCATCTTGGTCCAGAAGGCCAACTCGAACCGGCTGGTTTCCTGGTCGTTCTTGCGCAGGTGCTGGATGTAGCGCCGCAGCTGCCAGACCGACATCTGCTCCGGGTCGACCAGGAACACCGACATGATCTGCGGTGATACAGCCGTGTCCCAGTTGGCATTGTCCAGTTTGCGGATCGTCGCGCCGCCCTCGGTTTCGATCACGGTTTGTCGTACGTTGCCCAGCCGCCAACTGCCCTGCACGAATCGCCCGCTGTCGGCATACACCAGCGAACGCAGCCGCGCCCTGCGATCGAACTCGAAAATACGGATCTTGAGCAGCGTGAGGTCCGGCAGGATCTCACCGATATTGACGTACGTGGTCGTGTCCCGCATCCAGAGACCGTACTCGGTCTGTTGACTGATGTTCTCCTGCAACGCGCTGGCCCGACCGTTCTTGGCCATGGTCTCGGTCGTCGGGCTGACGACCTCCCCGACCACGAACGCCAGGGCGACCATCGCCACGCCGGCTTTCAGCACCGAGGCGGTAATTTGCACCAGGGAAAATCCGGCCGCGCGCAGCACCACCAGCTCGGAATCGGTCGCCAGGGCGTTGAGCGCGAGTATCGTTCCCAGCAACGCGCCCATGGGGAAGAGTTCGTACAGGTTGTAGGGGATGGACAGCACCACGAACTTGACTACTTCCCACAAGTTGTAGTTGCCGACGCCCAACTCACCGAGCTGATCGATAAAGTTGACGAACGTGAAAAGCCCCACCAATACGCCCAGCGCGATGGCGGTGTGGTGCCCTATGGTGCGCGCCAGGTAGAGGTCAAGTACCATCCGAGACCCTCCGCTCGCTACGCGTCGGCAGCGGTATCAACGGGCGATTGGCGACCTTTCGCTGCAAAACGTAGACGGAAAAGGCGAGGAACGCGCCGTGCACGTACCAGACACCGACGACCGGGTCGATCTCCCCGCGACGCATCAGCGCGATGGCGAAACCGACGAGGTTGGCGTAACCGAAGTAGACCAGGAACGCGAAGATCATGGTGGGAACGCGGTTGCGCCGGTTGTCCACGCCGGCGAACGCCAGGGCGAAAAGGATGAGCACCGGAATCACCACGACCTTGGATATTCGCCAGTTGAGCTCGGCCACGCGAATCCTGTGGCCCGATTGAAGAAGCTCGGCGGTCGGCATGCCCTTTACCGGTATAGCCAGGTTGCTGGGCGCCTTTTCGTCAAGCCGAATCGCGTAGGTTTCGAAATCCACCACCGTGTAGGCGGGTTCACCGGGCGTGCCCGTGTATCGCGTGCCGTTCTTCAGCACCAGGAACATGTCGTTGGTCTGCACGTCGACGCTCTGGAAACCGATCCCCGAGATGACCACCAGCTCCTCGCCGCGTTCCTTGCCGTAGTAGAAGACGTTCTGGTAGTAACCGCCCTCCTGGTTGAAGCGTTCGATGAAGTAGACCCCGCCCTGCTTGGTCTCGGTGAACACGCCGGGCGTAATGCCGGTGATTTCCTTGCGGCTTTCGAACTCCTGCTGAATCGACTCGATCGCCCGCACCGCGAGCGGCGACAGGTACAGGGAGAACAGTCCCACGAGCATCGACATCATCAACGCCAACCACGCCATGGGGATCAGGAATCGCGCCGGACTGATGCCGCAGGCGGCGATGACCGTCATCTCGTTGTCGCGGCTCCAGCGCCCCAGCACCATGAGGATGGCCACGTAGAGCACGAGCGGCAGGATGATGTCCATATTGGTCATGACGCGCAGGAACAGGATCTGCATCACGCTGTCCAGAGGGATCGCTCCCTCGGCCGCCTGGCGCAGCACCGCAACCAGGCGAATCACGATGAATATCGACAGCAGCACCAATGCGACGGCGCCGCTGGTCTGCAGCGTCTCGCGCAGCAATGCGCGATTCAGGATCATGCCGGGCGCTCCCACCGACGGGGGGCATGGGCATCAGGCGAGATATCGGTCGGGCTCAAGTATCGGGACCACTAGCGGTTGGCGTCGAGGCGGTCGCGCTCGCGCGGCGCCGCCTCGCACCCGAAGGTGCCGGGAGGTCGCGCATTCTACCAGCAGCGCCCCGGGGCGAGAAATCCGGAGTCAGGGCACGCATCTTGGGAAATCCAGCATCGCCCTGATATAGTTTATCGGATTCCGCGACGAGATCGTCGCGGTTCGTCAATTGTCGATCCCACCGCCAGGAAACCTTCGCACCATGAAATATTCCGTGAAATCGTCGAACCCGTTGAACCAGGGTACGGCCTGCCTCGCCGTCACCGTGTTCGGCGACGGCTCACTGGGCGAGACCGCCGCGCGCGTCGACGCCGCGTCGGGCGGCGTCGTCTCCGCGGCAGTCAATCGAGGCGACATCAAGGGCAAGGCCGGCGACACGCTGGTCATTCCGGCGGCCGGCGACCTCAAGTGCGACCGCCTGCTGCTGCTCGGCGCCGGCGACCCCGGCAAGCTCGACCTGGCCGCGACTGTTCGAATCGGCCGTGCCGTGGTGAGCGCGCTGGCCAAGTCCGGCGCGGCCGACGTGTCCGTCGCGCTCGACGGGCTGACGATTTCCGGCCGCAGCAACGCCGACAGCGTGGCGGCCCTGGTCGAAGCGATGGAGTATTCGGCCTACCGCTTCGACCAACTCAAAAAGGAGAAATCCACGTTAAAACTGAAGTCGGTCGCGCTGTTTTGTGATTCAAGGTCCGCGGCACACGCCGCCAGCACCGGCGTGGCGCGCGGGCGCGCCATCGCCGGCGGCGTGAGCCTGGCTCGCGACCTCGGCAACCTGCCGGGAAACATCTGCACGCCGACCTATCTCGCGCAGCAGGCGCGCAAGCTCCAGAAGCGCCTGGGACTGAAAGTTTCGGTGCTCGACGAGAATCGCATGAAACGACTGGGCATGGGCTCGCTCCTGTCGGTGTCCCGGGGCAGCCGCGAGCCGGCCAAGTTGATCACCATGGAATACCAGGGCGCGGACAAGTCCTCGGCACCGATCGTGCTGGTGGGCAAGGGCCTGACATTCGATGCCGGCGGCATTTCCCTGAAGCCCGCGGCCGCCATGGACGAGATGAAGTACGACATGTGCGGCGGCGCCAGCGTAATCGGTACCATGCAGGCGGTGGCCGAAATGGCCCTGCCGATCAACGTGGTGGGCATCGTGCCAAGCAGCGAGAACCTGCCGGACGGCGCGGCCAACAAGCCCGGCGACATCGTCACCAGCATGGCGGGAAAAACCATCGAGATACTCAATACCGACGCCGAGGGACGCCTGATCCTGTGCGACGCCCTGACCTACTCTCGCCGCTACAAGCCGGCGGTGGTGGTGGACGTCGCCACGCTGACCGGGGCCTGCATGGTAGCCCTGGGCACTCACCCATCGGGATTGTTCACCGCGGACGATGCGCTTGCGGGCGAGTTGGTCGACGCGGGCGAACAGAGCGGAGACCGCGTCTGGCGCCTGCCGCTCTGGGACGACTACCAGGAGCAGCTCGACAGTCCTTTCGCCGACATGGCGAACGTTGGCGGGCGTAACGGCGGCGCCATCACCGCCGCATGCTTCCTGGCGCGATTTACCGAGGAACTCAAGTGGGCACACCTGGACATCGCCGGTACCGCCTGGACCCAGGGCAAGAACAAGTCCGCCACCGGTCGTCCCGTGAGCCTGCTCAGCCGCTTCATTCTCAACCGGTGCAGTTGAAGGTCGCGCGCGACGAGGAGGCGGCTGGCGTCGCAGCGCCGGGCGGCGCGATTCGCGAACGGGGGTCCGCGGCCTCATGAGCGCCCCGGGCGTGGATTTCTACGTGCTGGAATCGCCTTCCGAGGCCGCCGTCGACCGGCTTGCGTGCCGGGTGGTCGACAAGGCCTACGGCGCCGGGCACCGGGTCGCCCTGCTGGCCCGCGACGATGCCCACGGCGAGCTTCTCGACGATTTGCTGTGGACATTCTCACAGGGGAGTTTCATCCCCCACGCCCTGGTGCGAGACGACGAGCAGGCGCCGGTGCTGGTTCACCCGGGTATTCCGCCCGGGGATATTCCGGTCGAGGTAATCGTCACACTGCTTGACGATCCCCTTGACGAGGCGTTCCATCACCTGCGGATTGCAGATATTATTGGCGCCGGCGAGGAACGCCGCCGGCAGGCCCGCCTGCGGTTTCGCTTCTACCGGGAACACGGCATGGAGCCGCGTACCCACCGCATCTAGGAGATTTTCGGGAGATCGCGGCGCCATGGGAGTGGCGCGCGGACTGCCTGGACGCGTTCCTGACCGCTGCCACGCTCGCCCCGGGACCTTATCGTGACAAAGAATGACGACGACAACCCGCACTACGACGAACTGATCAGGGAACTGCGCGAGCTCAAGAAGTTCATCGAAAGCAACGGCGAGGGGGAAGGCATAAGACGAGCCCCGGCGATCGACGCGAACGCCGAATCTCCCGCAGCGGTTGAGCCGGTGGATGGGCGCGGCGAACGCGACCCAACCCCGCCGTTACCCGCGGACGAGGCACCGCAGGACGAGGCACCGCAGGACGAGGCACCGCAGGACGAGGCACCACAGGACGAGGCACCACAGGATGACGAGCCGCCGACATTGCGAGAGGCCGTGAGGCGACCCGCGCGCCGCGACGAGATGCAACTCGACCTGCTCTCGATTTCACGCGCCGATCACGATTCGCATGTCGAAACGGCGGGGGATACGGAAGACGATTTCGAGGCAGACCCTGCAGTCGACGAACACGCCGACGATGTCCCGCCGATCGTTTCCGCGCCGGTAGCTGGCGAGGTCAACGACATGGGTCTCGCGGCGCGCGCGAGCGAAGACGACGATACGGGCGACGACGACGGTGATTTCGGCGCACGACGGGAGAACCCGGGCGATGACGAGGCAGTCATTCAATTCGTCCTCGACCTTTCCGACCGCATCCTCGACACCATCGAGGACAAGTTGCTGGAACGCAGCGGCGAACTGCTGCCCGCCGAGGTTCGCGGGGAGTTGCGCGAGGCAATCGGCGACATTCTCTACGAGTGGTGCGAGCGCTAGCAAGACACAATTCCCCTCCGTTGACAGTATAATTCGGGGCTTTCCGCCCGGCGCCGGCACACGCCCGCGCCACGACGGCCGCCCGTGCGAGTTGGCATGCGCCGGCCCGAACCGACGCGATCAGGCAATCTTCGACCCATGAGCACGAAACCGCTGGACAAAACGTACGATCCCCATGCCATCGAACAGGCCTTGTACGAGGAATGGGAGGGCCAGGGCTATTTTCGTCCGTCAGGCTCGGGCCAGTCGTACTGCATCATGATCCCGCCACCCAACGTCACCGGCAGCCTGCACATGGGACACGCGTTCCAGGACACGGTCATGGACACGCTTATCCGCTATCACCGGATGCGCGGCGACAACACGCTGTGGCAGGCCGGCTCGGACCACGCCGGGATTGCCACCCAGATGGTGGTGGAGCGGCGGCTCGAGCAGGAGGGCCTTCGTCGCCGCGACATCGGCCGCGAGGCTTTCGTCGATCGCGTCTGGCAATGGAAGGCGCAGTCCGGCAATACCATTGCCGGCCAGCTTCGCCGCATGGGTTGTTCGCTGGACTGGGACAACGAGCGTTTCACCATGGACGAAGGATTGTCCGACGCGGTGCAGGAAGTCTTTATCCGGCTATACGAAGAGGATCTCATCTACCGCGGCAAGCGGCTGGTCAACTGGGACCCGGTGCTGCACACGGCGCTGTCCGATCTCGAGGTCCTGAGCGAGGAGGAGAACGGCCACCTGTGGTACGTGCGCTACCCGATCCGCGGCGGTGAAGGTCACGTGATCGTCGCGACCACCCGGCCGGAAACCATGCTGGGCGACTGCGCGGTGGCGGTCAATCCCGACGACGAACGCTTTGCGCACCTGGTCGGCCAACGCGTCGAGTTGCCGCTAACGGGCCGTACCATCCCGGTGATCGCGGACAGCTATGTCGATCCGGAGTTCGGCACCGGTTGCGTGAAGATCACGCCCGCCCACGATTTCAACGACTACGCGGTGTGGCAACGTCATCGGGACCATCCCGACATCGCCGCCCTGCCCGCCGGCGGGCTGATCAATATTTTCACCGAAGACGCCGCGATCCGCCGCACCGGCGCCGACGATCACGACA
>JAUIEZ010000159.1 GCA_030429665.1 Gammaproteobacteria bacterium | reverse complement strand
CTGGCCTGCCAGAAGCTCGTCAAGCAGCTCGGCGCTGATCGCCGGCGTTTTCTTCTTTGCCATACTTCATCTCCTGCCCAATCGGGCATAGTATGGCTCACAAACACAAAATTCCTGACAGGCCCCTTGATTGTCGCCAGCAAAATCTCGGGGCCACCAAGTTGAGGGTACGATCCCATTAGCGACCTCAGACAAATATTTTTTGATGCGAGGCCGCCCCTTACCCGTACTACCCCACCAGACACGCCCTTCCAGCATATTCCTTTCATGCGCATCAATGTCATAAGCCCAAACCCGATTCCTCGACGGCATAACCGGCTCGCCAGTATTCGGATTAGTGATCGGGTAGTAGAGATTAGGTCGTTCTTCAGCTGTCTTGTTGCAAGTGTAATCAGTTGATGTCCAAGGCCCACGCGGATCGTTATCAAGGTTTTCAAATCTTTCACTTTGTATGTCACCTCGAGGCAGCAAATTTCGATTCCACCCGTTAGCGTCAAGCCGGTTGTGTTTGGCGCGTTTTGCGTATGCGATAACATAGTCATGCATGTCTGACAAATTAATAGCGTCACTTTGGGGAGATTGTTTCTTCTGCCACACCACCGAGGCAATAAAGTTTTGGCGTCCGAAAATCTCATCCATCAATAACCTCAGCGTTGCCACCTCGTTGTCGTCAACGGAGACAAAAATTGCCCCGTCCTCCTGCAGAAACTGCTTAAGCAGCACGAGGCGCGGATACATCATGCAAAGCCAGCGGTCGTGGCGGTCGAGGGTTTCCCCCTCCTTGCCGACCACCTCGCCCAGCCACTTGCGGATCTCCGGACTGTTGACGTTGTCGTTGTAGACCCATGCTTCGTTGCCGGTGTTGTAGGGCGGATCGATGTAGATGCATTTCACCTGCCCGGCATAACGGGGCAGCAGCGCCTTGAGGGCATGCAAGTTATCGCCCTGCACGATCAGGTTGCCGCTGTCGGCCTTCCCGCAGGAGAGCGCCTCCACCGGTTCCATCAATCGGAAGGGCACCGTCTTGTGGTGCTTGATGACGGCCTCTTTGCCAATCCAGTTCAACGTCGGCACGAATCAGAACTCCTTTTTTATATCGTTCTTTGTGTGAACGAGAATTTCGATCTTCTTCTGTTTACAAAACTGCGCGAATTACCATTGCATCAATGTGGCCGCGTCTCCGAGGTAGGACTCCAGCTCCGTTTGGGTGATGCATTGGTTTTTTACACGATAGTCCCTTGCGATGCAGCAGCCCTATCAGGCGATCTTTGATCGCATACGTTGTCTGTAGCGATTCCTTGAGCTAGGCAGTGGCCTGATCGACGGTCATGGATTCCTCCTCAATCACCGGCTCCGCGTAGCGAGGAATGTTCAGGTCGTAATCGTTCTCGCGAATCGCTTCGAGCGTGACTACCCAACGAAAACGGTGGCAGACGTATTTTTTCGCATTCGGCCTGCCGGATCCACAAACAAAGTCAGTTCACGTAGTGGTGCCGAGAGCGGGAAGCGTGAGTAACGCACCTTCGCAGGCGCGCCGACGCTCGCAACGACGGTGCACGAAGGATTCGGGAGGAGAAAATTTGGTGGAGCGGAGGAGGATCGAACTCCCGACCTTCGCATTGCGAACGCGACGCTCTCCCAGCTGAGCTACCGCCCCACGGGCGTGGATTGTAATCAACACCGGGGTCGAGGGCCATATGGTCCGGGCGTCTTTTCCGCGTTGCGGGCGGCCAGGCAGTACCCCCGTGGCGCCGGTCGGGGGTAGAATTCACCGCTATCCTCTGAAAGAAGGCGGCCGCCAACCCCCGGTGTCGTCGTCGTTCGATCCAGCCTGTACATCGTCGGAGATTCCATGAGTACCACCGTCGAGGGTCCGATGACCCCTCAGACCGTCGCGCGCATTTTTGCCGAAAAAATTCCCTTCAACCGGGAGCTCGGCTTCGAGTTCGAGTTCGACGACGACGGCCGGCCGATCCTCCATTTCCAGAAAAAGCCGGAAATGGTGGGTAATTTCGTGCGCGGAAACCTGCACGGCGGGGTCATATCGAGCTGCCTGGACGTGATCGGCGGATTCGCGGCGTTCTGCGCCCTGCTGGAGAAGCTGGACCCGGCCGAAGGCGGCGCCGATGAGGTGTTCGGGCGCATGGGTACCATCGACCTGCGGGTCGACTACCTCCGGGCCGGCTACGGCCGGGACTTTCGCGCCACGGCGTACGTGCTGCGGGTGGGCCGAAAGGTCGCGGTGACGCGCATGGAACTGCACAACGAGAACAGCGAGCTGATCGCGGTGGGCACCGGGGCGTACATCGTCGGCTAGGTGGAGAAAATGCTGAAGGTTCTGTATATAACTTCGTATTTTTCATAGGAACTGTTAGAATTCGGTAATGAACAGATCCCTTGGAGAGCTGGACCGCTCAATGATCGACGATCTGACCACCGACGAGCCGTCGCTGTCCTCGAAGGCGAGTCCCGGGATGGTCCTCTCCGCGGCCCGAAAGGAGCTGAAGTGGGAAATCGAGGACGTTGCCGCCAATCTCAACCTGCGCGTGGCGGTGATCGAGGCTCTGGAGAGCGACGACTACACCGATTTGCCCGGTCCCACGTTCGTTCGCGGCTATATTCGCGCCTACGCACGGCTGCTTGGCGTGGACGAGTCCGAGGTCGTCGACGACGACACGATCATCACGAACAACGCCGGCACCTTCTCCGGCAATATCCCGGTGATGACCGCCACGGCGTTTCGGCCGCCCCGCCAGCGCGGTGGTCGAGCCTGGCTGCTGTGGCTGGGCCTCGTCGTCCTGATCATCGTGGCCTGGGCCTTCAGCGGGGTCGAGCTGTGGGGTCCGGACGGCCTGCTGTCCTCGTTGGGGGTGGACATGTTCGGCCAGGACGGGGGAGATCCATCGGAAATCTCGCTGTCGCTCGATCCGGCGTCCAGGACCGGTACCTCCGGCGAGTAGTTTCCCGTCCTCCCGCCGATTCTCGCGGGCAGGGGACAGGCGCGGTCTCAGCGGTTAGAATCCGGCGCCAACAAATTGCCCGAGCGGCCCGGGGGGATTCCGGAGCGTCGGGAAAAGAACCAACAATCATCTCGATGCCTTTCCATGTTGCTGCGATGGCCCTGGCCGGGCGGGGTGCTATACCAGCCCGTGCCGCTGCCGACTTTCGATTTCCTGAGTGAACCGAGCGTGAAAACCGAACAGACCCCCGAGCGGGTCGAACTCGAAACCGGCGCCGACCCGGCGTGGTCGGTGATCTGGCTGCACGGTCTCGGCGCCGACGGCCATGACTTCGAGCCGGTGGTGGCCGAGCTCGGGCTGTCGCAGGACCCCGCCGTCCGCTTCGTGTTTCCCCATGCGCCGTACCGTTCGGTGACGGTGAACGGCGGCATGCGCATGCGGGCGTGGTACGACATCCGCAGCGTCGACATCGCCGCCGCGCCCGATGCCGAGGGCATCGAGGCATCGTCGCAGCGCGTGGTCGGGTTGATCGACGAGCAAATCGATCGCGGCATCGCGCCGGGCCGGATCATTCTCGCCGGTTTCTCCCAGGGCGGCGCGATCGCGCTGCACACGGCGCTGACTCGAAACGTTCCGATCGCCGGTGTCATCGCGTTGTCGACCTACCTGCCGTTGCCCGGCGACGTCGACCTGGCGGAAAAGCGTCACGCGACCTCGTTGCCGCTGTTCCTGGCCCACGGCACCTTTGATCCGGTGGTGCCGCTCGCCCTCGGCGAGGCGGCCAGTCGGCGCCTGGCCGAGGCGGGATTCCACGTCGCCTGGCGCACCTACGCCATGCCGCACGCGGTGTCTCCCGGCGAGATCGACGATATTCGCGAGTGGCTGGACGCGGTGATCCGCGGCTAGCCGTGCGCGCCGCCGCTCAGGCGGCCGGCTTCACGCCGTAGCGTTCCCGGTAGGCCTGCACCTGGGCCAGCGTGTCCGGGTCCCGCCCCGCGAGCAGTTCCACGAGCGTGGTCAGCCGGGCGATGGCATGCACCGGGATGCCGTGGTTCGCGGTCACGACCTGCACCGCCGACCGTCCGCCGGCGCCTTCCACGATCTCTTCGCGATCCAGGGCGATCAGTACCGCCGCCGGGCGCGCGCCGGCGGCGCGGATGATGTCGACGGATTCGCCGATCGAGGTGCCCGCGGTGATCACGTCGTCGACGATGACCACGTTGCCGGCGAGGGGTGCGCCGACCAGGTTGCCGCCTTCGCCGTGGTCCTTGGCCTCCTTGCGGTTGAAGGCGATGGCGATGTCGCGGCCGAACAGGCGGTCCATCGCCATGGCCACGGCGGTCACCAGGGGTATGCCCTTGTACGCGGGGCCGAACAGCATGAACTCGCCGTCCATGCTCGCGTCGAGCGTGCGGGCGTAGAACTCCGCCAGCCGGTTCAGGCTGGCGCCGCTGTGGAACAGGCCCGCGTTGAAGAAATAGGGGCTGATGCGGCCCGACTTGAGGGTAAACTCGCCGAAGCGCAAGACGTTCTGCTCGATGCAGAATTCGAGAAAGGCCTGACCTTGGTCGCTCATGGGAACCCGTGCGTGGAGCGCGCGCGGCGTGGACCGCCCGCCGATTTTCGGTTAACGTGCGCTCGCAATTTACCCCAACCCCGCCGTCCAGACCAATTCGGCCCAGCCACGGCGAACGCCTTCCCTATCCGAACCGCGCGATGAACGAGACCAACAAAGACTGGCGCGCCTCCCTGAAGGCCTTCATCCATCCGCGCGTCGTGACCATGCTCTTCCTCGGCCTGTCGGCGGGCCTGCCGCTGCTGCTGATCTTCTCGTCGCTGTCCCTGTGGCTGCGAGAGGCGGGCGTCGAGCGCGGCGCGGTCACGTTTTTCAGCTGGGCGGCGCTGGGTTACTCGTTCAAGTTCGTGTGGGCGCCGCTGGTGGACCGCCTGCCGATTCCGCTGCTGACCCGATGGCTGGGCCGGCGGCGGGCGTGGATGCTGGTGGCCCAGATCGCGATCATGTGCGCGATGGCCTGGATGGCCGTCACCGATCCGGCCGCGGGCGAGGGGGCGCTCACCACCATGGCCCTGGCCGCGGTGATGCTGGGCTTTTCCTCGGCCACCCAGGACATCGTCATCGACGCCTATCGCATCGAGTCGGCCGAGCAGGAACTGCAGGCGATGATGTCGTCGACCTACATCGCGGGCTATCGCATCGGCATGCTGGTATCCGGGGCCGGCGCGTTGTATCTCGCCAGTTATTTCGGCTCGCGGATGGACGGCTACGAGCATGCCGCGTGGATGCTCACCTACCTGGTCATGGCGTCGGTGATGCTGGTGGGGGTGGCGACCACGTTGATCATCCCCGAGCCTAGCGGCGCGCGCACCCGGTCCTACACGCATTCGGTGCGCGACTATCTCGGCTTCGTCCTGATGTTCGCGATTGCCGCATGCGGTTTCATTCTCACGTTCGTGATCAGCTCGGCGCCGGCCAGCGCCTTGCGCGACGTGCTCGCCGGCTTATTCGGGGGCGCCCACCTTGCCGGCTTTCTCGTGGAAATGCTGCGCCTGGCGCTGGCCGTGGCGGTCGCGGCGGGGGTGACGGCGGCGCTGGTGACTTCGCGCCTGGTGAACCGCGAGATGGTGGTCTCCACCTACGTCGAGCCGGTGCGGGAGTTCTTCGGCCGCTACGGCGCGTCGTTGGCGCTGCTGCTGCTGGCGCTGGTCGGGCTGTACCGCATCTCGGACATCGTGCTCGGCGTCATTTCCAACGTGTTCTACCAGGATCTTGAATTCACCAAGGACCAGATCGCCACGGTGGTGAAGACCTTCGGGTTGTTCATGACCATCCTCGGCGGTTTCCTGGGCGGCATGCTGGCGGTGCGGTACGGGGTAATGAAGACGCTGTTCCTCGGTGCGCTGCTGACCGTGGTCACCAACCTGTTCTTCGTCGCCCTGGCGCTGGTCGGCAACAACGAGCCGATGCTCTACGTGGTGATCTCGGCGGACAATCTCACCGCCGGGCTGGCCAGCGCCGCCTTCGTCGCCTTTCTCTCGGGGTTGACCAACATCAGTTTCACGGCGGTGCAGTACGCCATCTTCAGTTCGCTGATGACGTTGATACCCAAGGTGATCGGCGGCTACTCCGGTACCATGGTTGACGCCGTCGGCTACGTGAACTTCTTCATCATTGCCTCTCTGCTGGGGTTGCCGGTGCTGTTGCTGGTGTGGCTCGCCGACCGCCACCTGGAGGTGCGCGAGCACCGCCGGGAGAAAGCCGCGGCGGCGGCGAAACAGTCAGCTTGAGAACGGACGGATCGGACAGGGCGGGTTCGCGTCCGCGGAGAGGCTCCCGGCGGCCTTCCGCCTGGAGTATAATCGCGCGCCCGCCGGCCGCGCCCTTGCCGCCAGCGCTTGAAATCAGACGGCGGAGATACCATTTTTCAGCCGCAGTTTGAGTCCGCGCCGCGAGAGGCGGCGCGAAAAAACAGGATTCGTCCCCCTTATAGCGCGCGATTGATTCGCCGGGAGGCCCTTCTTCATGCCCATTTACGAGTACATGTGCACCAATCCCGCCTGCGGCCACGAGCTGGAGGCACTACAGAAAATTTCCGACGATCCGTTGGTATTCTGTCCGTCCTGCGGTGAGTCGAGCCTGAAGAAAAAAGTCTCGGCGGCGGGTTTTCGCCTCAAGGGCACGGGTTGGTACGAAACCGATTTCAAGAACAACGGCAAGAAGGCGCCGGCTTCCTCGGGCGCCGGCAAGAATTCCTCCTCGAGTACGAAGTCGACAGGCGGTGACGGCGGGTCCTCGTCCGGGAGTTCTCCCAAAAGCTCGGGCGGCGGGTCGAGCGAGGCCGCTTGAACTGACCAGATAACGGATAACTCCGGCGCGCCGCGATCGGCAACGGTCGCGGCGCGTTCGATTTTCTCAGGCAACCGGACACCACTCGAGGGCGTCCGCCAATCGTGACCGCGGGGCGGTCGATCCCGGAAGACTTCATGCGCACACATCTTTGTTCCGAGCTCAACGAATCGCTGATCGACCAACGGGTGACCCTTTGCGGGTGGGTGCATCGCCGTCGTGATCATGGCGGGGTGATCTTCATCGACTTGCGCGATCGCGGCGGAATCGCCCAGGTCGTCGTGGATCCGGACTTCCCCGAACCGTTCGCCGCGGCCGACGGCGCCCGCAGCGAATACGTGCTCGCCGTCACCGGCAGTGTCCGTCGCCGTCCCGCCGGTACCGAGAACCCGGACCTGCCCACCGGCGCCGTCGAGCTGCTGGCCGACGGCATCGAGGTGCTCAACACCTGCAAGCCGCTGCCGTTTCAGATTGACGAGGAGGACGTCGGCGAGTCCGTGCGTCTGGCCAACCGCTTTCTCGATCTTCGCGGCCCCCGCCTGCAGGCCAGGATTCGCCTGCGACACGCCATCGTCAGGTTCCTGCGCCGATTCCTCGAGGAACGCGCCTTCGTGGAGATCGAAACGCCGATCCTGACCCGCTCGACGCCCGAGGGCGCGCGCGACTACCTGGTCCCTAGCCGAACCCATCCGGGGAATTTCTTCGCGTTGCCGCAGTCGCCGCAATTGTTCAAGCAAATGCTGATGATTTCCGGCTTCGAGCGCTACTACCAGATCGCCCGCTGTTTCCGCGACGAGGACTTGCGCGCCGACCGCCAGCCGGAATTCACCCAGCTCGACGTGGAGATGTCTTTCATCGACGAGGCCACGATCACCGGGATGATGGAGCAGATGGTGCGCGAGCTGTTCGCCGAGGTGCTCGACGTGGCGCTGCCCAACCCGTTCCCGCGCATGAGCTACGCCGAGGCCATGTCCCGGTTTGGCAGCGATCGGCCGGACCTGCGCGTGCCGCTGGAGTTGGTCGACGTCAAGGACCTGATGGGCGGCGTCGAGTTCAAGGTGTTTTCCGGGCCGGCCAACGACCCGGCCGGCCGCGTGGCGATGATGCGCGTGCCCGGCGGCAATCGCCTCACGCGCCAGCAGATCGACGGTTACACCGAGTTCGTCAAGCCCTACGGCGCCAAGGGGCTGGCCTATATCAAGGTAAACAGCGCAAGCCAGGGCAGGGAAGGATTGCAGTCGCCGATCCTCAAGTTCCTGCCGGACGACGTCGTGACTGCCATCGTCGAGCGAAGCGGCGTGACCGACGGCGACCTGGTGTTCTTCGGCGCGGACAAGGCGCGCATCGTCAACGAGTCGCTGGGGGCCCTGAGACTTCGCGTGGGTCGCGACCTCGGCCTGGTCGAGGACGAGTGGCAGCCGCTGTGGGTGGAGCAGTTTCCGCTGGTCGAGTACGACGAGACGGAGAAGCGCTGGCAGGCGTTGCACCACCCGTTCACCGCGCCGGCCCCGGCCGACCTGGACAAGCTCGAATCGGATCCGGGCGCGGTACTTTCCAGGGCCTACGACCTGGTGCTCAACGGCACCGAGCTCGGCGGAGGTTCCATCCGTATTCACCGTCCCGAGGTGCAGAGCCGTGTCCTGAAGATGCTCGGCATCGGCGCCGAGGAGGCCGAGGAAAAATTCGGCTTCCTGCTCCGGGCCCTGGATTTCGGCGCGCCGCCCCATGGCGGCATCGCCTTCGGCCTCGACCGCCTGGCCGCCATGATGTCCGGTTCGGACTCGATCCGCGACGTCATCGCCTTCCCCAAGACCCAGAAAGCGTCGTGTCTGCTCACCAACGCCCCCGGCACGGTGGACGAGCGCCAGTTGCGCGAGCTCGGGCTGCGATTGCGCCAGGGCGTGAAGAGCGAACCCGGCGCGGCCACCGGCTGAGCGCCGGGTAGCGCCAGGTCGCATCGCCCATCGCATGAGCCGCGCGACGTCCCGACGCCCCGAGTCGGTTCTCGTCGTCGTCCACGACGGGCGCGGTCGGGTGCTGCTGATGCGGCGGGTCGACCTGGGCTTCTGGCAGTCGGTCACCGGTTCGCTGCAATGGGACGAGAACGACCCGCGCGAGGCGGCGTGCCGGGAACTGGCCGAGGAGACCGGCATTCGCGCGCGCCCCGCGGACCTCGAGGATTGGCGCGTCGAGCACCGGTTCGCCATCGCGCCGGCACTGGCGTGGCGTTTCGCGCCGGGTGTCACCCACAACACCGAACACCTTTATTCCTTGATGCTGGACCACACCGGGCAGGTTCGGCTGAACCCGTCCGAGCATGACGAATTCGGCTGGTTCGAGGCTTCGGCGGCGCTGGAAAAGGCCTGGTCCTGGAGCAACCGGCTGGGTATTCGGCGCGTTCTCGCGGTGCCCTGAGCCCGGCGGATTTCGCGCCCGCGCCCTTTGGGCATAGAATCCGCAGGCGTTTTCAAACAATTCACCCCATGGCGCGCGCTGCGCCGACAGGAAATCAAGGTATTTTCAAGCAGGAGTCAGTATGGCCGGTCACAGTAAATGGGCCAATATCAAGTTTCGAAAAGCCGCCCAGGACGCCAAGCGCGGCAAGTTATTCACCAAGTTGATTCGCGAAATCACGGTATCGGCGAGATCGGGCGGCGGCGACGCGGATGCCAATCCGCGCCTTCGCACTGCCATCGACAAGGCCCTGGCCGCCAACATGACCCGTGATACCATTGAACGGGCCATCAGTCGCGGTACCGGCGAGGGAGACGACGCAAACTACGAGGAAGTGCGTTACGAAGGCTACGGGCCGGGCGGCATCGCATTCCTGGTGGAGTGCACCACGGACAATCGCAATCGCACGGTCGGCGAGGTACGCCACGCCTTCAGCAAGCACGGCGGCAATCTCGGCACCGACGGCTCGGTCGCCTACCTGTTTACCAAGACGGGTCTTTTCGTGTTCGCGCCGGGCAGTGACGAGGAACGCATCATGGAAGAGGCGATCTCCGCGGGCGCCGACGACGTCGAGGTGAACGACGACGGCAGCATCGAGGTGATCACCACGCCGGAGGAGTTCGAGGCGGTCAAGAGCGCTTTCAAGGACGCGGGCCTCGAGGCGGAGGTCGCGGAAACCGTGCAGCGGCCCGCCACCGAGACCGAGCTGTCCGGCGAGGACGCCGAATCCATCGAGAAACTGATCGAGATGCTCGAGGACCTGGACGACGTGCAGGAGGTCTACACCAACGCGGTATTCGCGGACCGCTAGCGTCTAGCGGGAGACCCCCCGGCTCTGCCGGGGAGGCAGACAATGTTTGACATATACAGCAGTCCATCGAAGAAACTCCGGGTTGTGAGCCGCC
>JAUIEZ010000008.1 GCA_030429665.1 Gammaproteobacteria bacterium | reverse complement strand
CGCCGTGCCGCCCGCCCGCGCCGAACGCCCCGCGCGCGATATCGGCCGCGCCGTGCAGCGCCAGGTGCAGCACCAGGGCTTCTCGGTCATACCCGAACTCTTCGGCCACGGCGTCGGCCGCGAAATTCACGAAGATCCGGCCATTTTCAACTACCCCGATCCCTGTGACACCACGCTGCTGAGCGAGGGGCTGGTCATCACCATCGAACCCGCCGACGGTGAGCGTTACCAGGGCATCGTGTCACTGGAGCACTCGAGCCTCGCGCGCGCCATCGAGACCTATTTCCAGCGTTCGGAGCAACTCGGCACACGGTTATGGCTGGCGGCGGATGACTCGCGCGCCGCCGGGTTGATGATCCAGCGATTGCCGGGGTCGGTGGACCGGCCCGGTTTGCCCGTTTCCGACGAGGACTGGGACCGGACAAGCCTGCTGGCGGGCACCGTTACCGAGGGCGAACTGCTGGCGCTCGAACCGGCGGAATTGCTGACACGGTTGTTCCACGAGGAGAACGTGCGGTTGTACGACCCGCGCGCCATGCGCTTTCATTGCGGCTGCTCCCGCGAGCGCTCGGCCAACGCCATCAAGTTCCTGGGATACGACGAGGCCATGGAACTCATCGCCGAGCAGGGCGAGGTGGAGATCGACTGCCAGTTCTGCCACGCCCGTTACCGGTTCGGCGGCGACGAGGTGCGCGGCGTGTTCGCGCAGGAGGCACCCCCGGAGGGCACCACCCTGCACTAGATTTGCTCGCCGCCCGGGCTAGATCACCGGCACGGGGGCGACGGGCGCGGCGCTCAGGATCATCCAGCTCATGCCGCCGTCGATGATCAGCGAGAGCACCAGCAGGGCCATCACCACGCGGTACTTGAGCTCGACCAGGTCGACCCGCTCCGACAGCGTGCCGAAGGTGGCCGACATGCCGTCGAGCCGTGCCTGCAACGCCTGGGCCGTTTGCCCCAGTTGTTCGGACAGGCGGTGATAGAGGTCGGCGCCGCCGGCAGCGGCCGCGCCGGCCAGCGGAATGGCCGCGGCGGCCGCGTGGCGCGCGGAATCGCGGAGGAAATCGCGTCGTTTCATGGTATGAATTCTCGCGGGGGACGGAAAAATCGCTAAAGTTTCATTGTGGGGAAGCCGACACTGGTTTGCAAGGCCGGTAATTCGTCACGGCGCGCGGTCCGATGGGTAAGACCGATCTTCGCTCCCTGTTGAAGAACCTCGCGCCGCGACTCGCCGACGGCACGTTCGTCTTTTGCAGCGTGCCGGGCGGGGCGTACGGCGACCACGCGGCATTGCAACCGCTGGGCGCGTTCGCCGAAGCGGAGGGACTGACCCTGATACTCTCGCGGGAGCAGGCGGTGTCGGCGAAACTGCCCTTCGAAGGCGAGTTCGCGATGATTTCGCTGGGCGTTTTCTCGAGCCTGTCGGCAGTCGGCCTCACCGCGGCGGTTTCGACGGCCCTGGCCGAGCATGGCATCAGCGCCAACGTGGTGGCCGCATTTCACCACGACCACGTCTTCGTGCCCGTGGAACGCGCCGACGAGGCCTTGGACGTGTTGTTCCGTGCGGGTGCCCGGCGCGCCGTTCACGACTAGCCTCTATCGGAAACGTTCAATGAGCGATCAGCTATACCGGAACCGCTACGGACTCGATTGCGACTTCCGGCTGGAAACGAATGACACCCTTCGCCGCATCCTCTCAAGGCGCAGCCACCGCCGGTTCACCGGCGAGCCGGTCGGCGAGGATTTGCTGCGAAGCCTGTTCGCCGCGGCCTTCAGCGCACCGAGCAAGTCGGATCTGCAACAGGTCAGCGTGATTCGCCTCACCCGGCGCGAGGCGATCGAACGCATCGCTTCGCGCTCCCGGAACGTCGCCTGGATCACCGGCGCGCCAGAATTCATGGTGTGGTGCGGCGACAGCCGGCGCATTCGGCGGCTGGCAAAATGGCGGGGCCACCCGTTCGCCAACGATCACCTTGACGCCTTCATGAACGCAGCCGTGGACACCGGCATCGCCATGCAAACGTTCATCGTCGCCGCCGAGTCGGCGGGGCTTGGCTGCTGCCCCGTGAGCGAGATTCGCGATCACGTCCACCACCTCGCGCGAGAGCTTGCGCTCCCGGACCACGTGTTTCCGGTGGCCGGGCTGTGCGTCGGCTGGCCGGCGAGCGAAGGCGACGTGAGCATGCGACTGCCGCAAAGCGTGACCGTGCACGAGAACCGCTACGACGATACGAACCTGCTGACCGAGGTCGCCGAGTACGACCGGCGCCGCGAGGCAGCGCGGCCGACGCCGCCACAGGCGCAGCGGGACGTGAACCGCTTTGGCGTCACTACCGACTACGGCTGGTCGGAGCACCGAACCCGCCAGTACGCGCGCCCCATGCGCACCGACTTCGGCGCATTCGTGCGCCGGCGGAAATTCGACCTGTCCTGAGGCGGCACACCGTACGCGACCGTAATGCGCGCGCCCGGGCGGCCGACGGTAGAATCACGCCGACATCTCGCGCTGCGACGGCACATTCCTGCCGCCGACGTCCGTGGCGCTCCATCGACCGAACCAACGGGAGGTCATCATGTTCGAATGGATTGCCAGTCCCGAGGCGTGGATCGCGCTGGCCACGCTCACGGCGCTCGAGATCGTGCTCGGCATCGACAACATCATCTTCATCTCGATCCTCGTTGGCCGCCTGCCGGAAAAGCAGCGTGCCTTCGCCCGCAACCTGGGACTCACGCTGGCCATGGTCGCGCGACTCGCGCTGCTTTTTTCCATCGCCTGGGTCATGGGCCTGACCGAACCGATGTTCACGTTGTTCGCCGAGGAAATTTCCGGCCGGGACATGATACTCGTCCTGGGCGGCCTGTTCCTGCTGGCCAAGTCGACCCACGAGATTCACAACAGCCTGGAGGGCGTTGAAGGGAAACAAGGCGGCGTGGCGACGGCCACGCTGGGTTCGGTCCTGGTCCAGATCGCACTGCTCGATATCGTGTTCTCGCTCGACTCGGTGATCACGGCGGTGGGCCTGGTGGACCATATTTCCATCATGGCGATCGCCATCATCGTGGCGGTGGGCGTGATGTTGCTGGCGGCGGCCTCGATCAACGACTTCGTGGAACGGCATCCGACCATCAAGATGCTAGCGCTGGCGTTCCTCATCCTGGTGGGCGTCACGCTGGTCGCCGAAGGCCTGGATTTCCACGTGCCCAAGGGCTACATCTACTTCGCCATGGCATTCTCGGTGGCGGTGGAGATGCTCAACATACGCGTGCGCGACCGGCGCGTCAGGGCCGTCAAGCTGCACAAGGCGTACCGCTCCACCGACTGACGTCGGTATCGCGGCAGACGTTGGACGATCCGGCGGCTGCCGCCGCCGGCGTTCAGGAGGTGGACGTCGACGCCATCATGCCATCGCGGCGTCGGCGCTCCATGAGGTCGTCGAGCCAGTGGGGGTCCATTTCCGGCACCGAGGACAACAGAAGGTCGGTGTATTCGTGATGGGGCGGGGTGAACATTTCCTCGCGCGGCCCCTGCTCGACGATGCGACCCTTGAGCATGACTACGACCTCGTCGGAAATCGCCCTCACGGTGGCGAGGTCGTGGGTGATGAACATGTAGGCAAGGTCGAGCTCGCGTTGCAACCGGTCCAACAACCTGAGGATACCCTCGGCGACGATCTGGTCCAGCGCCGAGGTCACCTCGTCGCAGATGATGAATTCAGGCTCGGCGGCAAGCGCGCGGGCAATGCAGATCCGCTGCTTCTGCCCGCCCGACAGTTCGCCGGGAAAGCGGTCGATGAACTTGTCGGGCTCCAGCTCGATCAACGACAGGAGCTCGCGAATTCGCTCCTCGAGTCGCCGCCCCGACAGGCCGAGGTAGAACGACACCGGCCGGCCGATGATCTCGCGGATGCGCTGCTTCGGATTCACCGCCGTGTCCGCCATCTGGTAGATCATCTGGGCGTGGCGCAGCTGGGCCTTGGTACGGTGCCGGTAGTCGCCCGGCAGCGGCTCGCCGTTAACCAGGACCTGCCCCTCGCGCGGCGGCAGAAGCCCGGTGATGACGCGCGCCGTGGTGCTCTTGCCCGAACCGGACTCACCCACCACCGCCACCGTCTTGCCACGGTAGATGTCGAAGGAGACATCGTGCAGCACGGGCACCGCGCCGTAGGCAGCGGTCACGTTCTTCACGCTCACCAGCGGCTCCTTCGACTTCGCCGGAATGGGTTCCTTCTTGAAGCTGCGCACCGCCCACAGGGTCTTTGTGTATTCCTGCTGCGGACTGGTCATCATGGTGGCGGTATCGGCCTCCTCCACCGTCTCGCCGAATCGCAGCACCTTGATGCGGTCGGCCATCTGCGCCACCACCGCGAGATCATGGGTGATGTAGATCGCCGCGGTATCGAATTCCTCGACGATGTTCTTGATGGTCGCCAACACCTCGATCTGGGTGGTGACGTCGAGCGCCGTGGTGGGCTCGTCGAAGATGATGAGATCGGGTCGGCAGGCCATCGCCATGGCGGTCATGGCGCGTTGCAGCTGGCCGCCCGACACCTGGTGGGGATAACGGTAGCCGATACGGTCGGGATCCGGGAGCAGCAGCTTGCCGTAGAGTTCGCGCGCGTCGGACTCTGCCTCGGCGCGGCCGCTTACGCCATGCTCCACCGGCCCTTCCGAGAACTGGTCGATAAGCCTGTGCGCCGGGTTGAACGAGGCCGCGGCGCTTTGCGCGACATAGGCGATGCGCACGCCGCGCAGCTTTCGCTTGGTCGACTCGCTGGCCTTCATGAGATCGACGCCGTCGAACACGATCTCCCCGGCGCTGATCCGGCATCCGGGCCGGGCGAAGCCCATGGCCGCCAGGCCGATGGTCGACTTGCCGGCGCCCGATTCGCCGATCAGCCCGAGTACCTCACCGCGATGCAGGTCGAGATCGACACCCTTGACGATCTCGTGCCACTCTTCGTCCGATTGACCCTCGATGCGCAGTCCGCGCATGGTCAACAGGAGATCGCCCTTGCCGCCGTCACTGCTCATCGCGCAACCCGCTGGTCTTGTGGAGGAACCAGTCGACGACGAAATTCACGCCCACCGTCAGCAGGGCGATGGCGCCGGCCGGCAGCAGCGGCGTAATGTCGCCGTAGGTAATCAGGGTGGCATTGTCTCGCACCATGGAGCCCCAGTCGGCGGTCGGCGGCTGCAGGCCGAGCCCAAGAAAGCTGAGCGAGGCGATGGTCAGGAACACGAAGCAGAAACGCAGGCCGAATTCGGCCACCAGCGGCGGCATGATATTGGGCAGGATCTCGCGCAAGGTGATCCAGCTCAGCCCTTCGCCGCGCAGCCGCGCGGCTTCCACGAAATCCATGACCACCACGTTGAGACTGACCGCCCTCGCCAGGCGAAACACGCGCGTGGAATCGAGCACCGCGATGACCAGCACCAGCGAGAGAACGGACGTGCCGAAAATGGTCAGCAGCAGCAGGGCGAATATGAGTGCGGGGATCGCCATGAGTATGTCGACGATCCGGCTCAATATCTGGTCCGTCCAGCCGCCGACCGTGGCCGCGAGGATGCCGCCGACGCCGCCGAGGAGGAACGCGATGCACGTGGTCACGAAGGCGATGCCGATGGTGTTGCGCGCGCCGTACAGGAGCCGGGTAAGCATGTCGCGACCCAGGTTGTCCGTCCCGAACATCAGGGTAACCGTCTGCGTACGACCCTCGGCGTCGGTGTGCTCCACTTCCGTACCCCAGAGTTCGTACTCGGCGGCGACGATCTCCGATTCACCGAACGGCGTCAGCACGGGCGCGAACACGGCGACGAACACGTAAAAGACGATCACCACGAGACCGAACTTGGCGCTCAACGGCGCCTTGGCCAGCGCCCGCAGCGCATCGCGGACACCACGCTTGCGCGGAGGCGGCGGTGCGACCGCGTCGGCGGTTTGCGCGGTGATGTTGTCCTGGTCGCTCATCGGTGGTCCTGTGCGTCGCCTGTCATTTCGGATGCAGCAATCGCGGATTGGTCACGATGGACAATATGTCCGCCGTCATGTTCAGGATGATGTAGGTCGCGGCGAAGATGCTGGCGCAGGCCTGCACGACCGGAATGTCGCGCTTTCGCACCGAGTCGACCATCAATTCGCCCAGTCCCGGGTAGACGAACACCACCTCCACGACGACCACGCCGACGATCAGGTAGGCGAGATTGAGCACCACCACGTTGACGATGGGCGCCCAGGCATTGGGCAGCGCGTGCTTGAGGATGATGCGGCTTTTCGTCATGCCCTTGAGCGAGGCCATCTCGATGTACGGGCTTGCCAGCAGGTTGATGATGGATGCGCGCGTCATGCGCATCATGTGCGCCACGACCACGAGGGTCAGGGTCAGGGCCGGCAGCAGGCTCTTGTAGGCGCGCTCGGCGAGCGGCGTGTCGCCGCCGACGTTGGACAGCGACGGAAACCAGCCCCAGTTGACCGACAGCCAAAGGATCAGGATGTACGCGATGAAAAACTCGGGAAACGAAATCGACGACAACGTCACCACGTTGACCCCGCGATCGTATATGCCGTTGCGGTACAACGCCGCGAGGATGCCCAGGGCCAGAGCCAGGGGCACCGAGATGATCGCGGCGAGACCGGCGAGGAAGAACGTGTTGCCCAGGCGCGAGCCGATGAGCTCCGAGATCTGCCTGCCGTTGGCCAGCGAAACGCCGAAATCACCCTTGAGTATGCCGCCGAGCCAGTCCGCGTATCGAAGCGGCAGCGCCTTGTCGAGACCGATTTCCTTGCGGCAGGCCTCGAGGGTCTCGGCGGTGGCGCTTTGGCCCTGCATCTCCTGGCAGAGATCGCCCGGCAGGGCATCCACGCCCGCCGCGATGATCAGCGAAACGATGAAGAGCACGAGGAGGCCCAGCGCCATGCGCTGGGCCACCAGTTTCACGATGTTATGCATTCGATTTCGCCGGGCGCGGACCTTGCGCCCACGCCCTCAGGGAATCGTCAGGCCATCCACCAGCGCACGAACGCGCGGTTGCCGTCCCAGTCCCAGTTGGCCGCCAGTTTCTCCGGTGTTCCCACCCAGTCGGAGGTGGCACTCACGTAGCTGGCATACATCGGCACGATGGTGCCGCCCTCGTTGCTCACGATCTCCTGCATCTCGTAGTACATGGTACGGCGCTTGTCCTCGTCCAGCTCGGCGCGCGCGGCCACGAGGAGTTCGTTGAAGCGATCGTGCTTCCAGTACGCATCGTTCCAGTCGGCGTTCGCGGCATAGGCGATGGTGAACATCCAGTCGGCAGTGGGCCGCCCGCCCCAGTAGCACATGCAGAACGGCTTCTTCAACCAGACGTTGGACCAGTAGCCGTCGTCCGGTTCGCGGATGACGTTGACCTCGATACCGCTCTTGGCGGCATGCTCCTTGAACAGCACCGCGGTGTCGACGGCGCCGGCGAACGCGGCGTCGGCGGCGGAAAGATCCACTTTCAGGGAATCGAGTCCCGCCTGCTTGAGGTAGTACTTGGACTTGTCGGGGTCGTAGGCGCGCTGCGGCAAATCCGCGTTATAGAACTTCTGCGAAGGACCGATGGGATGGTCGTTGCCGACCTGCCCGTAGCCGCGCAGAATGGTCTTGACGATGGCCTCGCGATCGATACCGTACTTCAGCGCCATGCGCACGTTGTTGTCATCGAACGGCCCGGTGGTCGTGTGCATCGGCATCGAGTAGTGCTGCGTGCCGGTACTCTGGTGCACGGTGATGTTCTTGTTGCGCTTGAGCAGGTGCACCGTCTTGAGATCGCATCGATCCATGGCGTAGATCTCGCCAGTGGTCAACGCATTGGTGCGTGCGGCCACGTCCTTGATGGCCAGGCTCTCGATGGAATCGAAGTGCGCCGTGTTTTCGTCGTACCAGTTGGGGTTGCGCTTGAGCAGCGTCTTCACGCCGGGGTCGAAGTTCTCGACCATGTAGCCGCCCGAACCGATGCCCGAAGTGGGATCCTCCACTGCGCCGTCCTTGGACGGCATGATGCCGAGGTGGTAATCGGTCATGATATACGGGAAGTCCGCGTTGCCCTCGGACAGGACGAACGTCACGGCGTTGCCGTCGGCCTTGATGTCGGTCACCGCCTTGAGCAGTGACTTGGCGGCCGATTGCGACTCCTCGCTCATGTGATAGCGGTAGGATGCGATCACGTCCTCCGGCGTCACGGACTTGCCGTTGTGAAACTCGACGCCGCTGCGCAGTTTGCAGGTCCACATCTTCGCGTCCGGCGACGGCTCGATGCTCTCGGCGAGGTCGCCGACCGCGTTGCCGTCATAGTCCACCACCGCGAGGTAGCTGTACACCGCGTTGCCCACGGTCTGCATGTAGGAGTCGAGAAAAGTCGACGGGTCGAGCGAGTCGGTGGTCGACCCGGCGCCGACACCGACCTTGAAATGGCCGCCCTTCTTGGGCTGCGCCATGGCCGGGGCACTGAACATGGCGCCCGGGGCGGCAACGGCGGCACCCATCGCGGCCATTCGAGAGACGAACTCTCGCCGCGTGATTTTTCCGGACGCGAGCTGCTTCTTCAGTCGGTCGATTTCAGACATGTTCTGTCTCCTCGAGGTAATGTTAACTTCGGTGTTTTCTTGTCGTTCACCGGCCGCAGCGCCGCCCCCAAAGCAAGGCGGCCATGCGGGTCTTCAGGCATTTACTTAATCAGTTAAGCACTTCTCCCCAGTTGCGTCAACAAAACGCACCGCTCGGCGACGCCCTGCGTGCGGGTCGCTACCGCGCGACGGCATCCGACTTCGATCGGGCTGCCTCGGCTCGAGCCATCTCGATATAGAGTTGCCGCAGCCGTCGCGTGACCGGACCCGGCCGGCCGTCGCCGACCGGTTGACTGTCGATTCGAACCACGGGACAGACGAAGGTCGTGGCGCTGGTGATGAATGCTTCCCTGGCGGCCTTGGCCTCTTCCACCGAGAAGGCGCGCTCCTGCACGTCGATTCCTTCCCGATGCGACAGCTCGAGAATCGCGGCGCGGGTGACGCCGTGCAATATCTCGTTGCCGAGCTGGCGCGTGACGATGCCGCCCTCCCCGGTAACGATATGAGCGTTGTTCGACGTACCCTCGGTGACCATCCCGTTCTCTACCATCCAGGCATCGTCGGCGCCGGCATCCAACGCCTGCTGCTTGGCCATGCAGGCAGCCAGCAGGCCGACGGTCTTGATGTCGCGTCTCTTCCAGCGAAGATCCGGGACCACGACCACGTCGATGCCCCGCTCGGCAACGGGGTCGTCGACAATGCGGCGCGCCTGCGTGAACGACACCAGCGTGGGCGTGGCGTTCTTCGGGTACTTGAAATCCCGGTCGGCGGCGCCCCGGGATACCTGCAGGTAAACGGCGCCCTCGTCCAGCGCGTTGCGACGGATCAGTTCGTTCTGAATGGCGGCGATCCGCGATTCCTCGCAAGGCATGTGCATGCCCAGCGCGTCGAGCGACCGCCGCAATCGTGCCAGGTGAGCGTCGTTGTCGATCATGGCGCCGCCGATGACGGCGCTGACCTCGTACACGGCGTCGGCGAACAGGAAGGCGCGATCGAAAACGGATATTCGCGCATCGGCCTCGTCGACGAAGTTGCCATTGACATAGACTGTTCGTGACATGGAATTCCCCGGAGAAAATTGGTGCCGGGAATTTTCGCGGCCAACGAAGATTCCCGGCAAATCATCGCATCGTCGCTCGAACCGAGGGAACCCGGTGAAACGTCTCGAGGACCGGCGGAGCGAGGCTTCGCCGCGGACCTATTCGCCTTTACGGCGAAGCTGATAAACGCGCGCGGGCGGAAAGTTGCGCCAGACCAGCTCCTGCAGTTTCGACTCCAGGGACAGGCGCTCGCGCACCGAGCGGTTGACGGGACAACGCGGCGCATAGGTAAACTGGACGACGTACCCGCCTGGCTTGAGCACCTTGAACGCCGCGCGAAGCGTCGCCTCCACCGCCTCGTTCGGCATCGACATGAGCGGCAGTCCGCTGACAACGACACCGGGCGGCGAATCGAAGGTCATGTCGCCGACCTCGTGCGCCATCCCCTCGACCAGTCGCGCCCCGGGGAAACTGGCCCGCAACTGGGCGGCGAAGTGGCGATTGCACTCGATGAGGACGAGCTGATCCTCGCGCAGGCCCTTTTCGACCAGGCGCCGGGTGACCGCGCCGGTACCGGGACCGAGCTCGACAACCGGTGCCATCGCGGGGGCGACGCTGCGAACCACACCGATGGCCAGGGCGTCGCTGGAGGGAAACATCGCCGCGGTGGCTAGCGGCGCCCGAACCCACTGGCGGAAAAAATACGATCGTTCTGCGACCCGTTCTCTCATGGACAAGAAGCCATTCCTTATGTCTGTGGTTCTCCAACCTGCGGCGAGCCTCTATTATGCACCAATCGGGCAACCGGCACGGCGCGGGCGCGTCGCTCCCCTAGTCCCGGTTCGCAGCGAGAAGATATAGAAACTCCAGGCCCAGCGTCGCCGCCGCCAGGGAGGTGATTTCCGCGTGGTCGTAGCAAGGCGCCACCTCGACGATGTCCATGCCGACGAGGTCGAGTCCCTGCAGGCCGCGCAGCAGGGGAAGCACCTGGTTCGTGCTCAGCCCCCCGGCCACGGGTGTGCCGGTACCCGGCGCGAAGGCCGGGTCGAGGCAGTCTATGTCGAACGTGACGTAGACCGGACCGTCGCCGACCACCTCCCGAATCTGCCCGTTCACCGCGTCGGTGCCGAGGCGCGATACCTGCTCGGCGTCGATGACCGTGAACGGATGATTGTCGTAATCGTACTCGGTGCGAATACCGACCTGAACCGAGCATTCCGCGTCGAGGATGCCTTCGCGCGGCGCGTGGTAGAACATCGAACCATGGTAGTAGCGCGTCTCGTCGGTCGCCTCGTTGTCGGTGTGCGCGTCAAAGTGAACCATGCGGACCGCCTGGCCGCGATGGCGCGACATGGCACGCATGATCGGCAGGGTGATGAAATGGTCCCCGCCCAACGCGAGCAGTTTGCGACCGGCGTCGAGATGCCCGGTGACCACGGCCTCCAGCGTGTCGACCATGACCTGGCTCTCGCCGGGAGGAAACATTACGTCGCCGCAGTCGACCACGTCGAGTCGTTCGAACAGGTTGAAGCGCCAGGGCCAGCGACGTTCCTCCCAGCGCAGGTTGGACGACGCGGCGCGAATTCCCTGCGGCCCGTGGCGGGTGCCGGCGCGCCCCGACGTACCCATGTCGTAGGGCACGCCGATAATCGCGACGTCGGCATCGCCGGCGTCGGGGCGCAACGGCCGGCCAAGGTAACCGAAGTTGTTGCCGACGATGGAATAGGTCGGAAAGGCGTCTTCGGCGGACATGAAGCGGCTCTGGAAGGGGAAACTTGGCCGCGTATGATACCGCGCGCGAGACGGGCGATACAGCTTGCCCGCCAAAGCGCCATCTCGAACCGGCGATGCACACGGGCATCGTCGAAGCATTCCGAATGCTTGACGAAGTCGCGGCCGAGGCATGGCATGCTGCCGCGCCCACCGGGTCCCTGGCCACGATGCCGGGGACGCCGGCATCGCGCGGGCGTCCCCGGCCCGGGAAATGCCCGTTCGAGAGGCCGGGTGGCGCGAGCGGCGACGACTCAGATCACGAACCGCGCGACCAGGATCATGCCGGATACGAACAGCAGGGCCAGCACCGCTAAACGGAAGGTGCGCTCGGCCACGCCGCGGTACGACCTTACGCCCAGCCACGCACCGAGCAGCGTAAGCGGCAGGCACGCCGCCGCGGCCACCAGCACGTCCGCGTTCATGCGTCCGCCGATTGCCATCACAGCGGCGGCCAGCGTCAACGCGCACAGGTTGAACGGCTGATAGATTGCCCGCTGGGCGTCGGCGGCGCCACCCTTGAGCTGCAGCCACACCAGGGGCAGCGGCCCCGAGAGGCCGGCGAAGCCGCCGAGGAAACCGCCGGCGACGCCGACCAGGGAATCGGCCGCCGCTCCGCGTCGCGATACCCACGCGGAGCGCATCGCACCCGAGAACTGGATCAGCACGTAGGCGAGCAGGAACATGCCCACCGATGCCCTGAGGACCGCCGGCGACACCGCCTGCAGCGCGGCGACGCCGAGCGGCACGCCGACCGCGCCGCCGGCAACAAACGGTCGCACCCGCCACCAGTCGAAAGACCTGCGCACGGATGCGATACCGACCAATTGCGCGGCCACCGAGGTGAGCACCACCAGCGGCGGCACGGCGCCCGCCGGCAGCGCGTGAAACCACAATCCCGATGCCACCAGGCCGGTACCGAAACCGGCAAAACCGGACGTAAAACCCGCCGCCAGGGCGGCGCCCAGCACCAGGGCCCAGGACAACCCGTCGGCAGGCATCTTGCGGGTTCAGCGCGCGACGGACTTGAGCCCCAGCGCCACGCCGGCAGCCACCAGGAATCCGCCGGACAGGCGGTCGAGCCAGGCGCGCGCGGTGGGACGAAGTCGGCCGGCGATCCACGCCGCGCCGCCGCCGTAGGCGGACAGAAACAGCCCGTCGATCACCACGTAAGTCACCGACAGCGCCAGGAACTGTTCCCAAAACGGTGCGTGCGCGGAGATGAACTGGGGAAACAATGCCGCGAAGAACACCACCGCGCGCGGGTTGGCGGCGGAGGTCACGAATCCCTGCGTCCACAGGCGTACGAGCGACCCTCTTTGCGCCGTACCAATGCCGCCGCGCCCGGCCTTGCGGATCCGCGAGATCCCCATCCAGACAAGGTAGGCCGCGCCCAGCCACTTGATCACCGTGAAGGCGTGCTCGGAGGCATGCACGACCGCGCCCAGTCCGATGCCGGCGGCCAGCATCTGCAACACGTTGGCGGACAGATCGCCGGTCGCGGTGGCCAGGGAGCGTCGAAAACCGTTGGCCATGCTGTTGGACAACATCAGGAGCTGGCTCGGGCCGGGCGTAATCATCATCAGGATGACCGCGGCAACGAACGCACTCCAGACCTCGATGGTCATCGGCGGCACATCCCGAGGGATCGGAATAGAAAGATCACGACAGCCATGCCATCAGCACGCTCGCGCCCACGCACCATCCCACCACGACCAGCGCCGACACCCGCCATGCCGCAAGCAGCGTGAAGCCGCCCACGGCGATCGCCACGTCCAACGGCCCGCGCACCGCGCTGGTCCATAGCGGGTCGTACAGCGCCGCGCCGAGCAGACCCACCACCGCGGCATTGACGCCGGCGATGGCGCGCGCCGCGCTCGGCCGCGAGGCCACCGCGCGCCACAGCGGCAACACCCCCGACACCAGGAGGTAACCGGGCAGGAAGATGGCCGCCAGCGCGATCCAGGCGCCCAATGCGCCACCGCTGTCTCCGGGCATGCGCGCACCGAGAAAGGCGGCGATGGCGAACACCGGCCCGGGCACCGCCTGGGCGGCGCCGTAGCCGGCGACGAACTCGTCCCGCGGAATCCATCCGGGTGCCACCACCGCATCCTCCAGCAGCGGCAGCACCACGTGGCCACCACCGAACACCAGGGCGCCGGCGCGGTAGAATGCGTCGGCCACGGTCACCAGTCCGCCCGCCTCGCGGGCGAACAACGGCAAGCCGGCCAGCAACGACGCGAACACCGCGAGCAACACCCAGCCCATGCGCTGACCATAACGCAGCCGTACCCCGCCCTCGGCGACCGGCTCGACATCGCGGCACAGCAGCAATCCCGCCAGGCCACCGGCCGCGACCACGATGAGCTGCACCCAGGTCGGTCCGGTGACCAGCACCGCCGCCGCCGCGAGCGCGGCGATGCTCATTCGCACGGGGTCCGGGCACAGTGAGGCGCGCATGCCCAGGACACCGTGCGCGACCACCACCAGCGCGACCAGCTTGAGGCCGTGAATGGAGGCAACCCCGAGCGGACCGTCGATCGCCGGCAGCACCGCTGCGAAGGCGAACAACAGCAGCGCCGAAGGCAGGATGAAGGCGACCGCGCCGGCGAGCGCGCCGCCCCAGCCGGCGCGAATCAGGCCCAGGCTGAAGCCGACCTGGCTGCTCGCCGGTCCGGGCAGGAACTGGCACAGCGCGACGATCTGCGCGTACTGGCTCTCATCCACCCACCCGCGCCGCTCCACCAGTTCACGGCGGTAATAGCCAAGATGGGCAATCGGTCCGCCAAAGGAAGTCAGTCCGAGTTTGAGGAAGGTGAGGAATACTTCTGCCGCGCGGCCTCCGTCACCACCGCCGCGGAGCGGCTCGGCGGTCGCGGAAGGGGGCGTCACGTCACGGTCGGCGTGGCGGCACGATCTCGCGGCGCGCCGGTCGCCGTCCATAGGGGAAAGGGCATTTCTTATTCTATCCGTTCGCTAGACATCGAGGGCGCGTCGGCCGCGCCCGCGTCAGCACGGACGAATGCGTTCCGCCCGCGCCCTACCAGCCGCATCGAATCGCCCGCGCACCGGGGATATACTGGCCCGGACGCGGTGTCTTGTCCAGTGGTGTGCGCGTGTCCGTGTCAACACGCAGCACCGTTCAATATCTCTCGCAGCGGCCCCGGCAATCGCGATTGAAGGTGCCCCGCTTACAGAACCCCGCCGGCTCGCCGCGCCGGTCGAAACGAAGGGTTTCACAGGCGCGCCAATCGCCGCGGAAATAGACCGCGCCCGCGTCACGGCGACCGCCGTGATCGTGCCAGGCATAGCCGTGTCCACGGTCGTCATGGCGACGGTCGTCGCGACCGCTTCCCACGACGTCCCGGTCGCAGCGAATGCCGCTCTGACACGTGCGAACGCGTCCGCCGACCGCGTCGTCGCACAGGAGGGCGAAACGCCGTCCCGGGAGGCATACGGCACGGTTGGTATCGAGTCCGAGGTCGGAACAACGCTCGCCCGTGTATCGGTAAGGGGTGCCGGGACACTCGTTGGCGGCCGGCGCCGCGGGAACGACGGCAAGGAATCCGAGAAAAACGAAGATTTGGCGCATCATTTGGACATCCCCCGTGGGTTTTCGTGACGATCGTCATTGTCGAGGATCAAGATGAGCGCCGACTGAACGCACGGCGTCGCCATTGACCGTGGTCGGCACGCGGTCTATAAACCGCCCCTGCCCGAGGCCGCCCGAGCGATTCATGATCCGCATAGCCGAAACCGTCAGCCGCGTTCCGATCTCACCCAGCGTCGCCATGCTGCAGCGCGCGCGAAAATTGGTCGAGCAAGGTCGCGACATCGTGTCGCTGTGCGCGGGCGAGCCGGATTTCGACACGCCCGCCGATGTTCGCGACGCCGCGATCGAGGCCATTGCGGCCGGTCATACGCGTTACACGGCGGTCGACGGAATTGCGGAACTGAAGCGGGCGGTGTGTGAAAAGTTTCGTCGCGAGAACGACCTCGATTTCACGCCCGACCAGGTCTGCATCAGCGCCGGCGGCAAGCAGGCCATCTTCAACGCGCTGTTCGCCACCCTCGACCCCGGCGACGAGGTGCTGGTGCCGGCGCCTTTCTGGGTAAGCTACCCGGACATGGTGCGCCTGTGCGGCGCCACGCCGGTCATCCTGCCGACCGGCATCGACACCGGGTTCAAGCTCGATCCCGAACAGCTCGAAGCCGCCATTTCACCGCGCACCCGCTGGCTGATCATCAACAGTCCCGGCAACCCGTCCGGCGCGGTCTACACGGCACCCGAGCTCGAGACACTCGCCGCCGTGCTTCGCCGGCACGCGCATGTCGCGGTGCTGAGCGACGATATTTACGAGCACATCGTGTTTCCGCCGGCGCGCTTCGTCACCCTGGCGTCGACCGCCCCGGATCTCGCCGGGCGCGTGTTGACCGTCAACGGCGTATCCAAGACCTTCGCCATGACCGGTTGGCGCATCGGTTACGCGGCGGGCGACGCGCGCGTGATCGACGCCATGCGCGTGGTACAGTCACAGTCGAGCGGTAATCCCGCCAGCATCAGCCAGTGGGCGGCCCTGGCGGCGCTCGCGATACGGGGTGGGTATCTCGACGCCAACGTGCAGCGCTACCGCGATCGCCGCGACCGGCTAATCGACGCGCTCGGCAGCATGCCGGGGATACGCTGCGCCACCCCCGAGGGTGCGTTTTACGCCTTCCCTCACGTCGGCGGCTGCCTCGGACGCGTGACCGCCGCCGGGCACCGGATCGAGAACGACCTCGACTTCACGAACGCGCTGCTCGACGAACAGGGCGTCGCGCTGGTGCAAGGCGCCGGCTACGGATTGTCGCCTCATGTCCGCATTTCCTTTGCCGCCTCCGACGACGAACTCGACGAGGGCTGCCGGCGTCTGCGCGAATTCTGCGAGAATCTCCGTCCATGATCGATTACCTGCTGGTCAAGCATGTCCACGTGACGTGCGTCGTCCTTTCCGGGGCCGGTTTCGCCCTGCGTGGTGCGTGGATGCTGACCGATTCGCCCCTGATCCGTCACCGACTGACGCGCATCGTGCCTCACATCGTCGACACGCTGTTGCTGGGATCCGCGATCACCCTCGTGGTCCTGGCCGGCTGGTACCCGACGACGCACGCCTGGGTGGCGGCCAAGATCGTCGCCCTCGTCGTCTACATCGTCCTCGGCACCGTGGCGCTCAAGCGCGGCCGCACGCGAGCGGTACGAATCGTGGCGCTGGCCGGGGCGCTGGCGACGTTTGCCTATATCGTTTCGGTCGCGATTGCGCGAAACCCGCTGCCGTTCGGCTAATAGCGGCGCCAACACGATTTTTCCACGTTTTCTTGACGCCGTCTTCACGCCGAGCGTTCTACGCTTGCGTCGATTGGAGAGCTAACCCTTTGCCTGTGGGTGAGTCGGCCCACGGAAGCGGGCCGATATTTCATGGCATCCCCGCCCCCCGGGGATGCTCTTTTTTTTTGTTCCTTGTTACCATGGTCTGCCGGCCCGCGCTGCGGGTTTCAATCGAAAACGGAGGCCTACCATGTCGGAGCACGTCTACAAGAGCATCGAGATCACCGGGTCGTCGACCAAGGGCAGCGACGACGCCATTCGCAACGCCATATCGAAGGCGGCCGACTCGGTTCACAACATGGACTGGTTCGAGGTGGTTGAAACGCGCGGCCACATCGCCGACGGCAAGGTCGGTCACTGGCAGGTGACGGTGAAAATAGGTTTCAGGCTGGACTGAGCCGTCGGGGTCGGAAACCGCCGCCCCGATTCGTTCGAGCCGTCAATACGTCTCGACGTGATAGCGTCCCTGCTCGCGCATCGTCGGCTTGATCTCACCCCACGCAAGCGCATGCGCGCGGCAGATGTCGGCGAGGGCCTCGTCGACGCCACTCTCCATGCCCTTCAGACCGCAGATGAAGATGTGGGTCTGTTCGGAGCAGAGCAGTTCGGAGAGGTCGTCGGCATGCTTTCGCATGCGGTCCTGCACGTACTCCTTGGGCGCATTGGGCAGTCGCGAATAGACGAGATGCTGTTCGAGCAACTCCGGCGGTACTTTCTTCAACGGTCCGAAATACGGCAACTCGCCGGGTGAGCGCGCGCCGAAGTAGAGCACCAGCTTGCCGTCCGCGCCCGGCATGGCGCGGCGGCGGCGCTCGGTGAAGGCGCGAAACGGCGCCGAGCCGGTGCCGGTGCAGATCATGATCACGTGGCAGTTAGGATCGTTCGGCATCAGGAACGTGCTGCCGAAGGGTCCCGTCACGTTCACCTTGTCCCCGCGCTGCAAGTCACAAAGGTAATTGGAACAAAGTCCCTTGTCCTCGCGCTTGACGGTCAGGGCGATGTTGTTACCGTTGCGCTTTTCCCCGTCGCGGGCGCTGGCGACCGAGTAGAGGCGGATGTCGTGAGGGCGTCCGTCTTCGCGCGTGCCAGGCGGCACGATACCCACGCTCTGCCCTTCGAGTACCGGGAACGACGTTTCGCCGAAGCCGAGAATGATATGTCGCACGTCGCTGCCGGCATCCTCCTCGGTAATGCGATAGGCGCCCTGCACGGTAGCCACCGCGGGATGCGCGCGGCTGAACAGGTTGATGGACGGATTCGACGCCGAAGCAGGAGCGACGGGCCGTCCCCCGGTGCCGGCATGGGCGGTGGCGATCAATGCGCCGATATCGTCCTCGATCGCCTCGCCAAGCGTGCTCTCGTCGTCGCCGAGATCTTCCTGTTCGGGCAACTCGTCCCACGACAGTTGCTCCTCGACACTGTAGGCTTCGGTGACGAAGCGCCAGTTGTCGATGGCACCCGTTGGACAGGGTGCGATGCAGTCCATGGTGTAGTCGCACTTGCCCGCGTCCACGACCACGTTGTTGTCGTCGTGGGTGATGGCGTCGATGGGACAGGCATCCTCGCAGGTGTAGCAGCGGATGCAGATCTCAGGATCGATGAGGTGTTGGCGAATTGCCTTGGTCATGGGATTCGGCGGACCGTGTCCGAAGTCGATGCAACGGCCGCGGGCGTCATGTCCGCGGCCTTGCATTATCGCGCCCTACGCGGCGATCTGCACGAACTCGAAATCGCCGGGCTTGTTGTCGATCGGCACCCGCGGCGCGGCGATCCAGTCGGCGTACTCGCCCTTCCGGTGGCAGGGAATCATCAGCGAGGCGATGTAGTCGCCGTCGGCCTTTGACGGCAGCCACTCGTCTCGATGCTGCTTCCAGGTCGCGTCGTCGACCACCGCGCCGTCGGGCGTGGCGTTGATGCCGCCGAACTCGCCGATAGCGCGGTGAAAGGCGACGTGCGGCAGTTCGAGCTTGAAGTCCACGCCGGCCTTGGCGATGACCTTGTTCCAGCGTTCCACGCCCTTACCGGCGTCGGCGGAATAGTCGTCCCGCAGGCGCATGTTAATGGCGGTCAGCGCGGGCTCGTCCACCAGAGTGGGCTTGCCGTCGACCAGCTTGAGCACCGGGTAGGTGGAATCGGTGAGCACGTGGTCGTCGTCGATCTTGGTCTCGTTGTAGCGACCCTTGAGCCCGGCGCTGAACGCGTTCGCCGCGTTGGTGGAGATCTCCGAGCCGAACAGGTCGAGCGACAGCGAGTAGTGCAGGTTGGCCTTTTTCTGAATGGTGGGGAGGTCGACCACGCCGAGCGCGCGTACCGCCTCAATGTCGTAGGGGTCGGTAATGCCGGCCTCGTTCATCTTCTCGCACGTGCGCTGCACGACCCGGCTGATACCCGACTCGCCAACGAACATGTGATGGGCTTCCTCGGTGAGCATGAAGCGGCAGGTTCGCGACAGCGGGTCGAAACCGGACTGCGCCAGGCTCTCGAGCTGCATCTTGCCGTCGCGGTCGGTGAAGTAAGTAAACATGAAGAACGACAGCCAGTCCGGCGTGGCCTCGTTGAACGCGCCCAGCATGCGCGGCTTGTCCATGTCGCCGGAGCGGCGGCGCAACAGTTCGGCCGACTCCTCTCGGCCGTCCTTGCCGAAGTATTTCTGCAGAAGGTAGACCATGGCCCACAGGTGGCGGGCCTCCTCGACGTTGACCTGGAACAGGTTGCGCATGTCGTACAGCGAGGGCGCGGTGGCGCCTAGATGGCGCTGCTGCTCCACCGAGGCCGGCTCGGTATCACCCTGGATGACGATCAGCCGCCTGAGCATGGCGCGATACTCGCCCGGCACTTCCTGCCACGCGCTCTCGCCCTTGTGGTTACCGAAGGCAATGGTCCGGCCTTCTTCCTTTGGCGCGAGCAGCACGCCCCAGCGGTACTCGGGCATCTTCACGTAGCCGAACTGAGCCCATCCCTTGGGATCCACGCTGACCGCCGTGCGCAGGTAAACCATCGACTCCTGGAAACCGTCCGGGCCCATGGTCTTCCACCAATCGAGGTAGCCTGGATGCCATTGCTCCAGCGCTTTCAACACGCGCTTGTCGTCGGCGAGCCCCACGTTATTGGGAATCGAGGTATCGTAATTGACGTTCAGGTTACTCATGGCGATACGCCCTCAAACTAAAGTGCAGTGAATCTCGTCACAACGTCGCGTCACACGCGCTCGCGGTTGTAGTCGGCGCGCAGGCCGCTGCCGTAGCGGCGCAGGGCGCCTTCTTCGCCCACCGCGTTGGGGCGCTGGAAAATCCAGTTCTGCCACGCGGTGAGGCGGCCGAATATCTTGCTCTCCATGGTCTCGGGCCCGACGCAGCGCAGGTTGGCCTCCATGCCGGTGAGGGCGTCGGGAGAGAAACTGGTACGCTCCTCGAGGTAGATGCGCACCTCGTCGTCCCAGTCGATATCGTCGTAGGCGGCGGTCACCAGGCCCAACGACTCGCACGTTGAGGCGTCCAGCGAGTCACCGGTTCGCTCGCGCGCGGCATCCACCGATTCGGGCTCGCCGTAGAAGCGCGAAGCCAGGCGGCCGATGCCGTTGACCGTGGCGTAACGACCGAAGTTGCACTCGTGCAGGATCATCGCGGCCTCTCCCTCGACGCCTTCGAACTCGCCGTCGGCCATGAAGGCGCGGTCGCAGGCAAACACCACCTCGGCGAGCGTCCCGGCAAAGCAACTGCCCGGGGTGACGAGCGCCACGAGGGTGCGCGAGGTCAGGTCGATGCGCTTGAGCAACCGGCCCCAGTAAAGCAGGATCTCGCGCGCCAGCCAGTGGTCGGCGTGGGCGGCGAGGAAGTCGTCGTGGGCGATGACCGCTTCGATGTCGCCCTCGCTCTTGAACAGCAATACGCCGATGCGCGTTTCGTTCAGGCGCAGGTGCAGGATGGCGTCGTCGAGCTCGCGCGCCTGGCGCAGCGGCCAGAAACCGGCGCCCAGCGCATGCATGGCGTCGACGTCGGCGGGCACGTCCGCGTCCGGACCGCGCAGGGTGACGGTGGCGGTGCCCGCCTCGCGGTCGATGCTCACGGCCACCGTGGAGTACTCGAGCCCATCGTCGGAGACCCTGCGCTCGATCGGCGTGAGCTCTATACCCTTCGCCTCGTCGGGTCGGTCCGATCGCGCGGCGTACTCGGCGGCGCGCTCCGCCACCACCTCGTCGAGCCTGGAGTTCGGCACGGTCTCGTCCACCAGGCGCCACTCGGCGGCGCGTTGGCCCTTGATACCTTCCTCGATGGAGCAGAAGATGTCGGCGCGATCGCGGCGCACCTTGCGCTTGTCGGTGACCCGGGTAAGCCCGCCGGTGCCCGGCAACACCGCCAGCAGCGGTACCTCGGGCAACGCCACCGACGAACTGCTGTCGTCGGTGAGGATGATGTGATCCGTGGCCAACGCGAGCTCGTAGCCGCCGCCGGCGCAGGCGCCGGACACCACGGCGATATAGTGCTGACCGGATTTCTCGCCGGCCTCCTCCATGGAATTGCGCGTTTCGTTGGTGAACTTGCAGAAGTTCACCTTGTGAACGTGCGAAGCGCCTCCCAGCATGCGAATGTTGGCACCGGCGCAGAACACCTTGTCCTTGCCCGAGGAGAGCAGCACGACCTTGACCTCCGGGTGCTCGAAGCGCAGGCGTTGCACCGCGTCGTACAACTCGATATCCACGCCGAGGTCGTAGGAGTTCAACTTGAGCTGGTAGCCCTCGAACAGGGTCGCGTCGGGATCGACATCCATGATCAGCCGTGCGACGGAACCGTCGTATTCCACTCGCCAGTGGCGGTAGCGGGACGGGTCGGTCTGGAAATCGATATTCATGGTGGTAGCAGCCGGATTGGCGATCATCTTGTTCATGCGGTGCAGTTTATTACACCCTGGAGCTGAATTTGAAGCATATTAGCTGGATGACCGCACCGGAAGATGCATTATTTTGCGCACAGTGTCCGGGCCAGCTGACAAAGCGCCGCGATATCCACGCCCATCAGGCTTCGTCCGGCGCCGCCACGGCGGGATAATTCATCGAGCAACCCCGCCGCCTCGCCGAGAAGTCGAACACAGGCCCGTTCGCGCCCCAGGCGTCGCTTGAGCAACGCATTGGCCAGCTGGATCAGGGCCTGGACCAGCAGGCGCTCGCGGGAGTTCGGCGCGCAGCGTTGCCAGACCGGCTCCCATGCCTCGTGGGCCTCCCAGTAGAACCCGCCGGCGAGCAACCGCCAACCGTACAGCCATGCCGCGTTGGCGGACCAGGCCAACGGATCGGTACGAAGCGGACAGACCGCGGTCACGGCGTCGAGCCGCTCGCGATCCGGCGTGCTGCCGCTGCCCGGCAAGTGGCGCGTCGCCGGCAACGGCAATTCCTCGACGGACACGGTCGGGACGCCGCGCTACAGGCGCTGCGCGAGCGTGAATCCCTGTTCGATGGCGCGGCGCGCGTCCAGCTCCGCGGCGAGCTCGGCCCCGCCGACGAGGTAGGTCGGCGTCCCGTTCGCCCGCAACGGCTCGTACAGGTCGCGCAGGCTCTCCTGCCCGGCGCATACCACGACGTTATCCACCGATAACCGGCGCGGCTCGCCGTTCACCGAGATCTCGATGCCGGCATCATCGACGCGCCGGTACTCGACGCCGGCGATCATGCTGACCCCGCGCCGCTGCAGGGCGCCGCGCAACGCCCACCCGGTGGACTTGCCGAGCGTGCGCCCGAAGCGATCACTGCTGCGCTTGAGCAGGTAAACGGTCCGCGACGATTCCTCACCGCGCGGTTCGGCGAGGCCGCCGGCACTGTCCGGCGATGCGTCGATGGACCACGATTCGAGATAATGTTCCACGGCACGACCGTCGTGACGCGGCGCGGTGAGAAACTCGCAAACGTCGAAACCGATGCCGCCGGCGCCGATCACCGCGACCCGTGCCCCCGCGGCCCGGCCGCCCAGCAACTCCGCGTAGCTCATGACCATGGGATGATCGATACCCGGAATGTCGATTTCGCGTGGGGTCACGCCGGTAGCCAGCACCACCGCGTCGTAGCCGCGCGACAAGTCCTCCATGGTGGCGCGCCGACCGACGTACAGCGATAGGTTGTCCAGGTCGTCCACGCGCCTCGCGAAATAGCGAATCGTTTCGCCATAGTCTTCCTTGCCCGGAATCACCCGCGCGAGGTTGAACTGTCCTCCGATTCGCGACTCGGTCTCGAACAGATCGACGCGATGGCCACGCTCGGCCAACGTGGTGGCGCAGGCAAGGCCGGCGGGACCCGCGCCGACCACTGCAATGCGACGCGACGCGGAAACCGCCGTCGCATCGTACAGCGTCTCGCGGCCGGCGCGCGGGTTGACCAGACATGTCGCCTCCTCGCCGACGAAGATCTTGTCCAGGCACGCCTGGTTGCAGGCGATACAGGTGTTGATGGACTCGGCGCGACCATCGCGCGCCTTGGCCGCGAACGCCGCGTCGGCGAGCCAGGGCCGCGCCATGGATACGAGATCGGCGTCGCCGCGCTCGATCAGTGCCTCGGCGGTAGCGGGATCGTTGATGCGATTGCAGGCGGCGATCGGAATATCGACCGCATCGCGCACCCGGCGCGTGGCGAAGGCGAACGCGGCATGGGGAACGAGCCCCATGATGGTCGGCACTTGCGCCTCGTGCCAGCCGATGCCCGAGTCGAGCAGCGTGGCGCCGGCGGCCTGCACCGAGCGCGCCAGGTCGATCACCTCGGCCGCGGTCATGCCGCCCTCGACCAGATCGAGCACCGAAATGCGAAACATGATGATCCAGTCCTCGCCGACCGACTCGCGCACGCGCCTCACCACGTCGACCGCCAGGCGCTTGCGATGATTCCATTCGCCGCCGTAGCGATCCGTGCGAAGGTTGGTGCGCGCGCACAGGAACTGCGACAGCAGGTAACCCTCCGATCCCATGATCTCGACGCCGTCGTAACCCGCCTCGCGCGCCAGCAGCGCGCTGGCGGCGAAGTCCTCGACGGTCTGCGCGACCTCGTCCTCGCCGAGCGCCCGGGGCGCGTGGCGATTGATGGGCGAGCGGACAACCGACGGTCCGACGGGATGGTCGTGCTTGGCGTAGCGACCGGCGTGCAGTAGCTGCAGCAGGATGCGGCCCCCGTGGTCGTGAACCGCGCCGGTAATCACGCGGTGTTCCGCATGGCAGTCGGGGAAGCTGCGTTCGCCGGCGCCCAGGCCCAACATGCCGTCGCGATTGGGGGAAACTCCGCCGCTGACGATCAGGCCCGCGCCGCCGGCGGCCCGCTCGGCATAAAACGCGGCCATGCGCGGAAAGCCGTCCTCGGTTTCTTCGAGACCGGTGTGCATGGATCCCATCATGAACCGGTTGGCCAGGGTGACGAAGCCCAGGTCCAGCGGCGTGAAGCAATGGGGGAAGACCGGGTTCACGGAGTCATGGACTCCGCGAGACCGTCCAGGGCGACGATCTTCGAGTCCGTCAGTTCCTGGCGCAGATTGCGAAACGGCAGGTATTCCTCCGAATCGTAGAACCGCTTCAGCTTGTCCATGTCGGGAAACTCGATGATTACCAGTCGCACGGGCCGCCAGTCACCCTCCAGCACCTCGAAGTCGCCGCCGCGAGCGCGGTACGCGCCGCCGAAGCGCGCGGCGATTTTCGGAACCGTGTCGATGTAGCCGGAGTCGATGTAGGCCTGCATGTCTGACACCGCGACGTCGGCAATGAGAAACGCGGACATGGGGTCACCTCGGTGATGCCTGGAAAGAGGCCGGAAGTTTGGCGGGCGCGGTCCGGCAAGTCAAAGCACGCGCCGGGACCGATCACGATCGGTTCGAACCACGATCGCCTTGCCGACCAGGCGACCATGCCGGCAGGGAGCGCGGTTGTACAGGACGCGTCCCGGACACTGGTATCATCGCGGAGGTTTGGTGGTGTGCCGCGGCAGGCGAACGATAAACCGGAGGCATTGATGTCACTGAAAACGAAAATCGCCATCATCGGCGCCGGCCCGTCCGGGCTGCTGCTCGGGCAGCTTCTGCACAACCGGGGCATAGAGAACGTCATCGTCGAGCGCCAGAGCCCTGAATACGTGCTCGGCCGCATCCGCGCCGGTGTACTCGAGCAGGGCATGGTGGCGCTGCTGCACGAGGCCGGCGTGGCCGATCGCATGGACCGCGAGGGACTGGTGCACGAAGGCGTCGAGTTCGCCTTCGACGACAAGCGCCGACGCATCGACCTGAAGGAACTCACCGGCGGCAGTACGGTGACGGTCTACGGCCAGACCGAGATTACCCACGACCTGATGGACGCGCGCACGGCCGCTGGCGCCTCCAGCATCTACCAGGCCGACAACGTCACGCCCCACGACATCGACACCGATCACCCCTTTCTCACCTTCGACAAGGACGGGGAAACGATCAGGCTCGAGTGCGACTACATCGCCGGCTGCGACGGCTTCCACGGCGTCTCGAGAAAGAGCTTTCCCAAGGGCGCCATCACCGAGTACGAGCGCGTC
This sequence comes from Gammaproteobacteria bacterium, assembly GCA_030429665.1. GTDB lineage: Bacteria > Pseudomonadota > Gammaproteobacteria > Arenicellales > CAJQKF01 > BQJD01. Next base: position 40,518 of record JAUIEZ010000008.1, on the reverse strand, counting down.
TACCCGTTCGGCTGGCTCGGCGTGCTGTCGGATACGCCGCCTATCGCCGACGAACTCATCTACGCCAACCACGAGCGCGGTTTCGCCTTGTGCAGCATGCGCTCGCACACCCGCAGCCGCTACTACGTCCAGGTGGCTGCCGAGGAGTCGGTGGAGCAATGGTCAGATGATCGCTTCTGGTCCGAGTTGGTAAAGCGCCTGCCCCAGGACGCGGCCGCGAACCTGGTGACGGGCCCCTCGATCGAGAAGAGCATCGCGCCGCTTCGAAGCTTCGTCGTCGAACCCATGCAACATGGCAGACTGTTCCTGGCCGGCGACGCCGCGCACATCGTGCCGCCGACCGGCGCCAAGGGACTGAACCTGGCGGCGAGCGACGTGTCGTCTCTTTACGAATTGTTCCTTGCCATCTACGAGCGCGGACGCACCGACCTGATTCAGCGATACTCCTCCACCTGCCTGCGGCGCATCTGGGGCGCCGAACGCTTCTCCTGGTTCATGACCCACCTGCTGCACAGGTTTTCGGACAATCGCTTCGACCGCCGCATACAATTGGCGGACCTTCAGTACTACACGTCATCGCGGGCGGGCCTGAAGAGCATTGCCGAAAACTACGTGGGGCTGCCCTACGAGCGGCTGGAGTAATCGATCCACCAAAGGGAATCCGGACATGACACAGGATGTGCGCAAACGAACGTTGTTTATTCTCGGCCTCATCGCCTTGATCGCCGCGGCGCCGCCGCCGGCAATAGCCTGGGGCGGTCTCGGTCACCGCCTGGTCTGCGCGATAGCCTGGATACAACTCGACGAGGACGAACGCACCGAGGTCGATCGGCTCGCCTCGAAGTTTCGCGGCCCGCGCGGCTTGACCTACCGCTATTTCACCTCGGGTTGCACGTTCGCCGACAAGGCGCGCATTCTCGCTCGCGATGGCGCCCTGGACTGGCGCGGGTATGCGACGTTCGAGCGCTGGCATTTCCTCAACGTGCCGCGCGAGGCGTCGTCGGTCCTCAAAGGCCATTGCCAGGGCGACTGCGTTCTCACCGGTATCGAGCACCACTACCGGGTATTCGCCAACCACGACCGGCCCGACGCCGAGCGCGCCGAGGCGATGCTGCTGCTGGCGCACTGGATCGCCGACGCCCATCAGCCCATGCACGTCGCCTTCGCCGACGACTTCGGCGGCAATGCCGTCGACGTCGAGGGCGGCTATTACGATGAGAACAATCTGCACGCGGTGTGGGACCGCGGCGTGGTGAAAAAGCTGGTGGACGATCGGAACTGGTGGAAGTTCGCCGAAGCGTTGAGCGGGTCGGTAACGGTGCGGGAGCGGCGCCGATGGTCGCGGGACACGCCTCTCGAATGGGTGCGCGAGTCGCTCCGCGTAACGATCGACCCGCGCACCCGGTATTGTCGCGCAAGCGGCAAGCGATGCGCGCCGCTTTCGGGCGCGCGTCGCCTGAATGGTTCGTACCAGCAATACGCGTCGAATATCGTGCGCGAGCGCATACGCCGGGCGGGGGTACGCCTCGCGGCGTATCTTGCCGACGGCCTGCGCCGATAGGCCGCCTCGCCTGATCAGCTTCTCGTCGCCACCGCTACAAGCGGTCACGCAATGCGAACCACGTCATCGCAAGCGCCAGCAAGGGGCTGCGCAGGCGCGAGCCGCCGGGAAAAACGGGCGTCGGCAGCTTGTTCATGACGTCGAAGCGGCTGGCGACACCGTCAACGGCCTCGGCAGCAATGGCGCCGGCGCAGGTGGCCATGGCGACGCCCGAGCCGGAGTATCCCGAGATCGACAGGCGGTTGCCGTCGAGCCGCTCGAAGTGCGGCAGGCGTGACATCGTGATCGCAAGGGTGCCTCCCCAACCGTAGTCGATGCGCGTGTCGGCGAGCTGCGGATAGACCTTGAGCATGGGCCGGCGCACGAACGCCTTGATGTCGCGGGGAAAGCGGTAACCGTAGTTCTCGCCGCCGCCGAACAGCAGGCGCCGGTCGGCGGACAGCCGGTAGTAGTTGATGACGAAACGCGAGTCGGCCACACAGACGTCGTCGCGGATGATTTCGCGGGCGCGCGCCTCGCCGAGGGGCTCGGTGGCGACGATGAAGTTGTTGATCGGCATCACGCGCGTGGCGACGCGCCGCTCGAGGTCGCCGAGATACCCGTTGCAGGCGTAGACGACGTGTCGAGCGCGCAGGCTGCCCGACGCGGTGCGCAGCCGTACCGTGTTGCCCGGCGTCACCTCGAGCACCTCGGAGCGCTCGTGGATGCGCGCGCCCTTTTCGATCGCTGCCGCGGCCAGGCCGAGCGCGTAGTTCAAGGGATGCAGGTGCGCCGCGCCGGTATCCAGGCAGCCGCCCGAGTAGCCGCGGGCGCCGAGCATGCCGGCGAGCTCGTCGGGGGGCACGTATCGAATCTCGCGATAGTCGTATCGCTCGTTCAGGAAGTCCACGTAGGCCCGCGTGTGACGATCGAAACGCGCGCGATGATTCACGTGCAGCGCGCCGGGCTTCAGGTCGCAGGCGATGCCGTGACGACCGACGAGCGTCTTTACCAGCGCCGTGGCCTGGCCGGCAATGTCCCAGGCCCGTCGCGCCAATGTCTCGCCCACCAGTTTCTCGAGCTCGTCCTGCTCGATGCGCTGGCCGGTGCCTACCTGGCCGCCGTTGCGTCCCGAGGCGCCCCAACCGACGCGATGGGCGTCGAGCACGACGACGTCGTATCCGCGCTCGGCAAGATGCAGCGCGCAGGACAGGCCCGAGTAACCGGCGCCGATGACGGCGACGTCGCAGCTCGCCTCCCCCGCGAGCGGCACGTACGCCGCCGAAGCATTGGCGGTGGCCGCATAGTACGATGGCGGATACTCGCCGTCGCGGTCGTTGACGTGCAGCAGGCGACGGCTGGCGGGCTTGGCTTCGATCATGGCGAGTGCGCGGTGCCGGCGGCTGCCGGGGAATAGCGTGGAAGCGAATAGCCCGTAGTATAGCGCCGGTACGAAACGAACCGGATCGTGAAAGAGCGGCGTTTCTCGAAACTCGCGCTTTGGCATAGCATAGAAACCAGCGGCGTGCGTTCACCGCGGGCGCCCCGCACGAGAACAACTACGACAGCAGCCACGAGGAGTTCGCCATGAGCACGACGCTGCGCGACAAGGCGCTTCGCTACCACGAGTTTCCCCGCCCCGGCAAGCTGGCCATACAGGCCACCAAGCCCATGGACAGCCAGAGCGACCTCACGCTGGCCTACTCGCCGGGCGTCGCCGAAGCCTGCATGGAGATCGCCGCCGACGTCGCCAATGCGGCCCGCTATACCGCGCGCGGCAACCTGATCGCCGTGGTCAGCAACGGCACCGCGGTGCTGGGCCTGGGCAACATCGGCGCCCTGGCGTCCAAGCCCGTCATGGAGGGCAAGGCGGTGCTGTTCAAGAAGTTCGCCGGCATCGACGTGTTCGACATCGAGATCGACGAGCGCGACCCGGACAAGCTGGTGGAGATCATCGCCGGGCTGGAAGCGACATTCGGTGCGATCAACCTGGAGGACATCAAGGCGCCGGAATGCTTCTACGTCGAGGAAAAACTCAAGGAGCGAATGAAGATTCCCGTGTTCCACGACGACCAGCACGGCACCGCCATCGTCACCGCGGTGGCCCTGCTCAACGGCCTTCGCGTGGTGGAGAAGGAACCCGGCGACATTCGCATGGTGGTTTCCGGCGCCGGCGCCGCCGCCATGGCATGCCTGGACCTTGCACTGGGCCTGGGCATCCGCAAGGAGAATGTCCTGGTGATCGACAGCCGGGGCGTGATCCATGCCGGTCGCGACGGCGCCATGGACGAGAAGAAACGCAAGTATGCCGCCGACACCGACGCGCGCACGCTGGACGACGCCATCGACGGCGCCGACGTGTTCCTCGGCCTGTCGCGTGCCGGCGCGCTGACCCGCGACATGGTGGCGAAGATGGCCGACCGGCCGCTGATCCTCGCGCTCGCCAATCCCACGCCCGAGATCATGCCCGAGGAGGCGCGCGCCGCGAAGCCCGACGCGGTGATCGCCACCGGCCGATCGGACTATCCGAACCAGGTGAACAACGTCCTGTGCTTTCCGTTCATCTTTCGCGGTGCGCTGGACGTAGGCGCGACCACCATCAACGAGGCGATGAAGCTCGCCTGCGTAAAAGCGATCGCGGACCTCACCACCGCCGAGGTGCCCGAGGTGGTCGCGAACGCCTACGGCGGCGAGAAGCTCGTCTTCGGTCCGGAATACCTGCTGCCCAAGCCCTTCGACCCGCGCCTGATCAGCGCGGTGCCGCCGGCGGTGGCGCGTGCGGCGATGGAGACCGGCGTCGCCACCCGTCCCATCGAGGACATGCGCGCCTATGTCGATACGCTGTCGCAGTCCGTCTACAAGACCGGTTTCGTAATGCGACCGCTGTTCCTGCGCGCGCGCCAGGACACGCGCCGCGTTCTCTACGCGGAGGGAGAGGACCACCGCGTGCTGCGCGCCGCCCTGCAGGTGGTGGACGAATCGCTCGCGCGACCCATCCTGGTGGGTCGCGGCGAAATCATCGCGGAACGCATCCGCGACATGGGTCTGCGGCTGATCGAGGACAAGCACTACGACGTGGTCAACCCGCTGCAGGACGAACGCGTCGCGGGCTGGTCCGAGTCGCTGTACCACCTTGTAGGACGCAAGGGCGTCTCTCCCGAGGAGGCCGCCCACCTGGTGCGCACCCGCGCTACCGCGCTCGCCTCGCTGATGCTGCACACCGGCGAGACCGACGCCATGCTCTGCGGCGCGATCGGCGGCTTTCCCGACCACCTGTGGTACGTGGAGAACATCGTCGGGCGCGAGCCGGGCGTACGCGCGCTGGCGGCGCTCTCGGCGCTGATCCTCCCCCAGGGCACCTACTTCATCTGCGACACCCACGTCACCCCGGAGCCCGATGCACGGCAGCTGGCGGAGATGGCGATACTGGCGGCCCGCGAGGTGCGCCGCTTCGGCATGGAACCGAGCGTCGCCATGATCTCCCATTCCAGCTTCGGCAGCCACGACACGCCGGGCGCGGCGAAGGTACGCGAGGCCACCGCGCGGGTAAGGGAGATGGAACCGGATCTCGAGGTCGACGGCGAGATGCGCGTGGACGCGGCGCTGACCAAGCGCGTGCGCGACAAGCTGTGCCCGGACTCGCGCATCCGCGAGCAGGCCAACCTGCTGGTGATGCCCAACCTCGACTGCGCCAACGCGGCCTACGGCCTGCTGCGGGCGCTCGGCAACGGCGTCGCCGTGGGTCCGATCCTGGTCGGCGCGGCGCGTCCGGCCCATGTCCTCACCCCGTCCATCACTACCCGCGGCCTGGTCAACATGACCGCCATGGCCGCGGTGCAGGCGGCGGTGTCGGAGCGCCAGGCCAGCATATTCTCCCTCGCCGGATGAGCGACCGCAGCGCCAGGTTTCGCTTCTACGCCGAGCTGAACGACTTCCTGCCGCCCGCGCAGCGACGACAGGACATCGAGTATCGTTTCCGCGACGCTCCCGGCATCAAGGATCCCATCGAGGCGCTGGGCGTGCCCCACTCCGAGGTGGAGTTGATCGTGGTCAACGGCGAATCGGTGGGTTTCGACTACCGGCTGCGAGACGGCGACCGGGTGGCGGTGTACCCGGTGTTCGAGTCCATCGACGTGTCGAACGCGGTGCGCCTGCGCGAGGCGCCGCTACGCCACACGGCGTTCATCCTCGACGTCAACCTCGGCAAGCTCGCGCGGCGTCTGCGCATGCTGGGCTTCGACGCGCTGTACCGCAACGACTACGACGACGAGGAGATCGTTGCGTTGTCGGTGGAAACCGGCCGCATCATCCTCACCCGCGACCGGCGGCTGCTGTACCCCAAGGTGGTGACCCACGGCTATTGGCTGCGCGCCACCGACGTCGACGAGCAGGTGCGCGAGGTCATCGACCGGCTCGACCTGTCGGAATGCATCCGCCCGTTCGCCCGCTGCCTGGATTGCAACGGGAAGATCAAGGCGGTGAACAAGTCCGAGATCCTCGATCGACTGGAGCCGCTGACGCGAAAGTACTACGACGAGTTCTACCGGTGCTCGGCCTGCGGAAAGATCTACTGGGAAGGATCGCACTACGAGCACATGCGGGCGCTCGTGGCGCGCTACGCCGACGACTAGCTCACACTCCCCGGGACCGACCTGTCCTGTCTCCTTGCGGCCCGGCGATGGCGATCGATGGGTACTGGCGATTGACTCCACCTAGCGCGGCGGGTTGGCGAAAACGATACCTTCGAACAGCTTGCGAGCGGTGCGCAGGATGGCTGCTTTTCGAACTGCCAGCTCGCCACCGTCGAGAGATACGTCCATCACCACCGTCGTCTCTCCGATGGGATGTTCGACGCTGACGTGTTTCTCGCCACCGCCGGGCAGCACCGCCATATTGCCCGCGGGCGAGTCGGGCAGCATGCAGGCGGTGGCGACGCTGACCGCACCGAGCACGCCGATGGAGGCGTGGCAGCGGTGCGGGATGAAGGTGCGGGTGTTGATGGCGCCGCCATGTCGCGGCTTTGATACGAGCGTCATCTTCGGCACCGACTTCTCCCTGACGTCGCCGAGATTCATCATCGGACCAGCTTTCATACGGATGGATTCGAGCCTGGCCTTCAGCGCCTCGTCGGTGTCGAGCTCCTCGCGCGATTCGTAGCCGCTGACGCCGACGGCTTCGGCACGCATCACCACCACCGGCATGCCGTTGTCGATGCAGGTGACTTCCACGTCGTCGATGACGTCCACGCTGTTCCCGGTGGGCAGCAGCGCGCCGCAGTTGGCGCCGGCCGCCTCGGTGAAGTTCTGCAGCACGGGCGCCGCGGTGCCCGGGACGCCGTCGATGCGCGCGTCGCCGTCGTAGGCGACGCGACCGCCGGGAGTGCTGATGGTCACGGTGACCCGCTGGTCGCTGTTGACCATGTAGACGCCGACGTCCGTGGTGCCGTCGCGGGCATCGACCAGTCCGTGTTCCACGGCGAACTGGGCGACGCCCGAAAGGATGTTGCCGCAATTCTGGGAATCCGTGACCACGGGCCGGTCCACGAAGACCTGCAGGAACAGGTAGTCGATATCGACACCCTCGCGATCCGACTTCGACACCACCGCCACCTTGCTGGTGAGCGGATCCGCGCCGCCCATGCCGTCGATCTGGCGCGGGTCGGGCGATCCCATGATCGACAGCAACAGCGCATCGCGTTCGGCGACGTCGACGGGCAGGTCGGCGGCGAGAAAATAGGCGCCCTTCGACGTGCCGCCGCGCATCCAGGTGCAGGGAATGCCGACGAGTCCGCCCATTGGGTCAGACCCTTCCCGCTTCCAGCCGCTTCGACAACCGGCTGTAGACGCGTCGCGAGTTATCCTCGAAGATCAGCTTGCGTTCGTCGTCCGTCAAGTCCGCATTGTCGATGTAGCGGCGCGTGTCGTCGAAGTAGTGACCGGTCTGCGGATCGATGCCGCGCACCGCGCCCACCATCTCCGAGGCGAACAGGATGTTCTCCTTCGGGATTACCTTGAGCAGCAGGTCGATGCCCGGCTGGTGATAGACGCAGGTGTCGAAGAACACGTTGTCGAGTATCAACTCCTTGAGCGGTGGCTTGCCCATCATGTCGGCGAGGCCGCGAAAACGTCCCCAGTGATAGGGCACGGCGCCGCCGCCGTGGGGCACGATGAACTTGAGGGTGGGAAAGTCCTTGAAGATGTCCGAGGTGATGCACTGCATGACGGCGGTGGTGTCGGCGCCCAGGTAGTGCGAACCGGTGGTGTGGAAGGCCGGGTTGCAGGCGGCGCTGACGTGGATCATGGCCGGCACGTCGAGCTCGACCAGTTTTTCGTACAGGGGATACCAGTACCTGTCGCCGAGCGGCGGGTCGGTCCAGTACCCGCCGGAGGGGTCGGGATTCAGGTTGCAGCCGACGAAGCCGAACTCGTTCACGCAGCGTTCGAGCTCGGCGACGCAGTTGTCGGGGGCGACGCCCGGCGTCTGGGGCAACTGCGCCACGCCAACGAAGTTGCCGGGGTAAAGCTGCGTGATGCGGTAGATCAGTTCGTTGCAGTGCTCGGTCCAGTAGCGGCTGGTGGTCTCGTTGCCGATGTGATGCCCCATCCAGCTTGCCCGCGGCGAGAACAGCGTGACGTCGGTCCCGCGCTCGTTCTGCAACCTGAGCTGCGCGCCTTCCAGGCTTTCGCGGATCTCGTCGTCGGTGATGTCGATCTCGCCCCTGACGTGCCGGTACATGGGATCGTTCGCGAGCTCGGTTTTCTGTTTCTCGCGATACTCGCCCAGCTGATTCGGCGCGGTCGTGTAGTGACCGTGACAATCTATGATCATGGCAGTTGCCCTTTGCGTTTCCTCTACAGGTCGTCGGCGGTGTCGACGTAGACCAGGCCCGCCTTCTCGAGCTTGCCGCGCATGTCGTACATGTCGAGGCCGGCCTCTTTTGCCGCCAGGCGTTCCCGCTTGCTCGCCTCGTTGGCGGTGCGCGCCCTGGCCTTTTCCAGCACGGCGGCCGCGAGCTGGCGCTCGACCACCACCACGCCGTCGTCGTCGGCCACCACCACGTCGCCCGGGTTCACCAGCTGTCCGGCGCACACCACGGGGATGTTGACCGCTCCGAGTGTTTCCTTCACGGTGCCCTTGGCGGAAATCGCCCGCGACCACACCGGGAACTTCATCGCCGTCAGGTCGGCGACGTCTCGCACACCGGCGTCGATGACGAGCGCCCGGATGCCGTGGGCCTGGCAGGAGGTGGCAAGAAGGTCGCCGAACATACCGTCGGTATTGTCGGCCGTACAGCCGACGACCAGCACGTCGCCCGGCGAGCAAAGTTCTATGGCCACGTGCACCATCCAGTTGTCGCCGGGCTGGGCGAGGATCGTCACGGCGCTGCCGGCCACCTTCGCGCCCGGGTAGATGGGGCGCATGTAGGGCTTGAGTAGTCCCACGCGGCCCTGGGCCTCGTGGACCGTGGCCACGCCCATCTCGCCGAGGGCGTCGATGACATCGGAGTCCGCGCGCTCGATGCGGCGCACGGCGACGGGTTTGAACATCGAAAAACCTCCTGGGTTTAATTAAATCCGTAGAGCCGCGCCGGGTTGTCCACCAGCACCTTGCGGCGAAGTTCGTCAGTGTCGCAGATGGTCATGATACGGTCGACCAGCTCGCCGTCGTCCGGCATGTGCGACTTCATGTTGGGATGCGGCCAGTCGGTACCCCACAATACCCGGTCCGGTATCGCCGAGAGCAACGCCCGCGCGACGGGATCGACGTCGGAATACGGGGGACCTTGTTTCGACAACCGCTCGGGACAACTGATTTTCACCCAGTAACGGTCGTCGGCAACCAGCAGCTCGTGCAGCAGCTCGAAAGCATGGCCCGCGGTGCCCTCCTCAACCGGTACTCGGCCCATGTGGTCGATTACCACCTCGGTCGGAATCTCGCGCAGGAACGGCGCCAGGGAGTCGATGTCCTCGGCGTCGAAGTACACCACCACGTGCCACCCGAAAGGCCGGATCTTCTCGAGAATCCGGCGGTACACGTCCAGCGGCTTGCCGCCGCCAAGGCGCTTGACGAAATTGAATCGAACGCCGCGCACCCCCGCCTCGTGCATTCGCGCCAGTTCGCCGGCATCGACGTCGTCGCTTACCACGGCGATACCGCGGTAGCTATCGCCGCCCGCCTCGAGCGCATCGACCATGGCCGCGTTGTCCGTACCGTGACAACTTGCCTGGACGATAACCGACCGGCTCACGCCCAGGTGACGATGCAGCTCGAACAGCTTCTCCCTGGGCGCGTCCACCGGCTCGTACGTACTGCTAGAAGCGAATGGAAACCTGGCGGCCGGCCCGAACACGTGGCAATGGCTGTCGCAGGCGTTCGGCGGCAGCGCGCGATCCGGCTTCTTCGGATTGGGGTGAAAGGCGAGATAGTCCGGCGTAACCATGAAATTATTCCCCGAGGCACTTTTCGATGCGATCGAGCGTCTGCATGGCCGGCAGGCACTGGGCCACGCTGGCGTTGGGCTCGCGACCCTCGCGGATGGCGGCCACGAACTCGCGGTCGCACAGCTCGATACCGTTCATCGACACGTCCACCGCCGACACGTCGATGGGATTCTCGCGGCCGTCGACGAGGTCGTCGTAGCGGGCGATGTAGGTGCCGTTGTCGCAGATGTATCGAAAGAACGTACCCAGCGGTCCGTCGTTGTTGAACGACAGCGACAGCGTGCAGATCGCTCCCGAGGGCGTCTTCATGCCGATGCTCATGTCCATCGCGATGCCGAGCTCGGGATGCTTCGGTCCCTGCAACGCGAACACTTCCGAGACGACCTCGCCGGCCTGATACTGAAACAGGTCGACCGTGTGACAGGCGTGATGCCACAACAGGTGATCGGTCCAGCTTCGGGGCTGTCCGAGGGCGTTGAGATTCTTGCGGCGGAAGAAATAGGTTTGCACGTCCATCTGCTGTATGTGCAGTTCGCCCGCGCGCAGGCGCTTGTTCACCCACTGGTGCGACGGATTGAAGCGGCGCGTGTGACCCACCATGGCCACCACGCCGGTTTCCTTCTGCGCGGCGACCACCGCTTCGGCGTCGGCAAGGCTGTCGGCCATGGGTATCTCGACCAGCACGTGCTTGCCCAGGCGCATGACCTGCTGCGCCTGGCTGGCGTGAATCGGTGTGGGCGTGGTGAGGATGGCGGCCTCGACGCCGTCGCGGGCAAGCCCCTCCTCGAGGTCGGTTGTCCAGAAACCAATGCCGCGCTCCTGCGCCACTTTCTCGGTGGCGTCGGCGACGCCGCCGACGATGGCGGCCACCTCCACGTCCTCGATGTTGGCAAGCGCGTCCAGATGCTTGTTGGCGAATGCGCCTTCGCCGACCATGCAGATCTTCATTGGTGATATCTCCCGTCGATTGAAATGGGTTCAGGCGGCACCGGTTACGCGGCGCGCGGGTTGCCCGCCGCGCCGTCGCAGGCAAGCGAGTCCGCCGTGGCGCTGACCAGTTGCTCGATGGCCGCCTGCTGGTCATTGCCATCGCAGCGACCGGCCGTGAGTCGATTGATTCTCTCTCCGCCGACCAGCGTGTAGTACAACGCGCCCAGCAGGAAATGAAGGCGCCACGTGATGAATGCCTCATCCGCGCCGGGCAGGCATCGACCCAGCGCCTCCACGAAGGCGTGGGTCGTCTCGTCGAACGCGTCGGCGATGATACGGCCGGCCGTTTCGTTTCCTTCCATGGAGAGAATGGCGCGAAGGCGCGTGAAGCGCGCCCCGCCGCCAGCGCTGTCGGCACTGGCGGAAAATGCCGGCACCACGAACGCGCGGATGATTGCCGACAGACGCTCGCGCCGATCGGAGATACGCTCCGCCTCGACCAACAATTCCATTCGCCGCCGATTCATCGGGACCGTGTGTCGCGCGTAAATCTCCGCCAGCAGGTTTTCCTTGGTGCCGAAATGGTAAGTCACGCTTCCCAGGTTCGCACCTGCCTCCCGGGCGATCTCGCGCATGCTCACGGCATGAAAACCGCGTTGGGACATCAAGGTCTCGCCGGCCTCGAGGATGCGTTCGCGACGGCTACTGGTCATGGCGCAGACCAAATCGTACTGAAAACTGGCGTTCGACAATTTGTACGATTGTACAAATTGTCCATGTAACCAACAATAATTTTTTGGTCAGGAATTGACTGCAACATTTGCCATACTTACCCTGACTTGGCAGCTTTCCTTGCCGTCGCCCTGGCTGGGCCTCGACCGGACCGCCCCGGACAGCCGAGGGTGGAGGAAAACGTGTTGACGTGCCGACATCCCGACCCGGTTCCCGGCACAGTGCGTGCGGTCCGAAAGGCAGGTGTTTCGCCCTGTAACAGGGGATACATCCAATGTCCGGGATCGCGGTCCGGGATTCCGGGAACCGTGCGGTGGCGAGCTTGTCATACCGACGCCTGCGCGCTTACAGGAGTGTGACTATGGCGGCCGATGCAAACGGCGTAATCGACCTCCTCCCCGCCCGAATCGAATCGCGCGCGCGCGAGAACCCCGACGAGATCGCGATCGTTTGCAACGAACGACGATTCAGCCGCGCCCACGTCGAGAAACTCGCCAACGCGTTCGCGGCGAGCATGTCACGGACCGGGGCCGGGTACCAATCCAGGGTCATCGTCGCGCTACCACCGGGAATCGAGTTCGTCGTTGCCTGCTATGGCGCCATGAAGCTTGGCGCCGCGTTCGCGCCGATCGATCCCGACATATCCACCGAACGCCTCGACCACGTGATCCACGCAATGGAAGCCACCGTTATCGTGTGTAGCCGCGATTTCGAGCGCGAACATCCGTTGCCGATCGTTGCGCTCACCCTCGATCCGGTCGACCTGTCCAGCGATGACGACAGCGGGTCGGCCCGCACCGGCGACGCGGCCCCCGAAGCCGTTCGGGCGAACAATGACGATATCGCCTACATCCTGTTCACCAGCGGTACCACCGGCATGCCGAAGGGCGTCGAAGTATCTCACGGCGCGATGGCAAACCTGCTGGATTGGGAAAACGACACGCTCGACCTGACCGCCGACGACGCCGTTCTGCAGCGATCGCCGACTACCTTCGACATATCGCTGTGGGAGATCTGGCTGCCCCTGGCATACGCCGGCCGATCAGCGATACCCGACGCGGCAATGCGCAACCACCCGGCGCTCGTTCGCGAATTCATGCAGGCGAATGGCGTTACGATCGCCCAGCTCGTGCCGCAGTTCCTGAACGCGTTTCTTCAGGCGTGCGAGACTGACGAAGGCGCGGGACTGGATCGACTCCGATGCGTCGTCTCCAACGGCGAACACCTGCCGGACCCCACCCGCCGGCGGTTTCACCGGGTGTTTCCGCGCGCGGACCTGTTCAATCAGTACGGTCCGACGGAATGCACGGTAGCGGTAACGTCCGGCAAGACCCCGACATCGGACATCCCGATGGAAATGTCGATCGGGTACCCCGCTAAAAACTGCCGGATTCATATCCTCGACCAGGAGCTTAAAGCGGTGGCGCCCGGCGAGAAAGGCGAGATGTGTATCTCGGGCGTCCAGCTCGCGAGAGGATACGTCGGTGCATCGGACGAGGAGCGCGCCAGGTTCCTGTTCGCCGAGACCGTGGGTGAACGAGTGTATCGAACGGGCGATATCGGACGTGTCGCCGACGATGGAAGCATCGAGATCTTCGGTCGAAACGACCGCCAACTCAAGATCAAGGGGTATCGGGTGGAACCGGCCGAGATCGAGCACTTCCTTGAACGGCATAACGGAGTCGAGGCGGCCGCGGTGTTCGAACAGAATAGAACGTTGCCGAACGGCGAGGAAAAACCCATCCTCGTGGGCTACGTGACTCCCCTTGCAGCCGATGTTGGCGCATTACACCAATGGTTGGGCCAATTGCCCGACTACATGCGGCCGCAAATCCTGCGGACGCTCGACAGCTTTCCGACGACGAAAAACGGCAAGATCGACTATTCGCGGCTTCAACCTCCGGACCTGCGGGACTTTCGCGACGCCGCGCGCGGGTCATCGGAAACAACGGACGAGCAAACGGCCGTCGTCGGCATATTGCAAACGTCCTTCGGTGTCCTGGTAAACGCTGACAACCGCATCGATCAGCTGGGGCTCGACAGCCTCGACATCTTCAGACTGTCGAGCGAACTGGAGCAGGCGGGATATCGTGTCGGTTTCGACGAATCGGATTTGGTGTTGCGGTCGGGGACGATCCGCGAACTCGCGCGAAAGATTTCGCGTACGAAACCGAACATCGGCAACGCCCCGGCACCGCTTCAATGCAACCTGGCGGACGCGTTTTCCTGGGCCGACAGGTTTCGCGGCGAGTCGTCGGTCATGGTTGTTCATGCTTCCTTGACCGACGTCGCGCGGAGCCTTTCCAAAGACGAGATTCGCTCACAGCTGTTGACGACCATCGCGAAGTTCGCGTCAAAGGGAATCACGCTTGTGTTCCCGACATTTACCTATACATCATTCTGCGAAAGCCGATGCTTCGACATCGAGTCGTCACGGTCCGAGTCCGGGCTGCTTGGCGACTGGGTGAGGCAGGAATTCGCTGATTCCATCCGCACGCCCAACCCGATCTACAGCTGGACAGCCGTCGGACCCCGGGCGCGAGAACTGTTGTCCCTGCGCGGCGAACTTCCCTTCGGCGAGGACTCGCCAGCCGAGTGGTTCGAGAAGAACAATGCGCTGATCGTGGCGCTCGGCACCACGGCAATGACGCAGACCCACCGGGCCGAGTACGTCGCCGGCGTTCCCTATCACGTTTACGTCGATATCGAGGGGATGGCCGATTTCGGCCAAGGCAGGAGGCCGACCGTGGCAAAGGTATTCATCCGCGACCTCGACTACTACGGCGAAGGCGCACTGTTGCGACAGAATATCGAGAAAACGCTTTCGCTGCTGGGAAACGCCCTGCGGGTAAAGTCGCTCGGCGGGGAACTGCGAATTCACTGCATCGATTCGGTGACGCTCAGGAACAGGCTGACGGCCGGTATCGCCATCGATCCGTTTGTCATGCTTCTACACCCGCAGGCGGTGAGAGAACGCCTTCACGCAAGCCAGGGCAAGATGCACGGGACTTTCTAGCGACGCAGCCGCATCTCGATATCGTACGGTCGTCGCGCGATTCGCGCGCCGCCGTCAGGACGGCTCTTTCGCGGTTTCGGCGACGGCCGGAGACGACGACGGCCCCGCGGCAACGAGTTCGCGCTCGAGTTGCTGCTCGATGGCCGCCCGCGGTCGCGACAGACCGGCCAGCACGCTGTAAAGCACCGGCGTGAGGAACAGGGTCAGCACGGTGGCGACGCTCAGGCCGCCAATGATCACGAAACCGATAGTGGTGCGCGCCTCCGCACCCGCGCCCGTGGCAATGGCCAATGGCACTGCTCCGAGTATGGTCGCGATAACCGTCATGAGAATCGGGCGCAGGCGCAACGTCGCCGACTCGATGACCGCGTCCCTGACGTTGTAGCCCTCGTCGCGCAGCTGGTTGGCGAACTCCACGATGAGAATGCCGTTCTTGGCCATCAGGCCGATTAGCAGAATGATTCCGATCTGGCTGTACAGGTTGAGGGACTGACCGGTCAGCGACAACGTATAGATGGCGCCGGCGATGGCGAGCGGCACCGACAACATGATGATCAGCGGATGCACCCAGCTCTCGAACTGCGCGGCGAGCACCAGGAACACGATCAACAGCGCGAGCGCGAACGTCACGGCGACGCCGCTCGATGTTTCCAGGTATTGTTGCGACTGGCCGGAAAAGCCGATGAAGGCCTCGTCGGGCAAGGACTCGGCGGCCGCCTGCAACATGTACTCGATGGCGGCGCCCAGGTCGTAGTCCTCCGCCAGCGCCGCTTCGATGGTAATTGACGGCAGGCGGTTGTAACGCTTCAGCGAAGCCGACGCGGCGTTCTCCCTCGCCTCCACCAGCGCGGACATGGGCACCAGCGTGCGACCGTCACCGGCGCGCACGAAAATGTTGGAGATATCGCTCGGCGTGCGGCGGTCCTGCTGGTGGGCCTGGACGATTACCGGGTACTCGCGACCGCGGTCGATAAAATCGGTGATCTGCCGCGACGCCAGCATGGTCTGCAACGTGGCGGCCACGGTTTGCACCGGTATTCCCAGGTCGTCTGCCCGGGCGCGATTCACCGACAGGTTGATCTGCGGCTGGTTCTGCTCGAAATCGACCTGGGCATTGCGCAGATTCGGGTTGTCGCGGGCGCGCGCCAGCAGCGTCTGCGACCATTCCTTGACGCTCTCGAAATCCGGCCCGCTCACGACCACGCGCAGCGGCGTGGACGAACCGCGCAGGCCGAGGCCGGCGGGGGCCGCGGGGTAACCTCGCGCGCCGGCCAGACCGGTGACGTCCGGGGCGATGGCGGTCACGATGTCGCTGGCGCTTCGTTCGCGCTCCGACCAGTGGGCCAGGCGCAGAACGACGAAGGCGCGATACGGCCTGCCCCAGCTTCCCACGATCGAATACAGGCTGGTGACCTCGCCGCTGTCCACCAGCGGCGCGAGAATGTTCTCCACCTCCCGGGTCTGCTCGTCGGTAAACTCCACGTTGGAGCCTTGCGGCGTGGTCAGCGGAACGAACAACACGCCGCGATCCTCGCGCGGCGTCAGTTCGCGCGGCAGTTGCTGGAAGGTGATGAAGGCGCCCGCCGAGTAAACGAGCGCCACGGTGATGACGACCAGCGGCACCGACAACGCGCCGGAAAGCAGCTTCGAGTAGGCGCGCGCAAGGCGCGCCATGGGCCCGCGGCGCCCGCCGCCATGGTGGTTGCCGAAGGCCGGCTTGAGCACCTTCGACGACAACGCCGGACAGGCGGAAAGCGCGACGAACATGGAAATCGCCACCGAGCTGGCCATGACGAAACCGAATTCGGTGAACAACCGGCCCGCCGCGCCTTGCAGGAATGAGATCGGCACGAACACGGAGATCAGCGTGATGGAGGTGGCGATCACCGCGAAGGTCACCTGGCGAGAACCCATCACGCTCGCCACCAACGGCGTTTCGCCGGCATCGATGCGTCGCTGGATGTTCTCGATGACGATGATGGCGTCGTCCACCACCAGTCCGATCGCGAGCACCAACGCAAGCAGCGTCAGCACGTTGATGGAAAACCCCAACGCGTAAATCAGCGCGAAACAGCCGATCACCGAGACCGGTATGGCGATGGCGGGAATGAGCGTGGCGCGAAACGACATCAGGAACAGCAGGATCACCAGCAGCACGAGGGTCAGCGAGATACCGAGCGCGATGCCCACCTCGCGAATCGACGAGGCGATGAACAACGCGTCGTCCGAGCCGACCAGGATTTCCATGCCCTCCGGCAGGGTGGGTTTGAGCCGCTCGATCTCTGCACGCACCGCCCGCGAGATCGCCATGGTGTTGGCCTGCGACTGGCGCGCCACCGCCAGCCCCAGGGCGGTGCGGCCGTTGTTTCGAACGAAGGTCTCGTCGGCCTCCACGCCCAGTTCGACCTGGGCGACGTCCGACAGGCGCACCGGGTAGCCGGCTACCCGGTCGACGACGATGCGGCGGAACTGTTCGACTTCACTCAGACGGCTGTCGACGCGCACCGTGAACAACCTCGTCGAGGATTCGATCTCGCCGCTCGGCAGCTCCACGTTGTTGCGCCGCAGGGCGTTCTCGATGTCGGCCACCGTCAGGTTGCGCGCAGCCAGCGCGCGGCGGTCCAGCCAGATGCGGATTGCCTGTCGCCGCTCACCCCAGGTGTCGATGGAAGATACGCCGTCCAGCGTCGAGAGCCGTTCGATGATGAAGCGTTCGGCGTAGTCGGTTACCTCGGCCGGCGTCATGCGGTCCGACGTCACCGCCAGGCGCATTACCGGATCGGCATCGCTGTCGCTCTTGACCACCCTCGGCTCGTCCACGTCGTCGGGCAGTTCGCCGCGCACCCGACCCACCGCGTCGCGCACGTCGTTGGCGGCCTCGTCGATGTTACGCCCGATGTCGAACTCCACAATCACCCGGCTGCGGTCACGGCGGCTTTCCGAACTGATCGTCTTGACGCCGCTCACCCCGGCGATGGCGCCCTCGATGATCTCGGTGATATCGGTGTCGATGATTTCCGGCGCCGCGCCGGTGTATGTCGTGGTCACGGTCACGACCGGCGCATCCACGTCGGGCAGTTCGCGCACGGGTAGCTGCAGCAGCGCCGAGATGCCGAATACGATGATCAGCAGGCTGACCACGGCCGCGAATACCGGCCGCCGTATGGATAACTCCGACAGCGTCACGTGCTTTTGCCGTTCCCGGCGCCCGCGTCTCTCTCGCCGAGCACGCGCAGCGGCGCGCCGTCGCGCAGCCGCTGTACACCGCGCACCACCACGCGCTCACCAGCTTCCAGGCCCTCGACCACCTCGACCGATCCGGCTTCGCGCTGTCCCAACGACACTTCGCGTCGCGCGGCGCGGTTCTCGTCGTCGGCGACCCAGACGTAGACCGATTCTCCCTCGGCAACCACCGCTTCCTCGGGCACGACGAGCGCCAGGCGTTCCTCCAGCACCACGGTCAGGTGCACGAACATGCCGGCCGGCAGAAGCCGATCCTCGTTGGGTATTCGCGCCCGCACCTTGAAGGACCGGCCGGTCGGGTCGACACGACTGTCCACGGACAGGATTTCGCCGTCGAATCGCCGCTCGGGAAAAGCGGCCGCCGTCGCGACCACCGGTACGCCGGCGGCGACGCGGCCGTACAAGGTCTCGGGCAAGGCGAACTCGACGTCGATCTCGCGACGATCGTCTAGCGTCGTGATAATGGTGTCGTCGTCGACGATGGCGCCCGGGTCGACGCGCGCCAGGCCGGTAATGCCGGCGAAGGGAGCGCGAACCTCGCGGTCGGCGAGCCGCCGCCGTGCCCGGTCGAGCGCAGCGCGGGCGATGGCATGTTGCGAGATCAACGTTTCGAGTTGCGCCTGCGACACGGTGCTCGACTGGCGCAGCATGTTGGCCCGATCGAGTGCCAGCCTGGCCTCGTTCAATGCGGCCTCGGCTTCGGCGACGTTGGCGCGCTCTATGTCGTCGTCCAGCGAGACCAGCACGCTGCCGGACTCGACCGGCCTGCCGGTCTCGAAATGAATCGCCTCGATGCGCCCGCTGGTCAGCGGCTTGATCTCGACGGAGCGCCGCGCCAGCGTGGAGCCGACCGCCTCGATGCGCGTTTGCCGGGGGGCGGTGACGGCAAGCGCCAACTCCACCGGCGTGCCCTCGGGCGCCGAGGATTGCGTCGACGCCGGTGTGGCGGCTGCGCGCGCAAGCGTATAGCGCTCCCACGCCACGTGGCCGCCATAGACCATGCCGGCGATGACGACAACGCCGAATAATTGCTTGAAGATCGATACCAAGTTCGTGCCCGTCGAGAATTTTTCCCCGGACCGACCGATCACCGACGACCAATCTCCGAATGGCTTGAACGGTCCGGCGCTCGCAAAAAGGCCGGCGAGTCGCGAAGGGACAAAATCGCCTCTCGGCAAGGGAGACGAAACGATAAGTGGCAATCGCCATTTGGTCAATGAAGTTTTGACCGTCGCGACCGGCTTTCGGCGGTCCGCATCGGTAACAACCTGGCCGGAAAAACCCAATCAACGGCGGAAACCGCCGTGATTGCGGACGCATACGCGGGACAAGCGAAATCTCGCACGAATCGTTAATTATCGGTAAACGACGCCATTCGGCGCGATGGGACATGCGCCGCATGCGCGGTTCGCAACAGGCGTGCACCGTCAATACAATGGACATCACACCACCGGCGTTGACGAGGGAGGTTTCGAGATCGACATGAAGATACTGGTGATCACGGGCGACCATACCGTCGAGGATCCGGAGAAGGTCGGCGGCCGCTACAACGAGGCAGACCTCGGCGTGCACCGCGTCATGGAAGACACGTTCGCTTCGATGCCGGGCGTGGAGTGCACGGTGCTGGCCGATCACGGACCGCTGCTCGACATGGTGCGCGAGACCCGTTTCGACCTGGTGGTGAACTTCTGCGACACCGGTTTTCGCAACCGGATCGTTCTCGAACCGCATGTCCCGGCCTATCTCGAATTGCTCGGCATTCCCTATACCGGGTCGCCGCCCGCCGCGCTGGCCATGGTCTACGACAAGGCCGTCGTGCGCCTGGTGGCCGAGGACATGCGCATCCCCGTACCGGAGCAGATGTACCTACCCTTCGAAACGCTCTCGGCGCCGCCGCCGCAAGGCCCCTACCCCGCACTCATCAAGCCCAATCGCGCCGACGGCAGCCTGGGCATCACCAAGGACGCGGTGGTTCGCTCGCCCGAGGAGGCGCGCGCCTATCTCGATTGGTACATCGCGGCGCTACCGGGGCGCGACGCCTTGTTCCAGGAATACCTGACGGGCACCGAGTACGGCGTCGGGTTGATCGGCAATGGCGACGAGATCGAGGCACTACCGCTCCTGGAGGTGGATTTCTCGGGCCTTCCCGAGGGCCTCAACCCGATCCTCTCCTACGAGTCGAAGGCAATGCCGGACTCGCCCTACTGGACCGACATACGCTACAAACCCGCCGAGGTGACCGAAGACGAGGCGGCCGAGCTGATCAACCACTCGCACCGGTTGTTCAAACGCCTGGGGCTTCGCGATTACGGACGCTTCGATTTTCGCCGCGGCCGCGACGGCATCATCAAGCTCATGGAAGCCAACACCAACCCGGCCTGGGGATATGATGCCAAGCTGGCGTTGATGGCCGGCTTCGCCGGCCGGACGTACGCGCAATTGCTGCAGGCCATCGTCGATACCGCATGCAAGCGCTGCGGCATCGCCTGACGCATCAGACCAATCGGCGCGGAATGCTTCTAATGAACTCCCGGGTGCGCACCGGCTCGTCACCCTCGTATGCCTCCAGGTGGCAGTCGAACTGGAAGGCGTCCCGGGTGCCGCGCAGGCTGCTGCGGCACTCGAGCCGTACCAGCCAGTCGCCGCGTCGAAACCGCGCGTGCTGGACGAGCTCGGTCTGGGCCGACAGCGGATCGTCCTCCAGGATGCGGTAGCGCTTGGTGATGGTGTAGCCAATCTCGAGGTCTATGTCCTCGATCCGCGCCAGTGCGGCGCCTTCCAGCTCGCCGCCGTCGCTGCGCAGCGTGTAGACCATCTCGTTGGTGGTCAGGTCGATTTCCACGGTCCGCCGCATGGGCATTCGACGAATTTTCGTATGCGGCGTGCCCGGCGCGGCGTCGGGCGCCTCGAAGTCGCGCAGGCCGTCGTCTTCGGCGCGCGGCGGTCTCACCGGCAGGGTCAGCGTGCTGACGTTGGTGCTCACTTCGAGCGTTGCCCAGTCGGGCGACGGCCACGCGATCGGCCAGTAGGCCGACGACAGCGCCAAGCGAATGCGATGCCCGGCGCCGAACACGTGCGCGAAGTCGTTCAGCTTCACGCGTACGCGGTACGGCTTGCCCGGCTCCATCGGCTCGGGATACTCACGCGATTCGCGGTGACACAGATTGAGCAGACCGTAGCTCACGCGCAGCGAGGAACCATCGGGCGCAACGTCGCACAGGCGCGCGGCGATGAGCGCGACGGGCGAGTCGGCGGCGATCTGAAGATCCAGCAGCGGGGCACCGAGCATCTCGAGTTCGGCTTCCAGCGGATCGCTGTCGAACACCAGCGAGCCGCCATCGTCGGTCCGCTGGTCCGGCGGCATCTCGCCGCCCACGCCGAACCCGCACCATTCGCCGCCGCGCAGGCCAGTGGTCTGCGGCGAACAGAACGAAAGACTTCGCGTGACCGTCACGTCGTTGCCGAGGTAGCCGACGTCGAGCTGCAGGGTCATGGGCTCGATTCGCGGGCTCGGCCACGCTTCCTCGCTTACCCAGCGACCGGGCCAGTTCTCGTACTGGGGCTGCGGCTGCACCCACTCCTGCATCCACACCCGGTAGACCGGCTCGTCCATGATGCCGGTCTCACGGTCCTTGAGCCAGTGGTCCCACCATCTCACCGCCTCTTGCAGAAACCCGATCGAAGGTCCCGGCGTGGCGTCATGGGGAAAGTTGTGCGCCCATGGACCGACCAGGCCCTTGCGCGGGCCGCGCAGGTTCTCCACCAGGCGCGGCACGGCGTTGCTGTAGCCGTCCGCCCAGCCGCCGATGGCATACACGGGCACTTCGATGGCGTCGATGTTCTCGCACACCGAACCGTGCTTCCAATACTCGGTGCGCCAGGGATGGCTTATCCAGCGCGCGGCGAACGGCTCGAGGGCGTCGATGCGGTCGAGCCACATGTCGCGCCAGCGCGCGCCGACCACTTCCGGGTCCGGCGGGTAGGCGGCGTTCATGGTGAGGATCGATCCCCATTGCATGTTCTCGTTGAGCAGGCAACCGCCCATGTAATGGGCATCGTCGGCATAACGGTCGTCGGTGGAACACAGCGTGATGATGGCGCCAAGCGCGGGCGGCCGCAGCGCCGCGACCTGCAACGCGTTGAAGCCACCCCAGGATATGCCCATCATGCCGACCGGCCCGGCGCACCACGGCTGCGCGCTGATCCATTCGATGATGGCCAGCGCGTCGTCGAGTTCCTGGTGCGAGTACTCGTCCTCCATGAGCCCGGAGGAATCGCCGGTCCCGCGCACGTCGACGCGTACGCTCACGTACCCGTTGGCGGCGAAGTAGCGGTGAATGGGTTCGTCACGCGCGCGCATCAGGTCACGCTTGCGATAGGGGATGTACTCGAGGATGGCCGGTACGGGATGCATTTCGGCATCGGCGGGCATGAACAACCGGGCGGCGAGTTCGACGCCGTCCGGCATCGGAATGAAGACGTTCTCGACCTCGCGAATCGTATCCAGCATCACCCCACCGATTCCTTCGGCGCGCCGGGACGCCGGCCGCGTCTCGCAACCAGGTGCTGCGTGGACCAGTAGCTCAGCGCCAGTTGCTCGCGGACCCGCCGTTGCGCGTCGAGGTCGTGCCCGTTGACGATGGCGAGCCTGAAACCGCCCGGCGGCATCGAGTGCGCCGCGGCCGGCCGGTCCTCGTGAAACGTGATCTGTATGCTTGTCACACCCGGCGTTCCCAGCAGGTCCCGGACCAGCTCGCCGGGCGGATGACGGTAGCGCACGTTGTGGGCCCCGAACAACACCACGCTGTAGCCGGTGCGCCGATCATCGTCGGCAAAGTCCCAGCGGCCGACCGTGTAAAGACCGACAAGCGCTTCCACCCAGCCGGGACCGTAGAGGTCCGGCCACTGGTCGGCGAAGCGCAAGTGACCCTCGATGATGGCACCGCCGATGGTCTCGACGTTGACCATGCCCGTGTAACCCTCGAGATTACGTTCGACCCATTCTCCGCAGTAGGCTTCGAGTGCGGAACGTGGCTCGGCGTGAACGATCCAGTAGTCGAACATGCCGCCGTCGAGTGGAACGCCGGTGGCGTGGCGCCACCACACGGGGCGGCCGCCAACGACCGCGATATCGGTGCTCACGTGCTCGCCGTCGAGCATCTGCATCCACATGTGACCCGGCCGCTGGCCGTACTTGTATTCCTTCTGCGTGCGAAACATGCGACTGCCGGCGCCCATGCCGCGCATGTTGTAGATGGGCTTGGAAAACACCGGGAACCCCGGCGGGTCGATGCCGTGGGGACCGCAGTGAAGGTCCTGGCTCTCGGCGATGGACAGTTTGTTGTATACCCACTTGAACGCCGGATACCAGCGATAGGCGTCACCGTCCTCGGTGGGGACCCGAACGTCTTCCGGACAGGGTACGTGCTCGAAGTATTGGGTACGCCAGGGATCGAGTTCGCATATCGGCATGACCGTGACCTCCGGAGCCGGGTTGCGGAAGCCGTCTCATGATAGCAGGCAACGGCCCGGCGCCGGAGCGGCATCGGCCGTTCAGTTTGCGAGGAAAGCGCGAATTCGGCCGAGCAACTCCGCCGGTTTCTCCTCGATGACGAGGTGACCGGCATCGTCGATGACCTCCAGCCTCGATCCGCGCATCGATTCATGCAGCGACTCGGCTCGCGACAGCGGGATCCAGGAATCCTCGCGCCCCCACACGATCAACACCGGTTCGCCTATCTCGCCGTAACGAGGCTGAACCTCGTCGGTGAAGCGGGCGTCGGCCTGCGCAATCTGTCGGTAAAAGCCGGCCTTGCCTTCGGCGCCCGTCCATGGCTCGACGATGGCGTCGAGTACGGCCTCGTCCAGTCGTTGGTGGGCCGCGGTCTTGACGTAGGCCCGCACCACGGCGTCGTGAATGTAGTCCGGCACGCCGGCGAAAGCCGATTCGTGCTCCCGCACGTGCCGGAAAAAAGGCGAACCCCACGGAGACACCGCGACCGCGTCGATGAGAACGAGCCGTTTGAACGCTCGCTGGTTCAACAGCCGGGTGCGCAGCGCCGTGGCGCCACCGAAGTCGTGACCGATGACGACCGGGTCATCGAGTTCCCAGTGCGAGAGCAGCGCATCGAGCAAATCGTTCTGAACGCCCAGCGAAACGTCCGCGTCCGGCTTGTCGGACTGACCGTAACCGAGCAGGTCGAAGTAGTAGACGGCGTGGTCGCGCGACAGATCTTGCACCAGGTGGCGCAGGTTGAACGACGACCATGGCGTGCCATGAACGAGAACCACGGGCGAACCACTGCCGCGCTGATCGAAGCGAATCGTCGCTCCCCCGAAATTCATACTGTTCGAAAGCTGCCATTCCGACATCGAAAGCCCTCCGCTTGAAAGACGACGCACGCACGTCGTCGTTGCCACAACCCGACCCGTCGGTCCGCGCGTCGGCGTACGCCGACGCGGACGACTCGCCTACTCCATCCGCCGTTTCGCACGCCGGGACGGGCACGAGCGCCCGCGCTACCGAGTACGAGGCGACGAGTTTCACGGCCGATGCCCGAACCGCAGGTTGGCCAGGTAGCCGGCCATGACGAGGTATAGCGTCAGCGCGGTCCCGATATGCCAAAGAAAATGCGTGCCTCGTGAGAAACGTTCACAAACGGCGATGTCCACGGTTCTAAAGGCCAGCGAGGTCGTGAACACCACGACCGCCATCATCATCGCATGGCGCCGCGCGCGATCGGTCATGGAATGATAAACGGCGATACCGGACAGGAACACCAGGGCGGGCACATAGGCCAGCGATCCGTTGTACGCACCTGCGAATCTCGACGACAGCAGCACCGCGGCCAGCAGCGACGCCGAGACCAACGTGGCGCGCGATACCGGCCAGCGCGCGACGTCCCGGCAATAAGCCCAAAGAAAAGCCACCTGGAACAACACGATGGGAAGCTCGTCCAGGAACTGGGCCAAACGGTTCGCCGCCGCGTGGAACGCCGCGCTTCCGAAACCGACCGCGCACAAGAGGATAAGCAACAGCCTCGTTGACACCGTCACCGCGCCGCGTCGATGCGCATCGGCCAGGGCGAACCACGCGGCGACGAAGTAGGCGAGATTCGTCGCCAGGTTGAACGGCTCGGCCAACCACCCGTACGCCGTGCGTTCGCAATAAAGGTCCAGGAATTCGAACATCAGATCTCGCTCGTCTTCGATCGTCGCTGCGACGAATCGTCGTGCCGGCGGTATGCCGACCGACGTTCCCGCGCTTGACACCGCCGACCGGCTGCGGGTAACGTTTACGAGTCACGAATTTTCACCGCCAATCTTACGATGAAAAACCCGTCTTCCCTGCTGCTGGCCGCTGCCGTACGTCCCGTCGTCGTACTGGTCGTAGTCGTCGTGCGTTCGTTCGCACCGTAGCGGGAAGGAATCAAGTTATCCAAAACCCCCGTCCGGTGCGAACCGGCGGGGGTTTTTCTTTTCCCGACCCCCGCTGGCGACCGACCGGGCGATCCTCCAGGAGATCGATCCGATGATCAAGCGAACGGGCGCCACCCTCACCATCGAGCTCATCGAGCGCCAGGGTGTCACGCAGCTCGCCGGCATTCCCGGCGGCGCCAACCTGCCACTCTACGACGCGTTGAGCAAGAGCCGCATTCGCCACGTGCTCGCCCGGCACGAGCAGGGCGCGGCATTTGTCGCACAGGGCATGGCGCGCGTCAGCGGCGAACCGGCGGTGTGCTTCGCGACCTCCGGACCGGGCGCGACCAACGTCCTCACCGCACTGGCGGACGCGCGGCTCGACTCCATCCCGCTGGTTTGCATCACCGGCCAGGTGGCCCTTCCCCTGATCGGGACCGATGCCTTCCAGGAAGTGGACATCTACGGAATGAGCCTGCCGGTGTGCAAGCACAACTTCCTCGTGCGCTCGCCGGAGGAACTGCTCGAGGTGATTCCGGCGGCATTTCGGATCGCCGCCTCGGGACGGCCCGGGCCGGTGCTCGTCGACATACCCAGGGACGTACAACAGGCGCCGGTGAGGTTCGGGCACTGGCCCGCGCCCGGTATCGCCGAGGCGCCCCGCTGCGCGCCCGCGGCCTCCATCTCGTCCGCCGCCGACGCCATCGCCGCGAGCCGGCGGCCGATTCTGTACCTTGGCGGGGGCGTGGTGCACGGCGGCGGCGCGCAGTTGGCCCGTGCGCTGGCCGAGCGCTGCGACCTACCGGCGGTCATGACACTGATGGCCCTCGGCGTCATGCCGTACGACCATCCGCTGTCCCTGGGGATGCTGGGAATGCACGGCGCCGAGGCGACCAACCACGCGCTTCAACGCTGCGACCTGCTGCTGGCGATGGGCGCCCGGTTTGACGATCGCGCCACCGGCAAGGTCGCCGAGTTCTGTCCGCGCGCGAAAGTCGTCCACCTCGACGTCGACGCCAGCGAATTGCACAAGATCCGTCGCGCCGACCATCCGCTGTGCGGTGACGTGACGCCGACGCTGGCCGCCCTGATCGATCACCTCGCACCGACGTCGCGAACCGCCTGGCGCGACGAGATCCGCGCGTTGCGGGCAACCTACCCGGAGCCGAAACGCGGACGCGGCATGGCGCGACCCGAGGATCTCGTCCGGACCGTCGGCAAGATCGCGGGGCCCGACGCCGTCGTAACAACGGACGTCGGCCAGCACCAGATGTGGGCCGCGCAGGCCTGGCCCTTCAGCCGGCCGCGCCAATGGCTTACCTCCGGCGGACTTGGCACCATGGGCTTCGGGCTGCCCGCCGCGATCGGCGCGGCGCTCGCCGAACCGGACCGGCGCGTGATATGCATCAGCGGCGACGGCAGCCTGCTGATGAACATCCAGGAAATGGCGACGGCCGCCGAACTCGGCCTGGACATCAAGCTGGTGCTGCTCAACAACCGCGCCATGGGCCTGGTGCGCCAGCAGCAGGACCTGTTCTACGGCGGCAACCGGTTCGCATCGGATCTCGACGCCGGCACCGATTTCTGCACCGTTGCGCGCGGGTTCGGATGGCCGGTACTCGACCTCGCCCGGTGCGGGTTCGATCGGGAAAGGTTGCAGGCGGAACTGTGCGCGCCGGGCGTGCGATTCATTCACGCGCCCATCGACGGCGAAGCTCGCGTATACCCGATGGTGCCACCCGGCGCCGCCAATCATCACATGCTCACGGAGAATGCTTGTGAAGCGTGAATCCTCCAACGACCGTTTCACGGTGCTCGAACTCACGGTCAACCACCACGCGGGCACCCTGTCGCACGTATGCGGATTATTGTCGCGGCGCCGTTTCGACTTCGACGGCATCGCCTGCCTGCCGATGGCGGACGGGCGTCGCGCCCGCATCTGGCTGCGCGTTCGTGACACCGCGCGGCTGGATCACCTGGAACGACAGCTGCGCAACCTGCACGACGTGCACGCACTGTGCCGGCAACCGGGGGGCGATACGGTATTCTCCGGCTTCGCCTCCCGCCTGTCGTGCGGTTGACGCCGGGTATCGCCGTCAGCGGGTCACGGGCGACCGTTACGGTACGGCGACAGCGCGCGGAAGATGACGTCGTGCACCGGCGTTTCCAATCCGTGGCTGCGTCCCAGGCGGGACACCGAACCGCTCAGGTACTCGAGTTCCAGCGGCTTGCCGCGCTCGAGGTCGTCGAACATCGACGAGCGCATGCCGGCCGGCAGGGAACGGGCGAAAGCGAACTGCCGTTCACCGATGTCGGCCGCCAGCGCCGGGCATTCACGCAGGCCGACGCGCGTCGTCTCCTCCAGGGCATCGCGAAACAGCGAGGCGCACGCGTCGTCGGCAAGGATCCCGCCAAGGGGCAATCGCGTAAGCGAAGTGACGCCGCTCACCGCCGACAGCAGCACGAACTTCTCCCAGGTTCGCACCCGGACGTTGTCGACCACCTCGTGATCGACGCCCGCGTCGGTCAATGCCGTGTCGAGCGCTCGTACCCTGTCGGAAGGTGGACCGTCGAGTTCACCGAACACCAACCGCGCCAGCGTGCCGCTGTGCCGCACGACGCCAGGCGCGCGCACGTCGGCGAAAATGTACGCCGAGCCGCCGAACACGCGATCGTCACCCACGACTTCACCGATCATCCGCCAGCCGTCGATACCGTTCTGAAACGACGCGATGGCGGTGTCGGGGCCCAAAAGCGGCGCCAGCGCGCGAGCCGCGGCCGTGGTGTCCTGCAGTTTCACCAGGAACAAGACGAGGTCGACCGCACCAATCCGGGCCGGGTCGTCGGTAGCCGTCACGTCGGCAAGGTGCACGTCGCCGAGCGCGCTTTCCACGCGCAGGCCGTCGCGCCGCATGGCGTCGAGATGGGCGCCGCGGGCGATGAACGCCACGTCGTAGCCCGCCTGGACCAGGCGGGCGCCGAAGTAGCCGCCCAACGCACCGGCACCATAGATTGCGATTTTCATTGTTTTTCCCATCGGGGTTTTCAAGGTTCGTCGGCGCCCACTCCGGTTCCTCGGCGACGTCGCGAAACATCAAACGGGCGAGCGCCGCCTCGGGAGCGGCCGCACTGCCCGGCGCGGCGACAAGGCAGTGCCCGGCCGTCGCGCCCGCCGACCCCTCGCGCGACGTCGGCCCATCTTATACGTCATAAGGGCGCACGATCGAGCGCGCCGGCGGACCCGTCAATCCGCGACGACGTCCGCGCCGCGCTCGAGCAACAGCTCGCGCAGCACGGAACGGTGGCAGTGCGCCTCCTCCTCGCAATAGCAACCGACGGAAAACCCGGTAACATGCGACAGCGCCGCCAGCAGATCGAGCGCGTGCCTGGCGTCCGCCGTGGCCATCTCCGACCGGTACCGGCGGAAAAACGCTTTTCGTTCCGCCGGCGTTTTCGCCGCGCGCCCGAGTTTCATGGTGTCGACGCTCGGCGCCAGCGTGGGAAACCACAGGTCGTAGTAATCGCGAGTGGCGAACTCGCTCTTCGGCACGCCGCGCGGCGGCCGCCGGACGGTGCCGATCCGGATGCCCTCGTCGACACCCCGCGGCGAACCCAGTCGAACGATATGTACGGACATGATGAGCAGCAGTCTACCAAAAGCTTCAGGGACCGCCGTCAACGCCGAAGCGCTGAAAGCCCGGCCGTTCTGACAGCCGTTCGTAATATGCCTCGACGGCAGGCAGGGGATCTCGCTCCATCGGCGTCATGAACCAACGGTGCGTGATCAATCCGACCACGATGTCGGCCAGGGTAAAGCCGTCCGGCCGAAGCCAGGACCCGGTTCGGGACAAGGCGTCGTCCACCATGGCCATGTGCCGATTCCACTCGCTTACGCTGGCGTCGATCGCCGCGGCGTCGGCGTGCCGATCGCTCTTTCGTACCAGTGCCATGAACGCGTAGCGCCACGCGTTGTCGAGCTCCGTGGCCTGCCAGTCCATCCATTGCTCCACCAACGCGCGTTGCCTCGGGTCCGCCGGCAGCAGGTTCCCGTCGCCCTCGCGCGCGGCGAGATAGCGGCAGATGGCATTGGACTCGAACAGCACGAAGTCGCCGTCGCGAATCACCGGTACCCTGGCATTCGGATTCAGCGCGAGAAAGGCCGGATCATCGAGCGACAACTCGCCCGCTCCCCATTCCTCGAGCTCGTAGTCGATGCCGAGTTCGGCGCAAGTGAACAGGACCTTGCGTACGTTGATGGACGACGCCCGGCCGAGAATGGTGAGCATGGCAAGCCTCCCGTCGCGGGATTGGATATGCGAAGGGAGGCATTGTAGCCCGGACGCGGCGACCCAAGCATGTCGGACGCGCGTCCGATCGGGCGATGAGCGGGCCGTGCGGCCCGCCCGATTCAATTCACGAGGTAGGCATATCCGGCCAGTATCGCGACGACCGCCGCCAGCGCCAGCGCGAGCGCCGGCGACCGGGAACCCGCGCCCCATTGCGCCTTGCAAGCGCCCGCGTAGGCGCAGTTCGCCGCGCAGTCCGGACGCATGCACGAAGGACCGGCCTCGAGGCCGCGATAGAGGGTGACCTTGTCGGTTTTCATGTTCGTGTACTCCGTGGACAAAGAATCGATACGTCGATTCGTACGATAGCGCCGCACCGCCCGTAAACATCTGACACAAGTCAAATCGTATCGATAGATTTGATCGATTGTTTCACTGGATGGATAGGCACCACCTTGGATGAAGCCGGCCCGGCCTGGCACCGTCGCCTTACGCCTCCCGGAGGGCGGATTCGACGGCCCGGGCCTGGCTCATGAAGCCGCAGCCGACCGCCACGTCGCGAAGCCGCCCAAGCTCGTCGCGGACGGAGTCGCCACGCTCACCCCGACCCCACCGCGCCAGCGCGCGACCTCGCTCGATGATAAAGCGGGACCACGGCAGCGACTCGATCCGGTCGTACGATTCGAGCCGGTCGGCGAAATGTTCGGCATGCTCGAACTCGTCGTGACGCAGGCACGCATCGATGGCGTTCAAGGCGAACAGCATGTGGTTGTGAGACACCGCGCCGCCATCGAGCACCCGCTCCCCCTCGGCTAGTACGTCGTGCCGGCGCCTCCCGTCCGCGCACACACGCGCGATACCTCCGAGCACCGTCGCGAGATTAAACCGTTCGCCGTAGCGGCGACTGCCGAACTCGGCGGCCTCAAGGAGCGACATGGCTTTCTTATTGTCTCCGAGTGCCTCGTGGCACAGGGCACTGATGCAAAGCGTCTGCGGTTGGAAGCGCCGGGCACCCAGCCGGCGCTCCACTTGCGCACCACGATCAAGTACATCGAGTGCGTTTGCGTACTCGCCCAACTGGTAGAAACTCAGGCCGCGCAGGTACCAACCCATCATTTCGGCGCGCGGGTCGCCAAACTTCATGGCCAGCTCGACCGCCGCCTCCGCGTCCGTCAATGCGTCCCGCAGTTCGAGCAGGAAGTGACGCGCGAAACCGACCATCGTCAGGTTCGAGACGACGGTGTGCAGCGATCCGTTTTCGCGGGCGAGATCGACGCAACGTTGAAAGTAATCCTTGGCGGTTCTCATCCGGCCCACCAGGTAGTTGGCGTCTCCCAGGCCGCCAAGCGCCTGCACCTCGAGCTCCACAGACTCTGAACGGTTGGCATACTCGAGCGAGCGTCGATGCGCCTCGAGGCACTCGTCGAACCGGGCCAGGGGAAAGTACAGGTTGCCGCGCTGATGGTGGGTTTTCGCCAGCGACGCGGTGAGTCCGTATTGCTCGCCGATCCGCTGGGCGTCGTCGAGCATCACGAAGGCCTCGTCAATGCGCTCGACCACGCGCATGCACTCCGCGCTTCGGATCCGTAGCACGACGGCTTGCTCGGCTGTCGTTTCGTCGTTGCCCATTCGCTCGAGACAGGCCAGCCCCTCGCCGAGGTGGGCTATCGCCTCGGCGCACGCCGAGCGTGCCATGGCGCGATCCGCCGCCTTGCGCCAGTACGCCAATGCCTGGGCGTGGGCGCCCGCCTGGGCATAGTGACCCGCTACCAGCTCGGGCTGGGTTTCGACCATGTCGGGAAAATGCGCGAGCAGCGCCCGGGCGATACGTCCGTGAAGGTGGTGGCGCCTGCTCTTGAGCATGCTGTTGTACGCGGCATCGCGGACCAGCGCGTGCTTGAACACGTAATGCACCCGGCTGCCCGTGCCGCGCCGGAACAGCAGTCCCGACTCCATGAGCCGCGCGAGCGCCGCATCGACTTGCGCGGATGAACGATCGCTCACCATCGTCAAGAGCGCTCTTGGAAATTCACGACCGATCGCGGCGCCGAGTTGCGCGACCGCCTTGGCGTCGTCCAGCCGGTCCAGGCGCGACATCAGCGAGTCCTGGAGTGTGGTGGGGATCGCCAGCGGTTGCAGCGGACCGACGAGTACATACGCGTCGCCGGCGGCCCGGACCATGCCGGAGTCGATGATGGTCCGCGTGAGCTCTTCGACGAACAGCGGAACGCCGTCGGTCTTGACCGCGATCTGCTCGACGATTTCATCCGGAAGCGGCCGTCCGCTCAGCGATTCGATCATCGTTTCGCACTGCCGGCGATCCAGGCGATTCAGCCTGACGGCCGATATGTGCGCGTCGCCCTGCCAGGGCGGATCGAACTCGGGCCGCGTGGTGACCATCAACAGGCAATGCCAGTCGCGCACCCGGTCAACCAGGCTTTCGATCAGTTCCAGGGTGCTCGGGTCCGACCAGTGAATGTCCTCGACCAGGAAAAACAGGGACCCTCTCATGGCAACCGACTCCACGGCGCGTTGCAAGGCATCCAGCGTGCGATCGCGCAGAACCTCCGGTGCGAGATCGACTGGCGGATAGCGATTGCCGTAAGGGATGGAAAGCAGGGTTGCGAACAAGGCCATGTCCTCGTCGGACGGCGCCTCGGTGGACCCGAGCAGGTGAGCGAGCTTGGCAAGCCGCGTGTCGAGGCTGTCGTCGTCCACCAGTGCCGCGCCGCGCGCGAGGTGTTCCACCACCGGGTGCAGCGCGCTCGCCTGGTGATAGGGCGAACACTGGCAGCGAATCGTCACTGCGTCGTTCGCGGCGACGAGTTCGCGCGTCATCAGCGTGATGCGCGACTTGCCGATGCCGGGCTCTCCGATCAGCAGGATCACCTGCCCGTCGCCCTGCAGGACGCGTCGCCAGCACGACTCCACCAGGTTCATCTCGTGCGTGCGACCGACGAATGGCGTGACCGTGTCGCCCCGGGACGCTTCGAAACGCGACTCGACGCCGGCGACGCCCGTTACGCGGAAAGCTTGAACCGGCTGGTCGAATCCCTTGAGCCGGGATTCGCCGAGGTCCTCGACGCCGAAGGCCGCGCCGAGCAGCCTCAAGGTGTCGGCGCTGACGACGACGTGGTTGTCGCAGGCCAGCGACTGCAGGCGGGCGGCAAGATTCGGCGTCTCGCCGACCACGTCGTGCTCGCGCGCCGAACCTTCGCCGACGAGGTCGCCGATGACCACCGGTCCGGAGGCGATGCCGACCCGAACGCGCAGCGGCTCGTCGCCCGCGGCAACGTCCATCGATTCCCCCAGGGCGGGCACGCGCGCGGCGATCTGAAGCGCCGCGTGCACGGCGCGCACGGCGTCGTCCTCGTGGGCCCGCGGATAACCGAAGTAGGCGAGGATGCCGTCGCCCATGTAGCGCGCGATGTAACCATCGTAGCGCTCGACCAGCGCCGTGCAGCATTCGCGATAGGTTCGCTGCAATTCGCGCAGGTCTTCGGGATCGAGCCGCGTGGAAAGCGCCGTGGATCCGACGAGGTCGCAGAACATCACGGTGACCTGGCGGCGCTCGGCGAGGTCGTCGGCCGGCGGCGCAGGCCGCTCGTCGCGCGGGTCGCCGGCCTCCAGCGGGGCGCCGCAATCGGAGCAAAAACGGGCCGAGGGCTGCACGACGGCTCCGCACCCGGAGCAATAGCGTGGCAGGCGTACGCCGCATTGCGCACAGAAGTTGGCGCTTACCGGGTTGTCGCCACCACACGTCGAACAGCGCACGCGAATCGATCCGGAACGGGCTTGATCGGAAAGTGTAACCGATCGGCGCCCGGCGCGACCGACCGTTTCGCTACCGCCCCCGCCCTCGGTTCGTGACCGTGGCAACCCCGTGCGTCGGCGAAATCATGTCGAAGCCACTGTCGCCCCGTCCCGCGCCGCGCCATCCGCTCCCGAACGCGTCAACATGATGACCGTCCACGACATGGAGAACAGCGGCTCGTCGTCGACGGACGCTTCCAGCAAAAAATCCAGGTAGCCCCGGTCGCTTCGCCGCGACGAGGGTCGTTTGCCCACCAGCTTGACCGTACCGGCAACCGCCTCGCCGGGGAACCAGGGACGACGCCACTTCAACTCGTCGATGCCCGGCGCGCCGATCGCGTGGGTGTTCACCAGCACCTCGCGGCAGAACGGCTGGAAGCACAGGAGTTGCGTCTGGAATCCGGAGGCCACCAGGGCGCCGAAGTGCGTCCGGGCCGCCTCGTCGGGGTCGAGATGAAAACGCTGCGGATCGTAGGTCGACGCAAACTCCACGATCTCCTTCTCGCCGAGGCCGGGCACCTGGAAGTGAAAGGTGAAGTCCTCGTCGAAATCTTCAAAGCACTTTTTCTGGCTCACAAGGCATCGGCCGCGGGTTGTCGTTCGTTGTTGCATTTACCGTCCGCGCGAAGCGGATCGGGCGGCCGGGATTCGTAATGACGGCATCGCGCAAGGTGCGCACCGCGAATTCATCGCGGCGCCGGTCCGGCGCCCGAGCGTCACCCGTTCCAGGCGAATTCGGCAAAGTGCCCGTTGCGCGTACCGCTGCTGTCGTCCCAATCGATGCCGAAGGCGTGATAGTGACTTTCCCGGGCATTCGCCAGTGCCAGTCGCGGCGAGACCGGGTGCGCCGTGTTGTCGATGTATATCGGCTCGCCTTCGCGCGATAAGCTCGGCACGCCTGACAGGCTCTGGTCGATGAGTTCGCCAGCGGTGACGTGATAGTTCATGCCGTCCTTGTCGAACGTGATCGAGCGCCGCTCCATGCCCGCCATTTCCCCGACCAGTGGCGCCAGCGCCGCCATCGGGCCGCCCGCGGCGCCGGAGGCGATCGCCCCCACCGCTTCGACCTGTTCGTCGCTGGCCTTGTCGTCGACGATCATCCCGACCTTGATGTTGCCCTCGGCCATGGGGCCGGGCGAATGCATCAGGACGACGAAGGACACGCCGGCAAGGTCGACGCCGTCCTTGTCGCCCTCTTCGATCCGCATCACGATGGCCGCCTTGCAGTCGCCCTCCGTGGGGCGGGCGGCCAGATTCGAACCGATGCATGGACAGATGAACTCGCAGTTGCAGGTTTCCATGTATTGCCCGCGAATATGCCAGTTTGCCATCTCGACCTCCCGTTATCGTGTTCGTCGAAGACCTGGCCTGTCAGTGTAGCAGTTTCGGATGAATCGGCGCAGTCGCGCAATGGAAAAATCGCCTCGGGTCGCACACGAAACTTCGCGCGTTTTTTCAGTCGCGTTCGAGGTAAAAGTGACGCCGCTTGAACGCGGATGCCGTCGCCGCGTCGAATATCGTGCCGCGACCTTCGATTCGGTCCGGATCTTCGTCCGACACGCGCAGCGTACCCTTGCCGCCGCAGGCACCGCTGATCCGGTAGGCGTAGCGATCGCCCGACCGGGTCGCGACCAGGCGGGCCGAATCGCACAACTGGTTGATGCCGGCGTATCCGAAGCGGGCCTGGCCGAAACTTACGCGGCCCTCGACGCGTTCCGCGGTAAACCGCTCGACGTAGAGTTCCATCGGTATGTTGGCATCGATGAGACCGTGCCACAGGCTGCCGGTCTGGGCCGGCGCGCCAGTGGAAAAGGCGATGGCGGTGAGCGTCAGCGCGACGGCGCCGTATCGAACTGTTTTCATGGCAGGCCCTCTTGACCGGTTTTCGACGCGACCTGCCGCGCCACCCGTCCCGCAAGGTCGGGTGGTCGAACGCCGGCACGCCTTTCGGTTCGCTCTTCCGGCTATTATAGAGGCGACCGTCGCCGGCGGAGCGAGCGAACCCGGTTGCGCCAGCACTGGCGGCCCGATGCACCGGCGTCGGATGCCGCGGCCAGCGGCGGCAACGGTCGAGCCCTCAACACGTTGCATCCAGTACACGCCCGGACCTTGCCGTCATGAAACCACCCGAGTCACCCCGTCACGAGCGATTCCACGCTCACGTTTACTTCGACGACCGGAGCGTCGAACAGGCCCGTCGACTAACGGAACAGGCGGCCAAGCGCTTCGACGTGAGGCTGGGCCGGCTGCACGAGAAGCCGGTCGGGCCGCACCCGCGGTGGAGCCGGCAGATAGAGTTCAGGGCGAACGTTTACCCGCGATTGATCGACTGGCTCGACCGGCACCGCGACGGCCTGACCGTTCTAGTGCATGCCGACACCGGAAACGACCTCGAGGACCATACCACCCACGCCTGGTGGCTGGGCAAACCGGAGACGCTCGACCTGGAGTCATTCGGGGATTGACGCGGGCACGGTGCGTCGTGCGGGCACGGTGCGTCGTGCGGGCACGGCGTTCAACGGAAATGCTCGTCTACCGCGGATCATCTCGCGTTTCTGGGCACCGCCCCTGTTCTTTCTCCGGCACGCGAAAGGTAAGCTAGCACTTCGGGCGGTCGGCGACAGAACCTGGAACCTTCAACCGCCGTGATGCGCCGCGCAACCATTCGTTCAACCTTTTGCAGCCCGGCTATACCGGCGGGAGTCGGTCATGACTTTTATCAACACGATACCGGAGGCCGATGCCCGGGACGCCGTTCGCGCGATGTACGATAAGGCACGGGACGAGCACGGCTTCCTTCCCAATCTCGTCAAGGCGTTCAGCCAAAGGCCCCAGGTCATGGCCGCCTGGGAGGCGTTGCTCGCGAGCATACGGGGCAACATGGACTTGCGCCGCTACGAACTGGTGACGATCGCCGCAGCGCGCACGCTTCGCAGTTCGTATTGCATGCTGGCGCACGGATCGGTCCTGTTGAAAGACCAACTCGACACCGACCAGCTACGCTCGATCGCGGAAGATCCGGCGTCATCGGGGCTCGACGACACCGAGAAAGCCATTATGCGATTCGCGGCAAAGGTGGTCCGCGACGCCCAGTCCGTCGCCCGGGAGGACGTGGAGGAGCTCAAGGCGCACGGCCTGTCCGACGCGGAAGTGTTCGACGTCGTCGCCGCGGCAGCGGTGCGCTGTTTTTTCTCCAAGACCCTCGACGCGCTCGGCACCTCTCCCGACGCAAGGTTTCGCGCCATGCCCGGGTCGTTGCGCGACGTGCTCGTCACCGGGCGCCCGATTGCCGACGACTGACCGGGCGGATTCTTCGGGCCGAGCGAGTGAAGGAGGCGCACCCGGTCCGTGGTAGATTCCGGGGGGTCGACGTAATCCGACCATCATTTCGCCTTCACACGATCCCGGCGTAATCATGAATCACTCACCATCCAGATGGCGTCGATTGCTCATCGTACCTCCCCTGGCAATCGGCATCGCGATCATGGCCTGGCAGGTCGGGCAACGGCCTGAACCGGCCCGGGTGTCATCGAGCGAACCCGCCAGGCCGGTGCGCGTCGTGTCGGCCCTGCGTGGCGACGTCGTCCCGGTCGCGGAAGGCTACGGACCGGTGCAGCCGGCGCGGGTTTGGCGGGCCGTGGCCCAGGTGGCCGGACGCATCGTGTCGATGGCCGACGATCTCGGTAACGGCACGGTGGTGACGGCAGGCACCGAGCTGCTTCGCATCGACCCGGTGGACTACGAGCTGGAGCTGGCGCGGATCGAGGCGGAGCAGGCGGAGCTGGGCGTGGAAGACGAGAACACGCGCGCCTCGCTGGCCATCGAACGCCGATCCCTGGACCTGGCCCGGCGCGAGTTCGAACGCATCGAGAGCCTCGTGGCCCGCGGCACGGCGTCCCAGAGCGACCTGGACGCCGCCGAGCGCGAGTTGTTGTCCGCGCGCAACCGCGTCCAGGCCCAGGAAAACACCCTGGCCCTGCTTCCCGCGCGCAGCGACGTGCTCGAAGCGCGCCACGCCCAGGCGCTCAGGGATATCGAGCACACGCGGATCGTCGCGCCGTTCGACATGCGCGTCGCCGCCCTGGACGTCGAGACCGGGCAGTACGTGGCGACCGGACAGGTGATGCTGCAGGGGGATTCCGTGGAACGCGTGGAGATCGTCGCCCAGGTATCCATCGCCGCCCTGCGCACCCTGGTGCTCGATCGCGAAGTCGTTCAGATCAGCCCGGCGCTCATGGCCGAATCGCTGGGCGAGCTGGTCGGATTCGCTCCTACCATCGAAATGGACCTCGGCAACGTGACCGCAAGCTGGGACGCCCGCTTCGTGCGCATCAGCGACGCCGTGGACGCGCAAACTCGAACGGTCGGCGTGGTGGTCGCGGTGGACGATCCGTTCAGGCTGGCGATCCCCGGCAAGCGCCCGCCCCTGTCCAAGGGCATGTTCGTGCGCGTGACCATTCGCGGCGATGCGCTGTCCGACCGGGTGATCGTGCCCCGCCACGCGATACGCAACGGGGAAGTGCTTCTGGTCGATGACGACGAGCGGCTGCAGCGCCGCGCGGTGTCGGTTGCCTTCGAGCAGCAAGAGGTCGCGGTGATCGAATCGGGGCTCGAAGGCGGCGAACGCGTGGTGGTCACCGACGTCGTGCCACTGGTCGAAGGCATGCGCCTCGACCCCGTCGTCGACGAAATACTCTCGCGGAACTTGCGCGACGCCGCGGAGAACGCGCATTGATCGAGTACCTGGCGCGCCATCCCAACGCGGCCAATCTCCTGATGGCCGCGATCATGATCCTGGGACTGGCGTCGATTCCGACGCTGTCCAGGGAGACCTTTCCGGACATTGCCAGCGATACCGTGCGCATGACCGTCGTCTACCCCGGCGCTGCCGCGTCCGAGGTCGAGGACGCCATCTGCCGCCGTATCGAGGACGCCCTCGAAGGTATCACCGACCTGGACGAGATTACCTGCGAGGCGAGCGAGGGGCTCGCCACCGCCACCGCCGTGATGGTCGAGGGCGCGCAGATCGCCCGCTTCCTTGACGACGTCAAGTCCGAGATCGACACCATCGACGATTTCCCCGAGCAGGCGGAGATTCCGCTGGTCGAGGAAACCGGTCGCACCGACAGCGTCATCTCGGTGGCGGTAACCGGCCCGACCGACCCGGTGGCGCTGAAAGCCTACGCCGAGAATCTCAAGGCGCGCATGACGGCGCTCGACGGCATCGCGCGCGTGACCATCGGCGGATTCTCGGAGCACCAGATTCGTATCGAGGTGCCCGTCACGCGACTGCGGCAATACGGCCTGTCCGCCAATGCCATCGCCGAGGCGGTGGCGCGAAACACCGTGCAAAGTCCGGTAGGTCGCCTGGAGGGCGGCGCCGAGGAGTTCCTGCTGCGGGTCGACGAACGCGGCACCACGGTGGACGACCTGCGCGACATCGTGGTGGTTTCCGGCAGCGCCGGCGCCGCCATCGAACTCGGCGAGATCGCCGCCATCAGCGAGCGATTCGAACGCGACGAGGAGAAAATCACGTTCAACGGCAAGCGCGCGGCAATGCTCAACGTCGAGAAGACGCGCGACCAGGACATCCTCGACGTACTTGGCCGCGTCGAGACGTTCGTGGCCGAGGAACAACGGCGCATGCCGCCCGGTCTGTCGCTCACGCTGACCCAGGACCGCGCCTCCATCGTCGCCGACCGGCTCGACATGCTGGTACGAAACGGCTTGCAGGGACTGGCGCTGGTGTTCGGCGTCCTGTGGTTGTTCTTTTCCCTTCGCTACAGCTTCTGGGTGGCGATGGGCCTGCCGGTCTCGTTTCTCGGCGCGCTGTTCGTCCTGCCGCTCGCCGATATCAGTCTCAACATGATCTCGCTGGTGGGACTTCTGATCGGCGTGGGCCTGTTGATGGACGACGCCATCGTCATCGCGGAGAACGTCGCAGCGCGCCTTCATCGCGGCGCACCGCCGATGCGCGCCGCCATCGAGGGCGTGCGGGAAGTGGGCCCCGGGATCATGTCGTCTTTCGCGACCACGATACTGGTGTTCGGCTCGCTGGCGTTCATCGGCGGCGACCTGGGACAGATCCTGCGCGTGCTGCCCATCGTGCTGATCGTGGTACTCAGCGTCAGCCTCGTCGAGGCCTTCCTGATCCTTCCCAATCACCTCGGTCACTCGCTGGAGCACATGCGACGCGGCGACGCGATGCCCCGGTTTCGGGCCGTGTTCGAGCGCCGGTTCGAAGCGCTGCGGGAGAAGGTATTCGGTCCGGTGCTGGACGCGGCGATTGCGTGGCGCTACTTCACTGTCGGACTGGTCCTGATGCTGCTCGTGCTGGCCGTCGCCATGCCCGCGGGCGGCCATCTGAAGTTCGTGGGGTTTCCGTCCGTTGACGGCGACATCGTCGAGGCGCGCATCCTGCTGCCCCAGGGCACGCCGCTCGGGCACACCGAGCGGCTGGTCGAGCGAATGACCAAGGCCTTGTCGCGGGTCAACGATCGCTTCGCGCAAGACCAGCCCGACGGCCAGTCGCTGGTACAGAACGTTACGGTGATCTTCGGCGAAAATCCCGACGCCGGCGAGAGCGGGCCGCACGTGGCGCGGGTGATCGCGGACCTGCTGGGGGCCGAGACCCGCGGCACGGCGCTCGACGACGTGCGCAATGCGTGGCGCGAGGAAACCGGCGCGCCCACCGATGTCATTTCGCTAAAGTTCACCGAACCGGTCATCGGCCCGGCCGGCCGGCCGATCGACATCCGCCTTACCGGCGAGGACCTGGCGCAATTGAAGGCGGCGTCGCTCGAGCTGCGCGAGTGGCTCGGCGCGTTCGACGGCGTCACCGATCTTGGCGACGACCTGCGTCCCGGCAAGCGCGAATACCGGCTGAAGCTCAAGGACAGCGCCGGCTCGCTGGGTATCGACGCCCGCACCCTGGCCGACCAGGTGCGCGCGGCGTTCCAGGGCATCACCGTGGACGAATTCACCGAGGGGCTCGAGCACTACGAGGTGGACCTGCGACTGACCGGCACGGACCGCGACGGACCGGAGGATCTCGCCAACATGATCATTCTTACCCCGTCCGGTGCCGAGGTGCCGCTG